>PEZT01000006.1:9311-13677 GCA_002773945.1 Candidatus Beckwithbacteria bacterium CG10_big_fil_rev_8_21_14_0_10_34_10 | reverse complement strand
GGGGTTTGACTATCTTAGCGGTCGGATCCCCCGAGCGCCAAAATGGGTGCGCAACCTTGGTTTAGAATGGCTTTATCGTCTCCTTCGTCAACTCTGGCGCTGGCGAAGACAATTAGCTTTGATTAAGTTCACTTGGCTGGTCTTGAAAGAGAGGTTTGCTTAGGATTTAATCGAAAAGCGATAAAGTTTTTTTAAAAAAGGAATTTTATAAAGTTTTCTAATTTTAAATAAAAAAGGAAATTTTAGGTTCAAACGCGAGTAGAGAGCAAAGAAATGTTTTAAAAATTGATTCTTTCGATTGTTCAAATCAATGGTATACTCCGGATAGATAATTTTTTCGACTTTACCAAGTAGCTGTTTGGCCTCAAAAAAGCCATCCACATCAGAATTATTATCTCCTTTAAGGATAAGAGATGAGTTTTTAGTTTTAATGATTCGGTGGGCAGCTAATTGGCCTTCTTTTAAGAAAACAACAATATCACCTTTCTGATATTGTTTAGGGCCCAATCTAACTAGCAAATGAGACCCTTCTTTAATTATGGGAATCATACTACCACCCTTGGTAGGAGCTTTTATGATAAAATGGTTTTTGATTAAAGATTTCTTTTTCAGCGATGGAATATTCATTTTTACTTGGGGTCGCTAACTTCCCAATTCAATTCTATTGTAAGAAAAAAGCTGATTCAAGTTTTCTTAGGAAAAAGTATGGCGACTTTCTCATTAAAAAAGGTGATGCCAATAAACCAGTCTGCAAAATCTTTTTTATTAAGCACCATTCAAGACAAATCCAAGTTAAAGGAAAAAACTTCTACCTTCCAGTTTTGCCTCTAAAGAAAAATTTCAGGCTATTTAATGATTTATTGAGAATAGTATTAATATATGTTCTTAATAGAAATAATGGATTTATACTTCATGCTTCAGTTTTAGTTGAAAATAGGCTTGGATATATCTTTGTTGGCAAAGAGGACACTGGAAAATCAACTATTAGAAAGCTTTTCCCAGAATTGGTATGTCTGGGTGATGATACCGCGATTATTAGAAAGATCAGGCGAAGGTTTTTCCTTTTTGGTTCACCCTTTTATCAACGGACTAATAGGGCTTATCCAAATCAAAAAGTTCTTATTAGGGCAGTTTTTGAGCTTAAAAAAGCAGATTTTAACCTAGTTAAGCTTTTGTCTTTTCCAGAGAATCTAAAATCACTTTCGTCCAATACCTATATTGCTAATATTGGTAAAAAAAGCGAGGAAAAAGAACTATTATTGAAGAACTACTCTGACTTTTGCTTGAAAAATAAAACTTTTTCCTTGTATTTTAAAAAAGATCGGTCTTTTTGGCCACTTCTGGAACAGTCTATTAGCGAGAATTTGACTCGTCAGAGGATAAACAAGATCACTAAACTGATTAATCCCAGGGTTTTAAAAAAGTTGCCCAAAGGAATAATTTGGTTTCCAGCAGTTGCTTCGTGGGAATTTTTAAAGGATTGTTTGGTTATCAATGAGGCTAGCTGGAACTTTGAGTTTAATGGCCAAAGACGAGTGAAACGAATTGCTAAGTTTATTATCCAGCCAACAATTTTTTCTCCTCATACTGAGCTGATCAATAAAATTAAGCAACAGATGGGTGAAAAAGCAGACAAACAATGGATTACCTTAATAGAGAAAGATAATGTTTTTACGATTATTGATGGTAACCATCTGGCAATAGCAGCCTATCAATTAGGGAGGCTAGGGAAAGAAATAAACCTAAGGCTTTTGATTGGCAATTTGCCTCAAGGTAAAATCTGCCCTTGGTGTTGAGATGATTGAAATAAAAAAAATTGAAGACCTTCTTCCTAAGAAGAAAAGAGACCAACCGAGACGGTTGCTAGCTGTCTTTGCCCATCCCGACGACGAATCACTTAATCTTGCTGGGCTTTTAGCCAAGTCGGCCCAGGAGGGGATTAAAACTTATTTGGTTTGTTTAACAGATGGAGAGAAAGGAGTAATTGATACCAAATTGAAGGGAAGTAAACTGAAAAAGAAAAGGATAAGAGAGCTACTCAGGGCTAGTAAAATTTTAGGAGTAGGCAAAGTCTTTTTTTGCCACCTTCCTGATGGCAGGCTTTATTATCAGCAGCAGAAATTAAAGAATTTCCTTAAGGAAATAATAACTCAAGTCAAACCTGGAGTTGTTATTACTCATGACCCCTCTGGTGGTAGCACCCATCCGGATCATATTGCCACAAGTTTGACGTTAAAATCTTTGCTAAGCAATTACCCTTCAGATGAAATCAATCTTTATTTTGTCGTCTTAGGAGAAGTATTGAAAGAAACAATGAGAGAAATAAAAAAGCAAAAAATCAACTGGCAGATGATGCCTGAGCCGACGCACTGGTTAAATATCGCCTCCTTTACCAGTATAAAGGAGAAAGCTTGTTTGGTCTACCAAAGCCAAAAACTAGCCCAGGCCCGTCCGGTTAGCTTAAAAGTTTGGTATCAACTATTTGACAGGGAATATCTTCATCTAGTAGACTTAAGAAAGAAATATCCATTCAGATTTGGTAAGTTTGAGGTCAATTATTTTAAATTTAAACCTCCCAGCCAAAAAACTATACTTGCCTAATTTCTGAGATGAAACTTAAACCAAAAACTAAAATTAAAAGAAGCAAACAAGTAATCTTTAAAGAAGTCGAAGGGATAGTTTATATCTTAGATCCGAGAAATTCAACCATTCACACTCTTAATGAAACCGCCTCGTTTATTTGGCGACATCTTAAAACTCCTTGCTCAATCAAAGAACTGACTACCCTAATGACTGAAAATTTTGATGTAGAAGAGAAAAAAACTACAGTTGATATAGAAGATTTTATCTCACAATATTTAAAGGAAGAACTGGTTGTATTAGATTAGTCTGGTAACCTCAATAGTCTGAAGTCGTTACAGTTTTTATTTCTTTTATACTTTCCTTTTTCTCCGCTGGCTTTCGGTAGGTCTTTTTCTTAGCTATTTTTTTCTCCATAAATTTAGTCACCCCCTTTCGGTTTTTTACCTTATATATTATTATAAAGCTGCTAGGAGATAGTTTGTCAAGTATCAAATCTAGAGTGACAATCTCCATTATTATCCCAACTAGAAACCGGGAGGTGTTTTTAGGAAAATGTCTTCAGCGGTTAGTTGGGCAAGTGGGTAAAAAAGATGAAGTTTTAGTTGTTGATAATGGAAGCCAGGACGATACTAAAGAAATTATTTTGGGTTTTCAGGACGAACTTCCGATTAAGTATTTTTTTGAACCCAGAAGAGGTCCGTCTTTTGCTCGCAATCTAGGGGCAAAAAAAGCAAAGGGAGACGTTTTAGTATTTTTGGATGATGACTGTTTAGTAAGTCCCACCTGGTTTGAGGAAGTTAAAAACCTCTCTCAAAGCACAAACTGTGCTGTTCAGGGGAAGACTATTCATCAATTTAGCCAAAAAAATATTTTTGTTGACCTTTTTCATTTTTATTATTCCCTCACTAGAAAAATACATAAGGAAAAAGAGGAAAAAGATAATTACTTGAGGGTGATTGATTATCTTTTGACTGGTGATGTACTAGTAAAAAAGAGTTTTGTCGAGAAAATTGGCTACTGGTTTGATGAGGAACTTTTTCCTTTTGTGGGCGAACAGGAGGATTTATCCATTCGCCTTCAGAGAGCGGGAATTAAAATCTATGGAACCTCAAAAATGAGAGTAAATCATATTAAAGAAAAGAAAGGGATGCTTAAGAACCTAATTTCTTTAATTTACAAATCATTTTTCTATGGTCGGACAGAGGGAATCTTGGGAGTAAAATATCTTCCTTCCAAAAAGATAAAAAGACTTTTTCGAGAAGAAATTAAACAAATTAAAGAGAAAGAAAAAAAGAGAAAAAAACATTTATTTATCACAGAGTTAAAATCTTTATTAAGGGATAAGAAGATTAGTTATAAATTAACCTTTCTGATTCTTGTAGCCATTCGGGAGTTATTTTTTTTCCTTGGGAGAGTTTACAGTATAATTAATTATAAAATTACCACTCAACTTCCTGTTTTTAACCGAACGTATCTTGAAAGAGTGATCTCATGAGAGATATCTTTTGCTCTTTTATAAATTCTCCTAAAGGAAGCTTTGTCAACTTTATCTAGGAAGAAAGGCTCAGAAGGGGTGAGATGGAGGCTACCCCAGTTCTCCATATCGTTTGAGACCAGACCCTTCTGTAAAGCAAGTTCCCAAATTTTTGTTCCCGGAAAAGGGGTCAAAATATAAGGGGAAAGTCGAGCGGCATACTTTAGCTGAGAAAACCACTTCATAAATTGCAACGATTTTTTCATATCATCTAGGTTTTCTCCGGGAGAGCCAAAAATAATTCCTCCC
>PEZT01000006.1:0-9277 GCA_002773945.1 Candidatus Beckwithbacteria bacterium CG10_big_fil_rev_8_21_14_0_10_34_10 | reverse complement strand
ATTGTTTTTTAGAAATTTAAGTATCTTTTCACTCCCACTTTCAAATCCTATAAAAACTGAAGTACCACCCATCTTTTTGAAAATTTGACAAAACTCTTCATCAACATAATCTGCCCGAACAGAAGCACCAAAACTAACCTTTCCCAAAAGATTTCTTTTATCCAGCTCAATAATAATTTCCTTGAGTCTTTTTTTAGAAAAATTAAATATGTCATCTTGGATAACAATGCGTTTGATATTAAATTTTTTTGCTAGGTATTCAATTTGTTCAACCACGTATTTGGGTGTATGGAATCTTAATTTTTTCCAGAAAACTGAAGTGGAACAAAAAGCACATCGATACGGGCAGCCCCTTGAGGTAATAATATAACCTACTTTATATGGTTTCTCTCCTTTTTTAAGTGGACGCCCTTTCAAATATTGGGATAAGTATGGAGAAAACAATTGCCAATCAGGCCAAGGAAGAATGTCTAATGGGGTGATCAGTTTGCGAAACGAGGCTTGAATGATATTTTTTTCTTCTTTAAAAACCAAACCCGGAATGTTTCTAAGCTTTGAATTTTTAAAAGAGCCATATTTTTTAAAATATCTGATTAATTCATAAAAAGTCTCTTCTCCTTCTCCAATGACCCCTATGTCGAAGGCTTCAGAGAAAGAGTGTGGTGCGGTTGAAATATGGACTCCACCAATGACGACGGGTAACTTTTTATATTGGGCTTTTATTTTTTTTGCTAGCTTTATTGCCCGAGGATAAAACTGTGTCATCGAAGAGATGCCAATAATATCAGGCTTGAATTTTTTGATTTTGGGAAGAATTTTTTTTTCAAGGTTTAGATCTAAGATTTGGACAGTTTTTTTATCAACCACACCCTTTCTAACAAGATAGGTGGCAATAGAAGCGATTCCTAAAGGAGGAGTTGGAAATTCGCAGGAATTGACTGAAACAAGAGTGATTTTAGGAGACATTTTTGTTATTTATATTTGGCTAAATATTCTTTTACGACCTTTTTAGTTTCTCCGCTTGACCTGATTCTTCCTTTATCTAACCAAATTGCCTTTGGACAAAGTAATTTAATCATCCTTAAGTTATGAGAGACAAAAAGAATTGTTTTTTCTTTGAAAAACTCTTTTATTCTTTCTTGACACTTCTCCTGAAAGGCTTGATCGCCGGCAGCCAGAACCTCATCGACAATCAATATATCAGGATCGGAATGAATAGCAATTGAAAATCCTAAACGCAGCATCATCCCCCCAGAATAGGTGTAAAAAGGAGAATCAATAAAATGCCAAAGTTCGGAAAAATTAACGATAGCTTTGAATTTATTTTTAATTTCTTTTCTGCTCATTCCTAACAAAAGTCCGTTAACATAGATATTTTCTTCGCCAGTCAAATCCGGATGAAAACCAGCTGTCAGTTCAATTAAAGAAGCAACTCTGCCATTAGTGTTAACTGTGCCAGTAGTTGGAGTGGTAATCCCGCAAATAATCTTCAACAGAGTTGATTTTCCAGCACCATTTGGGCCGATGATTCCCAGTTTTTCTCCCTTTTTAATTTCAAGATTAATGTTCTTTAGCGCCCAAAGCTCCTCCTTCTTTTTTAAAAAAGATTCCACTAGCGTTGGCTTCTCGTGGTGGAGAATGTATTTTTTGGAAAGATTTTCAATTTTGATTGCTAATTGTTGATTGGACATCTGATTGCTAATTGATAATTGCTAATTGCTGATAGGTTCATTCAATTGACTATTAACTATTAACAATTTCTCTCACAACCAATCACTAAAATATTTTGCTCTATTTTTAAACAGGTTGATACCGAAAGTAAAGATAAAAATTATGATTAAAAATTGAATAAGTAAAATTTTAAAAGGAAATTCTCCATGATTAATAATTGCTTTTTGGAAAGAGACAAAAATACCTGAAAGAGGATTAAGATAAAAAATAGTTCTTAATCGGTCGGGAATCACCAATATAGGGTAAAGAATCGGAGTGGCATAAAACCAGATTAAAACTAAGGCTTGGGTAAAAAAATTGACATCTCGCCAAAAGACATTAAGGCTCGAGGTGATTAAAGAAAAACCGGCGGTAAAAATGAGAAGAAAGATTAAACTAATCACAAACAAAAGAAAGTTTATAGGGTAGAAAATTTGCCATTTTCCAGTAACCCCCAAAAAGATTAAAAGTAAAACTAAAGAAATTAAAAGATGAAAAAAATTAGAAAGAACAATCGAAAGGGGAATAACTTCTCTAGGAAAAGAGGATTTTTGGATTAAACTTCTTTCATAGACAATGGAGGGAGTAGCTTTATTAAGACTTAAGGCAAAAAAATTCCAGGGTAAGAGTCCAGTAAACAAGAAAAGATAATAATCTTTAATCCCAAATCGAAAAATTAAGGAAAAAACGAAACCCATAACCAACATTTGAATAACTGGATTCAAAAACATCCATAAAAATCCTAAGACCGCGTTTTTATAGCGAGCTTTAATCTCTTTTTGAGTGAAAGCAAAAAGAAGTTCGCCGAAATGTTTCATTTCAAGTTTCATTATAGTAAAATTAGCCCAGCAATGAAAGATTACTTTCATATTTATTTTTCTCCTCACCCTGACGATGCCATTCTTTCTTGCGGGGCAACAATCATTAACCAGGTTAAGAAAGAGGGAATGGTTTTGGTTGTTACTGTTTTTAGCCGACCTTCAACCAGAAGAAGAAAAGAAGATAAAGCAGCCTGTCAATTAGTCGGAGCTGATTTTGTCCATTTGCCATTTACTGACGCCTATTTTAGACAAAGAAAATCAGCCGGAAAAATTAAAACCCTCTTTTTTGGTAAGTACTTATACCGACCAAAACAAAGACTTTTTGGAAGAATCAAGAGAGAAGATAAAGGGTTAATGGAAGACTTAAAACAAAACCTGAGAAAATTTCTTAAAAAGAGAGCTACCTTTTATTTCCCCCTTGCTATTGGCAATCATGTAGATCACCAGATTCTATTTATTATTTCTCGGGATTTTTTAAATGAGGAAGCTAGAAAATCCATCCTTTTCTATGAGGATTTTCCTTATTGCCTTTCAAATAAACTAGAAAAACAACTTAGACTTTTGGAAGAGAATGGATTTGAACTTCGTGAGCAGGTGGCCGAAGGAACAAATCTTTTAGAAAATAAAATTTCTGCCATTAGAGTTTATACTTCGCAAGTTAAAGAACTTTTTGGACATGAGGCAGCCTTAAAAGGTCGGCTCTGGCAAGCTAGCTATCAGATTAGACCGATTAATCAAAGTTATTTTGAACGGTTCTGGAGACCAAAATAGGCAAAACGTAGCGAAAAATTCGCCAGAGGGTTTTAAAACTTACCTTCTCATTTACCAGTGAGTTGATGACTTGAAAGTTTTTCAGTTGATAGCGATGTTCCTCAAATCGATAAACTTTATTAGTAAATACTAAACTGGTGAAGAGGGGATTATAGAAAAAATAAGCCAATTTAAAGTTAAACTGATTTAAAGATTTATCGATTGTCAGTTTGGGGAGGAAAAACCTCTTAACTAATCCTAGAACAAAAATTACTATCGAATAAGACTGATATCGCTTAGCGATTTTATATAGTTTATTGAAGTTAAGCGATTTCTTTTTGAGTTCTACAAAGCGTGCAATATCATAAAGATTCCTTAACCCTTGTAAAAAGTCATTAAGATAAAAATGCAAAATAAGGTAAAGTAGCTTATCCTCGGCTGAAAAATCAAGGAAATCATTAGCTTGTTTTTTAGCCCTTTCCAGGGCTTGATTTGAAAATCCAACTATTGCTTCACGGCTAGGGTGAAATTTAGGAGAAACTAAAATATCATAATGAACTTCGGCAGTAAAAGAGACTCCTAATTTTGAGATTTTGGAGTAATGAGTTTCTTTTTGTCCATATTCAAAGTCTTTATCTTTTTTCTTTTGTTTTTTTTGATAGCCTTGATCGATAAGAAGCTGATCCAATTTTTTTTTATATTTTGAATTGACAAAAAGGTCAATGTCAGACTGAAGACAAAAACTATCAGGATAAAAGTTTTTAAGCTTGTCAAAGTTTTTAAGGAGAACAACCGAGATTTTCTTCTTAGTTAAAATCTTTCCTAGTTTTTCTTTTTCTTGCTCTTGAAGCAAAGAAAGAGCAAGAAATGTTTTAAAAGTTAACTTTATTTTCTTGTTGATTTTAGGGTGGATTTTTTTCTGACAATACTGACAGTTAGCTAAATGGCCAATAAAGGGTATCATTTTGTTCTTTAAGGCATATTGATAAAAAAGATTTGCGGATGGAAAGGAAGTTAAATCAGTTCCTTTGGGCAAGTGCGAGGAAGGATTTTTGATATAATAGAACAGCAATTGAAATACTTTATGAAATTGGCGGCTAAAAAGCAATTCCATTTTCTTTTACTGGTTACGCTTTTATTCTATGGGCTGGGCTTAGTTTTTGCAAACACTCTGGCTAGGGTAATCTTATTGGGCATTGTTTATTGGCTGGTGATTTTTAGTTTGGTAAGGAAATGGCAACTCAGTCTTTGGTTAACACTAGTGGCTTTCTTGATTTTTGATCGCGGGAAAAGTTTAGAGTTTTACTTGATACCCTCAAAATTAATGTACCGGCCAGACAAAATGGTCGACCTTAACTACCACTTGATTTTTACCTTTTCTGATCTGGTTTTTTTCTTACTTTTTTTCTCGCTTTGGCGAAGAAGGGAGTTTTTCTTTCCTAAGAAAGAAGACTGGAACTTGTTTGCCTTTCTAGTCTGGGGAGGAATATCTTGTCTTTTTGCTTTTCAACCACCTTTAGCCTTTTTTTCCTGGCTCCTTTTATTGAGGACAGCAGCTCTATATTTCTTGGCTCAATTTTTCTTGCGGCAATCAAATTTTCGCCAGCATCTAATGGTTCTACTGGCAGCCGGAGCCATTTTTGAGGGAGGCTTAGCTTTTCTGCAGGTTTTGACGCGGGGGACGGTAATAGGTGGTATGATGAGCGCCGCTACTATTGGTGGGATTCCAGTTCAAGAAAATGTTGATTTTTTTCGGGCTCAAGGAACCTTTTATCACCCGAATTTCTTAGCCGTTTTTTTTAGCCTTCTTATTCCTCTTTTTTTCTTTAGCTTGCTAAGAGAAAAACCGGGTTCTTTTTTCTTCTTTTTGGAATTTGCGGCGTTTGGTTTTTCTCTTTTGGGGTTGCTTTTTACCTTAAGCCGAGTAGCTTGGTTAGTAATTTTTCTGGTTTTAGCTGGAGGACTAGTTGTTCTTAATCGGCTTTTTCCTGATTTTAAAGCTAGGATTAGCCAACTTAGTTCAACTGTTGGTTTTAAACGCCTAATAGCCGTTTCGTTGGTCTTTTTGGTGATTATTTTTCTTCCTCGGGTTTCTTCGATGTTAACAACCTTTTCTGAATTGGGTAGTGGGGGTTATCGGCTGGAACTTTTTCGTCGCGCCCTCAAGCTGATGGCTAGATTTCCATTATTTGGTGTTGGTTTAAATGGTTTCTCTTCAGCCATGTTTTATCAACTGCCTGAGCAATTCAAATTCTATCCGGCTCAGCCTCATAATCTTTTCTTACAGATTGGGGCAGAGATGGGAATCCCTGCCCTTTTGCTGTTTTTGATTTTTTTAATTGGGAAATCAGTCAGTTTTCTAAAAGAGGAGAGGGCGACGGTATTTAATTTATCCAGTGTTTTGAATTGGGGGATTTTTTTCTCAGCAATAAGCTTTTTACTTGTTTCTCTGGCTTACCCAACTTTTTTAGTCCATCGTTTATTTGACTATTTTTTTATTTTTTTAGGCTCCTTAGTCTGGCAGAATGAACTTTAGAAAAACAAAACATTTAGTTTTTGTTAACGACTTTCTTTCTTTAGGCGGGATTAACGTTTTTATTTCCAGCCTAGTTAGATTAATAAAGAAAAAGTATGCTACTCAGTTTGAATGTACTTTAGTGGTTGGTAAGAAGAGAAAAGAAGTTCAACCTCGGCTTTTAAGGGATGATTTTTTAAAGAAAGAGCTATTTTTCCTTAAGTTTAATAAGAGATGGCAGAGATTATTGGAAATTCCTATTGCTGCTTTTTGGACTAGCTTCCGCCTTCATGGAAGAAAAAAGATTGATTGTCTGATTTTAAACAATACCAAGTCTTCTTTTCTAATAGCGCCTTGGGCGAGAATTAAACACATTCCAGCGCTTTTACACTGTCACAATATTCCTGCCCAAGATATTTATTTCAATGATATTGAGAGGCTAAACGGGTTTAAAAAATTAAAGGCAATTTTACGAGCCTTTTGTCTCTGGGTGATGCAAGCATGGGTAATTTTTTGGGTTAAAAGGATAATTGTTTTTAGTAGATTTCAAAAAAAACAGCTTTCAAGATTTTTTCCTTTATGCTGGAATAAAATAATTATTTCTCGCTTTGGGGTTGATACCCGCTTTTTCAGGCCATCAAATAACAGGTCTGCATTAAAGAAAAAAATCGGTTTTTCTTCTAGTGAGCTACTGGTTTTTTATCTAGGTAGATTTGAGCCCAACAAAGGCCTTAGTCTTTTTTTGGAATCACTAAAGAGACTTAAAGGATTAGGCTTGCCTATGAGGGTGATTATTGCCGGTCCGGAAGATGAGTTTTTGCCCCAAATTAAGAAGCAAGTAGTAAGATTGAAACTTAAAAATGTTATTTTTTTAGGCAAACTAGAGGGAAAGAAAAAAATTGCCTTTCTTCAAGCAGCTGACCTACTAGTCATTCCTTCAGTTGGAGTGGAGACCTTTAGTTTAACTGCCTTGGAAGCTCTATCCTGCGGGACTCCGGTAGTGGCTAATCCAGTTGGCGGTATCGAAGAAATTCTTAGCCGAGTAGGAAGAAGATGGGGAAATGGAAGGTTTTTAATAACTCAGAAAACTACCCCTCTCGCTTTCAGCCGAACAACAACCCAAGTTTTAAAGTTGGGAAGTAGACAGAGAAAGCATTTGCGAAAAATTTGTCGCCAAACAATTGTGATTGACTTTGACCTTGATAAAAAGGGAGAAAAACTGATAAAATTGTATTAATTGTTTCTAAAAACTCAGAGGCTAATAACTAGGAATGAAAATATCTTGGGAAAAATTCTATCTAAAGTTTAAAAAATTAATTAGCCGCTTTAATATCCTTGACTGGTTAGTTATTTTAGTAGTTGTTGGAGGTTTAATTTTCTTTTTTGGTCAATATTTTCACCAAGCTCAATGGATTAATATTTATCTAATTTCCTATCCCGGACTTTGGGTTAGAGATACTGAAATTCCCTATTGGTATGCCGATGCTATCAAACCAGGAGATGCTGAATATGATAGCTTTTCTCGGAAAACAGCAGAGGTAGTTGGGGTGGAAATTTTCGAAAGTGCTGGTTCGCGTAAGGATGTTTTAGTGAGAATGCGGGTTAAGGGAACCTACAATAGGAGGAATAAACAATTTCAGTTTCGTGGTCAAAATCTTAATGTTGGAACAAAGATGACCTTTCGTTTAGGCTCGGTTGAGCTTGAAGGCACTGTTCGAGCAATTGGTGAATTAGTATCGAAAGATAGCTCGCAAAAAACGGTCAAATTGAAAATTATTTCAGAAGATCCTTGGGTAGTCGATGCCCTTGAAATTGGTGACAAAGTAGTTGGGATTGACGGCAAGGAATATCTCCGAGTTACTGAAAAAAGAGCAGAGTTGGCTGATATAGTGGTGACTACTGCCTGGGGGGATGTGTTAGTTAGAAAAAATCCACTAAAAAAAGATGCCTATTTGACTGTAGAGATGGATTTGAGTCAAGAAGCCGGGCTTTATTATTTTTACTTTGACCAAAAAGTCAAGGTAGGAGATAGTATTTTTTTGCCTTTCCCCAACTTCAGAACATCGGTTAAGATCGTATCGATTGGAGATTAGCTTTTTTAGAGTTTTATCTTGAATACCGTCCCCAGAGAAAGAAAAAATTATAAAGAAAATCAAATAAGATAATTACTACTGATTCACTTTTATTATAGAGCTTAATGATGGGAAGGAATAATAATCGCAGTGGAATTAGTACTAAATAACCTAAGGTCCTTTTTAACCGAGAGAAGAAATTCAATGGCAGTTGATATTTTTTTTCAATCGTCTTTTCTCCTAATCCATATCCTTTAATTTGCCAGAGAAAATCTTTTAAATTTTGGCGAGGTCTGTGGTAGACGATTGCTTGGGGTACATACTTAATTTTCCAGTCAGTCTCGAGTTGCATCCTCCAGGAAAAATCCATATCTCCACTCATAGTTAAGTTTTTATCAAATTTTCCAATTTTTTGAAAGACTTCTCTTCTATAAGCAACATTAGCTGTAACAGCAAAGGGAAGAAAAGAGTGAGAGAGAGCTCTTTTTTGATTTACTGCCTTACTTCTTTTAATTAGAGAATCAAGATAAGTTTTAGTTTTAAGATGAATTACCCTTCCAGCTAGACAACCAATTTTGTCATCTTCGATATATTGACTAAATCCTTTTAGCCAGTTTTTGTCTGGAATGCAATCTGAATCGGTGAAGACAAGCCATTTACCTTGAGCTGCCTTTATTCCTTTGTTTCTAGCTGCATAAGCCCCTTGTTTACTTTCTCGTAAACACCTCACTGGAAACTTGGAGACTATTTTATCTGTTCCATCGGTGGAATTATTGTTAACAACAATTATTTCGAAATCATCTTTGAAGTAAGTCTGTTTTAACAAAGCGTTAAGACAAAGACTAATAGTTTCTTTCCTATTGAATGCTGGGACAATAATCGAGAAAGTGGGATGTTTTTTTACCTTAGTCATTTTAGATGGTAAAATCAACCTAGAAATGAAAATAGGATTAATAACCTCTAGAGGTGGTCACCTTTTTCAATTATATCAAATAAAAGACTATTGGAGTCATTATAATCGTTTTTGGGTTACTTTTGCTGGGGAGGACTCTAAATTCCTTTTGAAAAAAGAGAGGGTTTATTTCGGTTTTTATCCTGAGTCAAGAAACCTGATTAATGCATTTAGGAATTTCTTTTTAGCCTTTAAAGTTCTTCTCAAAGAAAAGCCTAACCTTCTTATCAGCGCCGGTGCCGGAATCGCTCCGCCATTTTTTTATGTTGGTAAGCTTTTAGGAGTAAAGCTCATCTTTATCGAACCTTACGACTTTATAAAATATCCCAGTTTATCGGGCAGGTTGGTTTATCCTATCACTGACAAAATTTTAGTTCAACATAAAAGACAAAAAAGGTTCTATAAAAAAAGTCAGTATTGGGGAGGAACAATATGATTTTTATGACCGTCGGGACAA
>PEZT01000005.1:9439-9581 GCA_002773945.1 Candidatus Beckwithbacteria bacterium CG10_big_fil_rev_8_21_14_0_10_34_10 | reverse complement strand
TGAGGATAAAAAAGAACTCTTAAAGTTTATTTGTCAAAAATTAGAGTTAAAACCTTTGGGTTTTGTAGTTATTACTGAATCTTTGGTGGCTTTCTTAAAGTCTGAAGAAGGGACGCCTTTAAATGCGATTTTAATCAATCTT
>PEZT01000005.1:0-9407 GCA_002773945.1 Candidatus Beckwithbacteria bacterium CG10_big_fil_rev_8_21_14_0_10_34_10 | reverse complement strand
ATTGGGAAAGATTAAAGGGACTAAAATAGTTGGCCGGAGTGAAGATTTGGCAGCTGATGTTAAAGAAGGGTTAGCTCGTTTTAAGGAAGTGGAAAACTTTCCCGCCAGAATGATAATTTTTAATGGTACTTTTGATTTTGAAGAATACAAACAGCAATTAGTTACTTTTGATTGGCCGTCAGAACTTAATTTCCTTCATTTTCCTAAAGTTGAAGTTTTAGAATCTAATGAGTCAATTAAAGCCGTTGCTTTGGCTGGTGGAGCTGAAGTGGCTAAATCTTTAGGTTTTGATATTAAAGTGAGTGATAAAGAAGAGAAGAAAGAGTCAGAAGTTGAAAAAGACAAGGAAGAAGAGGAAGAAAAAGAAGGAGAAGAGAAAAAAGAGGAAGAAACAGAAGAAGAAAAAAAGGAAGAGGATAAGGAAAAACAAGAAACCAGCCAAGATGATAAAGCGGAAGAATTAGGTGCCAAAAATATTGGTTTTTTAAAGGATCAGGATGTGATGGGAATGAAAAAAGAAGAGGAAAAAAAAGATGATGGGATTGAAAGTCAAGCTGATGAAGCCAAAGAAGATAAAGGTCCTAAAATTAAAGGCATGGCTTCAGGTTTACCCTCTTTATCTTTATTGGGCAAGCTTAAATCTTTTACAAAAAGAGGGCTTTTAAAACTTAAGTTTTTAAGTCTGGCTGGTAAAAGCCGGAAGGTTTTAGTTTTAGTCCTGCCTTTAGTGGTTATTTTAGCCTTGTTTGGGTTTCTTTTTGTTTATTTGCCTAAAGCTAAAATTACTGTTTTTTTGAACCCTGAGACTTTGGAAGAAGAATTAAAAATTATAGTTGACTCTTCTATTTTGGAAGTTGATGAGGAAAGAAATATTATTCCCGGTGATAAAAGAAAACTTGAACTGGAAGGCAGTAAATCTATTTCTACCAGCGGAGAAAAATTAGTGGGTGAAAAAGCCAAAGGCGAAGTGATTTTGTATAACAAAACCAGTCAAGAAGTTACTTTTGTTGCCAATACAGTTTTAATTGGTGGAGATAATTTAACTTTTACTCTAGATGAAGAAGTTAAGATTGCTTCTCAGTCAGCCGGAGAAGAAGGAGTCACTTATGGCAAATCATCAGTCGCTGTTACGGCTGGTTCAATTGGAACAGAATCTAATTTAAGTAATGGTTCTAACCTTTCTTTTAAGAGTCATTCAACTGATTCTTATAGTGGTAAGGCTGAAAGTGGGTTTTCCGGCGGGACTAGCCGAGAAGTTAAGGTTGTTTCTGAAAGTGATATGAAGCAGGTTTTTGATGATTTGTTAGAAGAGTTAAAAGAAAACGCTTCACTTAAGCTTAAAGATGAGTTAAATGAAGACAATGAACTATTAAGCGAGGAAATTAGTCAAGAGATTCTTAATGAAAGTTATAGTGCTAAGGAGGAAGAGGAAACTGATAGTTTATCTTTGGATTTAAGAGTCGAGTTTTCTATTCCTTTTTACAAAAAGACTTATTTGGAAAGGTTGTTGTCAGCTTTAATGAAGGATAAAGTGCCGGATAATTTTCTTTTTGATCCTAGTAAAGCAGAAATAGAAATTAAGGGGATAAAAGCTAGCAGTGGTAAGGTGGAGTTAGAAACTTTAGTTAAAGCTCATCTTTTACCTAAAACTGATTTTAATGAGATTAAGGGAGAGCTTAAGGGTAAGTCTTTGGCAAAAGCAGAAGAATATCTTCAAAGGTTAGCTAATTTTTCCAGAGCCGAGATTGAAATTACTCCCAAGTTTTTAGGCATTTTAAAGCGCCTACCTCGTTTAAGTAGAAGCATTATTATTGAGGTTGAGCTGGAAGAATAAATGACTGCCTATTCTTATTTAAAAATCCCACCCGGTAAAGGCAAGTTTTTTATTAAAAAAAAAGTTTTTTTCTTTAAGTTAAGAAAATCTTCTTCTCGGATTTTTGGCTTAACTGGTGTTGCTTTAATTTCTTTAGTTTTATATTATCTTTTTTCTTATCAGTATTTGGTAATTAAAAAAGCCAGGGATAAAATTTTAGCGCCCATAGATGAGCTTCGGGTGGCTGAAGCTAAGGATGTGATTAGTCCTTTAGTGGCCGGAGTTTTTACTCAAAAGGAGGCTGAAGTTATTCCTCGGGGAACTGGAGAAGAAGTTGATTATGACTTGATTAATAACTGGTTTCCGTCAGTCCCGACTCCCTCAGTTGAGCCGGGAAGGATCACTCATTATACTCTTACTATTCCCAAAGTTAAGATAAAAGACGCCGTCGTAGAAATTGGGGGAACTAAAGTTAAAAAAAACTTAGTTCATTATCCAGGGACGGCTTTACCTGGAGACCTGGGTAATATGGTTATTTTTGGTCATTCAGTTTTACCGGTTTTCTATAACCCTAAAGATTACAAAACCATATTTTCTCTAATTCCTACCTTAGAGAATGGGGACATAATCTATATTTATTATGATGGGATTGAATTTCAGTATCAGGTGTTTGACTATAAAGAAGTTAAACCAGAGGAGATTAATATTTTAGAACAGCGCTTTGATCAGCAGACCTTAAGTTTAATTACTTGTGTTCCACCCGGAACATATTTAAAAAGGGGGATAGTGAAAGCCCGGTTAGTAGGATATTAATGAAATTATTAGGGATAGATTTTGGTTTAAAAAATATTGGCCTGGCCACTTCCGAAGGGTTTTTAGCGGAGCCTTTTAAAAGTCTTAAAGTTAAAGATTTAGAAAAAACAGTTAAAGAGATAGGGTTAATCTGCCAGGCAGAGAAAATTGAAAAAATTGTTTTAGGCCAGACTGAGGGAAAATTGGCTCCTCGGATTAGAGGGTTTAAAAAGAAGATTGAAGAAAAAACTAGTCTGCCGGTTTTTCTTCAAGATGAGACTTTGTCTACCGTTGAAGCTAAGGAAAAAATGATTGAGATGGGGAAAGGAAGAGAAAAAAGAAAACTTAAGGAGCATCAAGTGGCTGCCAGCTTGATCCTTCAGGATTATCTTGACCTAAATTCTAAAAAAAGTTAAGATTAGAAAAAGGAGGTGGAATGCTTAAAAATATTATTGGTCCGGTTCAAGCTTGGTTATTATCTCGGGGACAATGTGTTGGTTGCGGGATGCCTTTAAGTAAAGGAAAAAAAAGTCAGATTAAAGATGGAATGGAAAAAATAGTTTGTAAATGCGGAAGGATTTTTGTCCATGATAAAAAATCAAAAAAATACCGCCGGGCTCTCTTTGAAGAAGTCTAAAGATTGCTCTTTGGGTTTAATCGCTTTCCTTCAAGCTCTGGGTTTAGTTTTGTATTGCAGTTTAATTGGCTTAATCTTTTGGAAAGGGAATCAGTGGTTTGGGAATGTGCCTAATTTTGAAGGGCCGCTTCTTTTTTTAACTTTGTTTGCCACTTCTTGTTTAGTCTGTGCTTTGTTAACTTTAGGTTATCCAGCTATCCTTATTTGGAAGAAAAAACAAGTGGGGAACGCAATTAAACTGATTGCTTATACAGTTTTATATTTACTCTTTTTTATTATTTTCTTCTTGCTTGTTAGAGCCAGAACTTTTTGATATATTTTTAAAAATTAACCCTGCCAAAAAAGGAGGGATTATGAGTGAAGGAAGCTTGCCTTTTTGCGGTGAGAGGCTGGTAAAGGAATTGGGTTTATTTCACCGTCAGGCCTTAATAAATAGGTGGCAATTATATTTAGAAGAGATGGCAGAAGCTAAAGAAAAGGGAAAGATATCAGCCAGATTTTTTAAAGAACTGGGCGGGGTGGCTTTTTATTCTCAAGTTAAGAATCAAACAGATTATATATTAAGAACTTTGGGAAGAATTGGAGTAATAGCGGGTATTGATTCTGGGGAAACTGTAAAGATGGTTAGGCAAGAAGGTGATATTTTTTTAGGCTTAGTAAATGGCAATAATGGGGAAGAGACTCGGACGCTCCTTAAAGCTCACCCGGATATTTTAGAAGCTTTAGGTGGGATGCCTGAATGGTTTAAGCAGGAATAAACTAAAAATTTATATAAAAGACGGAAAAATTGTATTTTATTTCTGGATTTAATATAATCTCGCTTATGGTTGAGAGTTATTAAGGGAGATAATATGCCAATGTATATTGAATATTTGGAGTTAGAACTGGATGCAGTTTGAAGCCAGGGGAGCTGGCCGGGTGCCTCAGGAAATGGCTAAATCCAGGAGAAATGATGGCGGTTTATGTCCTTATCCTGATGGAATATCACCGGGTTTAATGAAGTATAAAATGGCTAAGACTGAAGCTGTAGTTGGAGCAAGAATGACTCAGGTATTAAGAACTGAAGTTAAACCTGAGTTCGAGGTTTAAGCTTAGAAAATAAGTAAAAATAGGTTTATAGTTTGATATAATAGCTTTCTATATGCATGAAAGGACAGAACCAAGCGAGAGTTTATTTGGCAAAGAATGGTCTTTTTATGGTTCTAATCCAGGCTTAAAAACCCAAGACTTAATTGATTTTCAGGATACAGTCCCCTCAGGTGTTCAAGTATTAGCTGGTATTAGTTTAGGAGCTTCTTATTTTGACTCTTTTCTAAGGCAAAATGGATTAACTGGTGACGCTACTAGGATTGATGTTGAGCGGGGTGATTTGCCCTTGGAACTTGATTCAGCTAACAAAAGAATTATTCAAATGTTTTCTAAGGGAGTGCCAGTGGCTGTTCGTTCATCTGCTTGCGATGAAAGAGGCGGCACTGGTATTTATGACACTGATTTTTTGGTTCCTTCAGGAGAAAGAGAAGATGATGGCTATTTTTTAAGTTGTTTAGAGAAGAAAGTCTACGGAAGTTGTTATTCTCCGGCCGCCAAAGCTTACCGGGGAAGTGAAGATGAACCAGGGATGGGTGTTTTGATCCAGCCGGTTATTGGGGATCGCTACGGCAGTTATTTTATGCCTGTTTTATCAGGAGTAGTTACTGTTGTTAATAAACAGCCTACTCTTCGTCTTGTTATTGGTCTGGGAACAAAAGCAGTTGATGGAAATGAAGCAGTTGTTCTTCAAGGGGATGAAATTACAATGGTAAACCTGAAAAAAGGCCTTTTAAATCTAAAAACAGCCGAGGCAATTGATTTGAAAAAAGGACAAGTAGAATCTATTTCTATAGATGATAAAATGAGAAGAAGAGCTGATCAACAGTTGGTTAAAGTTGAGTCATTAATTCAGGCTTGGAGTGAGGGAGAGTTTCAATATTGGGAGTTTGCCATTGATGAGTCAGATAACCCTTCTTATATTGTTCAAAGTGCGCCAGAGTCTTTTTTAAAACCAGTTTTAAAAGAGCTTGAAGAGCCTGAAGGAACTATTCTTTTTGAAGGCGACGATGTTGTTAACACCGGAATCAAAAGAGGCAGGGGGATTTTTATCCTGGGAGAAAGTGGTTTTGATCCGACTGATCTTAGGTGTATGCAGTCAATCAATGAAAGATCAAGGGATTTTTTAGTTGTTTTTCCAGACATTGCTTTTACTAAAGCCTTAGATAATTTACAACCCATAAGCTTGTTTTATAATAAAATAGAAACAAGGGTTAATTTTAGTCATTTTAGTCATGCTTTAGGAGTAATTGAAGTTCAAAGTATTAGAGAAGGTAATGATTCTTTTAGGATTCCAATTACCATCGATCATACTGGAAAAAGAGGCGGTGCTCATTTTTCAGAGCTGTGTAAGAGAAAAGAGATTTTATTTTTAGGAGTTAATGGAGAAGAAGCAAATCCTTTGAAAGTATTAGGTGAAGAAACAGAGAGAATTGGACGTTACATCAATTTTTGGGATGTAGAGTTTAGGATGACTAATACACCAGATCAAGGAAGAGTTGAGGTGGTTGGTGAGTCAAATAAGAGACAATACTATTTTAAGGATGTTAGTAGTTGGGCTGATGAGCTTTATAGGATGGGGCGTTTCTTAGATTCTGATTCAGATAGCGAGTTTGAATCGGTCAGTGAGTCTTTTTATAGGGTAACCGGGTTCGTCGTCGAATCAACGAAAGAGGGAGTATTATATTTTGATCCATTTAAATGTGTTGAGTCTTTATCCAAAAAAGAAGCAAAAGAACTATTACCTTATCTTCAAGTAGTTTTGGATAATTTACATTATTTAGAAAGCTATAGTGATTGGCAAGAATATCAACCATATGAAGAAGAATATGGAGATAAAGATGATCAGCAATTTCCCCTAGGGGTTTTTTTAAAGGAAACTCAAGATCGGTTAAAAACAAAATTTAACTTAAAAGATTAGCTTAGATTTATTAATTTATGGAAATTAAAATTCCTCGAAATTGTTTTGGTTATGTTTATTTTTTTCTTTGGTTTTAATGAAACCGATGAGGCAATTTTAACCCCTTCTTTAAGATATTTATTTGAAAGATTTGAGCCAGCTTTATAAGCAGAAACTGAAGTGGTGGTTGTAGTTTATAGAGTTATGGATAATTATTTATACCTTATTCATTTGGCTTTTTTAATGAAAGAAAGAAGGAGTTGGGTTAATCACTGTCCTGGTGTTGGTTTAGAGCCGGTTGTTGAGCCGATTGATCAGGCTTTGTTGGAATACGAGAAAAAGAAAGGATGGAGTTGATGTTTTTCAAAAATTTTGTAAAAGTTGTATCTTTAGAATTTTTTTGTTACAATATGGTTGAATCTTTAAGAAGGCTTCCCTTCTGGGAAGCTTTTTAGGTGAGAAAAGGGTTGTTATATTAATATAATTATTAATATAATAATAATAATTAGTATAAATAGAATATTTAGATAGATTTAGATTATATAAAAAAGAAGATATTTATGGTAGATTCTGATAATTATACTAAGAAAAAAGATGTAATCCCTACTAGTAGGGTGAGGAATATTGGGATTATTGCCCATATTGATGCGGGGAAAACCACGACGACAGAACGGTTTTTGTTTTATACTGGTAAAACTTACAAGATAGGAGATATTGATGCGGGGACAACTCAGATGGACTGGATGGAGCAGGAAAAAGAAAGAGGCATTACCATTCAATCAGCCGCTACAACTTGTTTTTGGCCTCCTTATGATAAAACTCCTCCTGATAAAATAAATCGGATTAATATTATTGATACTCCGGGCCACGTTGATTTTACGGCTGAAGTTGAGCGGTCTTTGCGGGTTTTGGATGGGGCGGTCATGGTTTTTGATGCTGAAGAAGGAGTTCAGTCTCAATCAGAGACTGTTTGGCGCCAGGCAGATAAATACAATGTCCCCAGGATTTGTTTTATTAATAAAATGGATAAACTGGGAGCTGATTTTATGATGACGATTGGAATGATTAAGGATCGGTTGGGAGCTGAGCCAGCCATTATGGCTTTACCAATTGGAGCGGAAAAAGATTTTAAAGGAATTATTTTACTTCTGGAAAGAAAAGCTTTGATTTGGGAGGGAGATGAGACTGGGGCTAAATTTCATGAGACTGAGGTTCCTTCGGACATGAAAGAAGAAGTGGAAACCCAAAGAGCAATCCTCATTGAAAGAATTTGTGAGTTGTCTTCTAATGATAGTTTGCTGGAAAAGCATTTAGAAGGAGAAGAGCCTTCTTTAGGGGAAATTAAAAAGGGTTTACGGGGAGCCACCATTTCTTACAAATTAGTGCCAACTTACTGCGGTTCTTCTTTGCGGAATAAAGGGGTTCAGCCTTTGCTTGATGCGGTAATTGATTTTCTGCCTTCGCCGCTTGACATCCCGCCTGTTACCGGCTATAATCCTAAGTTAGAAAGGGATGAAAAACGAGCTCCTAAAGCAGATGAACCTTTAGCTGCTTTAGCTTTTAAAGTTCAAACCGATCCTCATGTCGGACGTTTGACTTATGTTCGTTTGTATTCCGGCACTTTAACATCTGGCAGTTATGTTTACAATATCTCAAACGGAAAAAAAGAGAGGGTGGGTCGATTGCTTTTAATGCATGCTAATAATAGGGAGGAAATTAAAGAAGCGGTGGCTGGTGAAATTGTCGCCATTGTTGGTTTAAAAGATACGTCAACGGGTGATACTTTAGCTTCTGAAACTAAGCCGATTATTTTAGAAACGATTACTTTTCCTGATCCAGTTATATCTTTGGCAATTGAGCCTAAGACCAGAGCTGATCAGGAAAAACTAGGTTATGCTTTAAAGCGTTTGGCTGAAGAAGATCCGACTTTTCAGATAAAATCTGATCGGGAAACCGGCCAGACCATTATTTCTGGAATGGGAGAGCTTCACTTAGAGATTTTAATTGATCGAATGAAAAGAGAGTTTAGGGTTGAAGCTAATACTGGTCAGCCTCAAGTGGCTTACAAAGAAACAATTAAAGAAATTGCTACCGGAGAAGGAAAATATATTCGTCAATCAGGCGGTCGGGGTCAATACGGCCATTGTTTGCTTCGGGTAGAACCTCAAGAGAAAGGTCAAGGCTTTGAATTTGTTAGCGAGATTAAGGGAGCGGCTATTCCCAGAGAATATATTCCGGCGATTGGCAAAGGAGTTAAAGAGGCGATGGAAAACGGGGTTTTAGCTGGCTTTCCTTTAATTGATATGAAGGTTTTTGTTTATGACGGCAGCTATCATGAAGTTGATTCCTCGGAAATAGCTTTTAAGATCGCTGGGTCAATTGCTTTGCAGGATGCCGCTAAAAATGCCGGCTTAGCCTTATTAGAACCGATTATGAAGGTTGAAGTCACTACTCCTGACGATTATTTAGGTGAAGTGATTGGGGATTTGTCTTCTAAAAGAGCAAGGATTTTAGGAACAGAAACCAGGGCTAAAACTAAAGTCATTAATTCTTTAGTCCCTTTAGCAGAAATGGGACGTTATGCCACTCGGTTAAGAACTTTAACTACTGGTAGAGCCTCATTTTATATGGAACCCAGTCATTATGAGGAAGTCCCTTCAAACATAACTGAACAGATAGTAAGTAAGAATAAAAAAGAAGAAAGTAAATAAGATTATAAAATTTTAAAAAAAATATATAATATAAATATAAGAAGTTAAATAATAATAAAATATTTAATTTTTAATTTTAAAAAGGAGAAAAAAGATGGCTACTTTTGACAGAAATAAACCCCATATTAATGTGGGTACCATTGGTCATGTGGATCATGGTAAAACTACTCTTTCTTCAGCCATTACTAAGGTTTTAGCTGGAGCAGGGACAGGAACAACATTCCTTCCCTTTGATCAAATTGATAAAGCCCCGGAGGAAAAAGAAAGAGGCTTAACAATTTCTATTACTCATTTAGAATATGAGACTGAAAAAAGGCATTATGCTCACATTGATTGTCCTGGTCATAAGGATTATGTTAAAAACATGATTACTGGGGCCGCTCAAATGGATGGCGCCATTTTAGTGGTGGCCGCCACTGATGGTCCTATGCCTCAAACCAGAGAACATATTTTACTCGCTCGTCAGGT
>PEZT01000029.1:11470-19520 GCA_002773945.1 Candidatus Beckwithbacteria bacterium CG10_big_fil_rev_8_21_14_0_10_34_10 | reverse complement strand
ACTGTTCTTAATATACGGGGTACACCCTCGGTTGATGCGTCTTGAAAACAAAACTCTTGCCGAGATTTCAGAGTATCTAACAAACCAGAACTATCACAGAGCCTATGGTGTAGGCAAGATTAAGCACAAACTATTTGAAATGAATGTTAAAAGGCTGTCAGAGATGTTTAAGGATACTTTCTATGCGGGCGTTATGCAGTATGGACAGGGAAAGCACATTGCCAACCTTGTTGAAGTTTACGACTATGTTCCGTTAGTTACAGTTGAAGAGTTTTTAAGTGTCAATAAATTAAGTGACATAACCAAAGTTTTTAAGTCAAAGATTAGGGGGACAAGATTAGGTGCTACAAAAGCAGATTTTCTCAGGGGCAAGATTATTTGTGGCCATTGTAACCAGGTCATGAGCTCAGGTCTAACCTCAAAAGACACTAAAGATGGTAAGAAGTGGTACTACAACTATCGCTGTGATACTAAAAGTTGTACTCCAATTAAGCAGAAAAGTGGGAGAGCTGTACATCAAAATGTGAGAGCTAGTGTTGTTTTAGATTTTGTTTATGCTTTTTTAGAAAAACATAGTTTTGCTTCCAAAGAGGTCTATAGCCACTATGTTGCAGAGATGAAGAAGGTCAGTAAAGAGAAGAAAAAGGAGCTAGATAGCCTCCTACGCTCTCTCCAGGCACAAAAGAGAAATGCTGATAACAGAATCAAAGATATTAAAAACTTAATACTTGAGGAGAAAGAATCAGAGTTTAGAACCATTTTTAAGAAAGACCTTTTAGTCAAGGATAAGGAATTAAAAGAAATTGAAGGCAAGATTGTCAAGACTAAACAGGCTCTCAAAGCCAATGAAACTGCTGTTTACAAGTATTCTGAGTTTGTCGAACTTTTCCAACAATTGCCCGATGTCTTGAGGAAAACCAAGACCATGCAGGGTAAAGATGAGATTGTCTCCAAAATCTTCTTGAACTTTACTTTGAAGGATAAAAAAGTGGCTTCGTATCAGCTAAATAAACCCTTCAAAGACTTCATGGACAAGGGCTTTGTCCTGTATGGTCGGGGAAGGGAGAATTGAACTCCCGCCGCACGACCCCCAGCCGCGCATCCTACCACTGGACCATTCCCCGTTACTTGACACTCTTCTCATTATATCAAATAATAGATCTATGGAACCGGAAACAGAAGAACTTCTTAAGAAGTGGCTTAAAATCCAAATCTGGCGCTATCGGCTTTCATTTATAATGTGGGTTTTTATTGTTATCAGTTTCTTTGCCAGTTCTTGGTTTACCGTTAAATACATTATTCCCCCCTTTCAAAAACAAATCGAAACCACCCAATCTCTTTTAAATCAAGTTTCTTCTTTTTCTAAAACCAGCCAGGAAAAAGATGTCCTTTTGGAAAACCAAAATGATTTTATGAAGCTTTTAGAAGATCAGCTCCAATAAACTCAATATATAAAGATAAATAAAATAGTAAAAATTAAAACCCTTTTTTAGGTTTTAGACTTTTTTTATTTGAAGTTATGAAGCAGATAGTTTTACCTTCTGGGAGATTGTTTCTTTCTTCTGGCTTTACCACCCATGCCCGCTTTTCTTCTTTCTTTTTCTCTTGGATCCCGGGTTAAAAGACCATTCTTTTTTAAAATTGGCCGATACTTTTCTTTATCTAATTTTACTAAGGCCCGAGAAATTCCCTGGGTTACCGCCCCTAACTGGCCCATTTTACCTGATCCAACTACTTTAACAGTAATTAAATTCTTTCCCTCCAAACTACATAAACTTAAAGGCTGTAAATATATTTTTTTTAAAACAGGACCAGGAAAATATTCATAAACTGGCATATCATTAACAATCATCTCTCCTTTTGTCTTAGGATAAAATCTAATTCTGGCACTGGCTCTCCGCCTTCTACCCAAAGCGTAAATATAATCTACTTTTTTATTTTTTATTTTTTTTACCATCGTATTTTTAAAATATTTATTAAAATAAATATTCTCCAGTTACTTATTTTTCTTTACCTTTTTATCTTCTTTATTTTCCTTCTTATTTTTCTTAGAACTGAATTTATCTTCAAAATTATGATTTTGACCGCTAAATACTTTTAACCGAGCCATTCTTTTGTCTCTTAATTTATTTTTAGGCAGCATGTTTTTAATAGCCATCTCAATTATTTTCCGAGGGTTCTTTTCCATCTGCTGTCTAAAAGTGACTTCTTTTAACCCGCCTGGATAACCTGAATGGCGGTAATAAATCTTTTTGTCTTCTTTCCCCCCACTAACTTTAATTTTAGAAGCATTAAGACAAACCACATAATCACCGCAATCTAAATGAGAAACATAATAAACCTTGTGCTTGCCAATTAAAAGCTGGGCAATTTCACTCGCCACTCGGCCTAAAATCCTAGCCTTAAGGTCAACTAAATGCCATTCTCTTTTAATATCTTTAAGTTTGGGTGAATAAGTTGTCATTATTATTTCTTTTTATCTTTTTTCTTAGTCTTTTCTTCCTTGGCTTCTTTTTCTTTTTTTTCAGTCAGTTCCAGCCTCACTATCATGGCGTCATCACCTTTCCGGTTACCTAATCTAACAAAACGAGTAAAACCGCCGTTCCTTTGCTTAAACCGCGGCCCTAAATCATCAAAAAGCTTTTTGACTGCTCTTTTGTCGGGTAAAAAAGCCATTATTTGTCTTCTCTTATGAAGGCTGCCTTTTTTAGCTTTAGAAATGAGCTTGGCCATTAACCCCTTGATTGCCTTAGCCTTAGCTTCAGTGGTTTTAATCTCCTCATGCAAAATTAAAGACTGAATTAAGTTTTTAAATAAAGCTTTTCTTTGGGCTGTGTTCCGATTAAGTTTTTTACCGGCTTTTCTATGCCTCATTATTAATCTTAACCCCTTTCTCTATTAGTTTTTCCACGATGGTAACAATTGACTTTTTACCCAAATTTTTAACCTTAGCCACTTCTTCTTTTTTAGCTTTAGTCAAATCGCCAACCGTCCCATAACCACCCTGCCTTAAAGCATTAGCAATTCTGGTAGGTAAATTCAACTCTTCAACTGTTAACTTTAAAACTTCATTATCCTTAACTTTAGCTTTTGTTTCTTTTTCCTTTTCATAAACCGGATTGTAAATCTGTTTAAAAAATGAGGTTAAAATCTCCGCCCCATTTTCCAAAGCTTTTTTAGGTTTAACAGTTCCATCAGTCCAGATTTCTAAAATTAACTTATCAAAATCTGTTCTTCCACCTACCCGAGTTGATTCCACTTGATAATTGACCCTGACTACCGGTGTAAATAAAGCATCAATAGGAATAACCCCTAAAGTGTCGGATTTTCTTTCTTCAGCTGGTGAATAACCAAAGCCTTTGTTAATCCAAAGCTTAAGACTAAGCTTAGAGTTTTTATCTGCCAAAGTAGCTAGTTTTAAATCCTGGTTGACTATTTCTACTCCTGGAGGGGCCTTGATTGAAGCGGCAGTTACCTCACCATTTCCTTTAGCCTCCAAAACAGCCTTAACTTCCTTATCCCCCTCGTACTTTAATCTAATTTGTTTAAGATTAAGGATTAAATCAACAATATCTTCCCTTAAACCTTTAAGGGTGGAAAACTGATGACTAATCCCGTCAATTTTTACTCTGGTAATAGCGGCTCCAGCCATACTGCTTAAAAGACTCCGTCTTAAAGCATTCCCGACTGTATGACCATATCCCTGATCTAATGGTTCTAAAACAAACTTACCATAGTTATCCTTTTCTTTGACTTTCTTTATTTTAAAATTTGCCTTGATTACGTTAGACATAATTTTCTCCTTTCAAGCTAAAAATTAGCGTGAATAAAATTCAATAATTAATCTTTCATTAATGTCAGCTTCTATTTCTTCTCTTAAGGGCAAACGTTCTATTTTAACAACGACTGCTTTCCTATTCAACCACTTAGGTAAGGTTCTTTTAACCCCAACTGCTTTTTTAATTTCCCCTAGTTCTAAAGCTTTAGAACTTAGAGTAATCACTTGACCTATTTTTAACTGATAGGAAGGAATACTAACTTTTTTTCCATCCACCACCACTTTACCATGAGTAATTAACTGCCTTCCAAATGACCGAGCCGAAACTAAGCCGCTTCGAAACAAAACATTATCTAAACGCCTTTCCAGGGTCTGAAGTAGGCGCAAACCAGCTCCCATTTTATGAGAGGCGGAATTTTTATAATATTTTTTAAATTGTCTTTCCAAAACTCCATAAGTTCTTTTTGCCTTTTGCTTTTCTCTTAACTGAATCCCATAATCAGACAAACGCCTGCTTCTTTTAGCCCCATGAACTCCAGGCGGAACGGCGCCCTTTCTATCCAAAGGACACTTAGGTGATAAACAACGATCACCCTTTAAAAAGAGCTTCACTCCTTCTCGACGGCATAAACGACATTTAGGACCTACATATCTCGCCATTAAACTCTCCTTCTTTTCTTGGGCCGGCAACCATTATGAGGCATTGGAGTAACATCAGCAATTAAAGGAATCCTAATCCCACTGGTTCTTAAAACTCTAAGGGCCGCATCTCTACCTGGTCCTGGACCTTTAATAAAACACTGCGCCTCAATTAAACCCTTAGTTTTAGCCTGATTAATAACTCTTTCTACGGCTGAAGTAGCCGCAAAAGGAGTTGATTTCCGTGAACCTTTAAAACCAGAAGAGCCTGAAGTTCCCCAACAAAGGGTATTACCATGATCATCGGTAATGGTCACTAAAGTATTATTAAAAGTAGCGGTAATATAGATTCTGCCTTTAGTAACTCTTTTTTCTGTCATTTTATCCTTAATTTTATATTTTCTTTATTTTTATACTTATTTTTTATAAATATCTTTATATTTTAAGTAATAATTATTCCTTAGTCTTAGCTTTTTTTGCATCTTCCATTTTTTGGGCTAATTCTTTTTTCAAAGCTCCAACAGTCATTCTTTTGCCTCTTTTAGTCCGAGCATTAACCCTGGTTCTTTGTCCTCTTGAAGGCAACCGATTAGCATGTCTTGAACCCCTAAAAGAATTAATTTGTCTTAAACGCTTAATATTCTCAGAAACCATTTTTCTTAAAGAACCTTCTATCGGAACTGACTCGACGGCTTTTTGGAGTTTATTCAGCTCTAAATCTGATAAATCCTTGGCTCTTTTTTCCGGATCAAGCTGAGCTTGATCTAAAATAGCAAAAACATTATTCCGGCCAATCCCGTAAATATAGTTTAAGGCCACTTTAATCTTTTTCTCTTCTGGTATTATAACCCCTGATATTCTAGGCATTATTATCCCTGGCGCTGTTTATGCCGCCTATTACTACAAGTAATATAAACGCGGCCCCGGCGCTTAACAATTTTACAATTTATACATCTTTTTTTAACTGATGCTCTAACTTTCATAGTTTTTTTAAAACCCTACTTTAACCGATATACAATTCTACCCTTAGTTTCATCATAAGGAGTAGTTTCCAATTTAACCTGATCTCCCGGCATAACCCTAATCCGATGGATTCTCATTTTTCCTGATAAAGTACAAAGTAAAATCCGACCATCGCTAATTTTCACCCTAAACATAGCATTAGGCAAGGCCTCTGTTATTTCCCCTTCAATAACATCTTTTTCTACCTTTTTATCTCTGTTGTCTAAATTTTTTTTATTCATTAAATTACAGACTAATTTTAGCAGAAATTTAGCCTGTTAACAAGCTTTTTGGCAGTTTTGTCAAAATTAAAGAACCATCCTTTTTTAAAGCGATGGTCTCTTCAAATACTGCCGATATCTTATCATCTTTTGTCTTAATTGTCCATTTATCAGGCAGATTTACTAAATCTGCCTTTCCCATACTATAAATTACTTCAATCGCTAAAGTCATCCCCTCTTTTAAAAGCAAAGTTTCCTCAAGCAAAGATCTTAAAACACAGGGAATTGAAGGTAATTCATGAAGCTTTTGGCCAATTCCATGACCAGTTAAATTTTGAGCGCAGGAAAAACCCGCTCCCTCAACAATTGATTGAATCTTTTTGGAAATATGGCCAACCCGATTGCCAGGCTGAGCCACTGAAATCGCCTCTTTTAAAGCTCTTCTGCCCACATTTAAAAATGCTTCAATTTCCTTTTCTTTTAAGTTTTCTTTTAAGCTCCTTTTTCTTTTAGAATCTTTTACTAACATTGTTCCGCTCATATCAGAATTAAAACCCTTATAATACAAACCAATATCAATGTTGACAACATCGCCATCTTTAATTAAGTAATCCCTGGGTATACCATGAACAATATCTTCATTGACATTAAGACAGGTAGCCCAATTATAGCCCGGTACCCTGGCAAACCCAGCCTTACCCCCGCTTTCTTTAATAAGGGACATTGCTTTAGCCTCAACTGCCAATAAATTAACTCCAGGTTTAATAAGTTTTGTAAGCTCTTTTAAAATGGAGGCTAATTTCTCTCCCCCTTTTTTCATTATTTGAATCTGTTTAGAAGTTTTAACTAAGCTCATCTTATTCAACTAAACCCATTTTTAAAAGTTTCTTAACAATGGCTTCAACTTCCTCTAGGATTGTAAGCTTTGAAGTATCTAAAATCCAGGCATTAGCCGCAATTTTTAAAGGACTGGCTTTTCTTTTTGAATCCTGCTTATCTCTCTTCTCTATTTTTTTCATTAAATCAGCTAAGCTTGTTTTTACTCCTGAATTTTTTAGATCTTTTAATCTTCTTTTAGCTCTCACCTTAAGACTGGCAGTCATATAAATTTTTAGGTCAGCCTGAGGTAAAACAACGGTCGTAATATCTCTCCCCTCCATCACCACTGAATGATTTTTAGAAATGTTTTTCTGTATTTTAACCAATTCTTTTCTAACTTCAGAAAAAACCCCGACTTGCGAAGAACCCCAGTGAATCCGAGGAGAAAAAAGCTTTCGGGTAATATCATGACCATCTAAAAAAACATCACAAACCCTATCCTTTTGACTTGGTTTTTTTAACTCAATCTTACTTTTTTTCAAAAGTTTTACTAAAGGGGCTTCTTTTTCCAGATCTAAACCATTTCTTAGACCTAAATAAGCCACCGCCCGATACATCGCTCCAGTATAAACATATAAAATTCCTAGTCTTTTAGCTAAACGGGATGCCCCAATACTTTTCCCAGCGGCCACCGGACCATCAATAGCAATATGAAGAAGCTTTTTTCTAATTTTTATCATTAGTAATATTTTTTACCAAAAATTATAATCCTGGTTCTTTTAAAACCCCAATCTTTTTTTGGGCTCTTTCTAAAACATCTTTAGCAATTTCCTCGATTGTTCTTTCACCATCAATCTCTTGCAACATCCCATTTCTCCGATAAATATCTAAAACTCCTTTTTCTCCCGTCATATATATTCCCAACCTCTCTTTTATCTTGTCTTGAGAATCATGAAGGCTACCATCAGGACTACATCTAGCCCTTTTTAATAGTCTTTTATAAGACTCTTTCTCGGAAACAGTAATATAAAAAACCAAATCTATTTTTTTACCATATTTATCCAATTTATTATCTAAGAATTCTGCCTGAGAGGGGTTACGGGGAAAACCATCTAAAACCCAAGATTCTTGAACATCGGGTTGTTTTAATCTGGCCTTCCATAATACAAACATCTCTGAATCAGCCACATAATAACCTTTAGATAAAGATTCCCGGCAAACATCACCCATAATCCCTTTATCTTCGGCCGCATAATGCCTAACCAGGTCTCCTGAACCTAAACAGGGAATATTTAAAGCCTCGGCTAAAATTTTAGCTTGGGTTGATTTACCTGATCCCTCAGGGCCATAAAATATAAAATACATAATTTACTCCTATTCTTTTAAAAAGCCATCATAATTTCTCATTAAAAGCTGGGCTTCTAAAGATTTACTTGTTTCTAAAACAACTGACACCACAATTAAAATCCCGGTCCCACCAATCATCATAGTGGTAATGCCGGTCAAAGACCGGGCAATTGAAGGCAAAATGGCGACTAATCCTAAAAAGACCGCTCCTGCCAAAGTGATCCTGTTTAAAATCTTTTTTAAG
>PEZT01000029.1:1738-11462 GCA_002773945.1 Candidatus Beckwithbacteria bacterium CG10_big_fil_rev_8_21_14_0_10_34_10 | reverse complement strand
GGGTCTAATGCCCGGAATAAAACCGCCATACTTTTTAATATCCTCGGCTATTTTATCAGGATTGAAGGTGACGGCGGTATAAAAGAAAGTAAAAGCAATCACCATAATAAAATAGCTTAAGTTATAAAACCAACCATTAGGGTTAAAAAGCCGGGTTAAACTAGTCCCAAAACTCGCTAGATTAGGATTGGAAACACTTTGTAAAAAACCACCAATCATTGAAGGAATTAAAACCATGGAAACAGCAAAAATTATCGGAATCACTCCAGCCTGATTAACCCGCAAGGGCAAATGACTGGTATTCCCCCCAAAGCTTTTCCCCCCTCTTTGTCTTCGAGCATAAGAAACTTTTATCTGCCTAGTGGCTTCATTAACAAAAGAAATAGCCGCTACTACCGCTACAGCCATGACCACAAAAACAACTAAATTAAAAACATTTAAAGTTTCTGCTACTGAAATAGTCTGAACTAAAGAAGCCGGCATCCTCCCTACAATTCCCCCAAAAATCAGTAAAGAAATTCCATTCCCCAAACCATGCTGAGTAATTAACTCTCCTAAAAACATCATAAATAAGCAACCTGCCACCATAGTAACGACAATCAAGCTTATATCAAAAGCATTCAAACCCACAATAATATTCTGTTTTTTTAAAATTGCCAGCATCCCAATTGACTGAAAAATAGCAATCGGAACGGTTAAAAACCGAGTGTATTGATTCATCTTTTCCCGACCAATTTCTCCCTCTTTTTGCATTTCCTCAAGCTTGGGAAAAACCATGGTTAAAAGCTGAATGACAATTGAAGCATTAATGTAGGGATTTAAACCAATGGCAATAATAGAAAAGTTAGCCAAAGTCCCGCCGGAAAAAATATCCAACATCCCTAAAAACTGAGATCTTGAAAAAAGCTGTTTTAAAGCTTCTAAATCCACTCCAGGTACAGGGACATGGGCGGCTAAGCGGAAAACAACAAACATTAAAAGGGTAAAAACAATCTTTTTCCTTAAATCAGGAACCTTAAAAGCATCAATTAAAGGTTTTAAAACTTTTTTTACCATATAAAGAGACTATTTAAAAAAGATAGATATAAATATATATAAAATTAAAAAATCTGAAAAGTTTTTTAAAACTTACTTTTCCCTGTCCTTTTTATTTACTTTTCTTAAGCCTTTTTCTTTTTAGCTTTTTTAGGCTTAGTTTCTTTTTCTTTATTTACCTTTACTTTAGTAGTTTTCTTAACCTTGACCTTTTTTGTTTTTGACAAAGTTTTACTTTTCTTTAAAACTTCTTTTTTAATCACTTCTTTTTTCAAAACAGCTTCTACTTTTCCGCCTAATTTTTCAATTTTTTTTCTGGCTCCTTTGGAAACAGGCAATCTAACAATTAATTTTTTCTCTAATTTACCCTCTCCTAATATTTTAACCCCAATCTTTTCCGCTTCCTTAGAAACTAAATTATTCTTGATTAAACTTTGAATATCAACCGTAGTTCCATCAGCTAAAAGATTAAGATATTTTAAATTAACAATAATTAATTTTCTTTTCTTGGACCTAAATTTATCTTTCCCTCTTTGCATCGGCAATCTTTTTATTAAAGACTTTCTCATCTTAGTTCCCATAAATAATAAACCCGGTTTGCTTCTGGCTTTCTGACCTTTAGCCCCTCTACCAGACGTATGACCACCTTTACCAGAACCATAACCCCGGCCAACTCTTTTTTTACCGTTTTTTTTAACTTTAGTTAATTTATTTAGACTCATCTTTTTTCCTTAGTTGTCCTAAGGCCTCCACAGTAGCATAAACATTACTAGCTTTATTTTTAGTTCCTAAAATTTTAGATACAATATTTTTAATCCCGGCGACCTCAACCACACTTCTAACTGGACCACCGGCAATTACCCCGGTTCCTTCAGGAGCAGGCTTAAGTAAAATCTTAGCCGCCCCTCTTTTTAAATAAATCTCATGAGGGATCGTGCCTTTATCCAAAGGAACAGTAATCATCTTTTTTTTGGCTTTCCGAACTCCCTTTTTAATAGCTGATAAAACATCAGGCGCCTTGCCTAAAGCCACTCCCACCCGGCCTTTCCGATCCCCAATAACCATTAAAGCAGAAAAACTAATCCTGTTTCCACCCTTAGTTTTTTTAGAAACCCGACTTATTTTAACTACTTTTTCATCAAACTCTTTTTTTACTTGTTCCCACATAATATTTTAATAAATTCTAAATTAACTAATAATTCAATTAATTAAATTAAAATTTTAAGCCTCCCTTTCTGGCTCCTAAAGCCACCGCCTTAACCCGGCCATGATATTTATATGAACCTCTGTCAAAATAGACCAACTTAATTTTTTTCTTCAAAGCCCTACCGGCTAAAATCTGGCCTAAAATATAAGCTTCTCCTATTTTTTCCCCCCCAGCCTTTAAATCCTCAAACTCACCCTTTTTAACTTCCTTCAAATCCTTATAAGAAGCTGATACTAAAGTAATTCTCTTCTTATCATCAATAATCTGGCAAAACAAAGACTTATTAGAACGAAAAACACTCAACCTAAGCCGAGAAGACAATTTCTTAAGTTTGGCTCTAATCTTGGTTTTTCTCTCTAAACTCTTTTTAGAATATCTATTTATCATATTAATCTCTACTCTTTTAATTAATTTTAGGCTCTGCGCCAGTCATTCTTCGTCTTATATATTCACTGACTTGCATTAAAAACTCTCCATCTTCCAAATTACCAGTAATCTCAATTGCCACCCATTGAACAAATTCCGGTCCATAATCTACTAAATTAAATAAGGATCCCCTTATAAAATCTGCGCCAGATCCTCCGTATCTTTTTATGTATTGTTCCGTCACCCTAAAATGATCAACGGTTAAGCCATTTTGAGCCAGCCAAGCTGGTGTTTGTTCCTGTTCAGCTATTTGTGTCATATATAATTCCTTTTTCAGGCAGAATAATTATTATTCTCCCCCGGCTCCAGCTTTAGCCGCTTTGCCTGGCTTTTTCTTAACTATTTCTCCCATATATCTAATCCCTTTGCCTTTATAAGGCTCAGGTTTTTTAATATCCCTAATTTGAGCGGCTACATTACCAACCAACTGTTTATCAATCCCTGATATTTTAATTTTAGTCTGTTCTTCCACTTTAAATTCAATTCCTTCAATTGGCTCCACTATAACTGGATGAGAAAAACCAACGGAAATCATTAATTTCCCGGCTTCCAGAGCGGCCCTGTAACCAACCCCATGAAGTTCTAAATCCTTAGAAAACCCTTTGGTAACACCCACTATCATATTAGCAATTAAAGTCCTAAATAAACCATGGAGTGATCTTCCTATCCGACTATCTTTTTTAGCTTTAACAATAATTTTTTTGTCTTCTTTTTTAACTTCAATTTCCCTTCTAACTTTCTGGCCTAATTTTCCTTTAGGCCCAACAATAGATACCAAGTTATCCTTGATCTCAACGGTCACTCCTTCTGGTATCTCTATTGGCATTCTGCCTATTTTTGACATATATTTACCAAACTTGACAAATAATTTCGCCTCCTAATTTTTTCTTTCTTGCCTGCCTGTAAGTCATAACTCCTTTAGAGGTAGAGATAATCCCCATTCCAAACCCCGATAAAACCCGGGGGAACTTTTTATAAGACAAATAAATTCTTAAACCCGGTTTAGAAATCCGCTTAATTCCTTGAATAACTGGTTTACCCCTAAGATACTTAATTTTTAAAACTAAATCCTTTTTAGGGCTTTTTTTATCTTTATCTTTTTTAACTTCAATATTTTCCAAATAACCTTCCTGTAAAAGAATTTTAGCCACCGCTTCTTTTTCTTTAGAAAAAGGTACCTTAATCTCGGGTTTTAAAACCATCGAGGCATTTTTAATTCTAACTAGTAAGTCGGCAACAGGATCTGTTAGCATAATATTTTTACCAGCTGGCTTTTGTTACCCCTGGCAACTCTCCTTTATGAGCAAATTTACGAAAACACAGCCGGCATAAGCCAAACAAACGAATATAGCCCCTTGGCCGGCCACAAAGCTTACATCGGTTTTTCTGCCTGGATGAAAACTTAGATTTTTTATTTTGTTTAGATTTTTTTGCTTCAGTCGCCATTATTTGCTTTTCCTTTCAATCTCTTTTTCAAAAGGCATACCTAATAATTCTAATAATCTTAAAGCTTTCTTTTTATCTTTAGTGGAAATTAGAAAACTTATTTCCATCCCTCTAACCCGGTCTATTTTATCATAATCCACTTCTGGAAAAATAATTTGCTCTTTTAAACCCAAAGTATAATTAGCCTGCTTGTCAAATGCGCTTCTTTTTACTCCTTGAAAATCCCTTACCCGGGGCAAAACAACAGAAAAAAGCTTATCCATGAATTGATACATTCTTTTTTTCCTTAAAGTCACTTTTAACCCAACCGGCACCCCTTTTCTAGTTTTATAATCAGCAATCGCTTTTTTAGCTGGACAAACTAAAGCTTTCTGGCCGGTGATGGCTTTTAAAGCATCCTTAGCTTTAACTAAAGCACCTTTATCTAAACTAATATCCCCAATCCCAACATTAAAAACTACTTTTTCTACTCGAGGAACAGCTAAGGGATTTTTAATCCCCATTTCTTTTTGAAATATAGGAATTACTTTATCTTGATATTTTTTTTGTAAACGGTTCATTTTATTATTTCCTGACATTTTTTACACTTTCTATATTTTTTATTATCTTTTCCAACAGAATAACCAATTCTAGTAACTTTAGAACATTTTGGACAAATTAAGCTTAAATTAGAAACTTCCAAAGGTTTAGTCAAATCAATAATCCCGCCCGGCTGTTCTTTACCTTTAGCTTTTAAATGTTTTTTAAATACATTAACTCCAGTTACTAAAACTTTCCTTTTTTTTGGAAAAACCTTTTCCACTTTACCAGTTTTTCCTTTATCCTTGCCAATTCTCACCTTAACTAGATCACCAACCTTTATTTTAATTTTTACTGGCTCAATTATCTTTTTATATCTTTTCATCTTATATATTTTTTTAAATCAGTTCCTTGGCTAAGGAAGCTATTTTTTTATAACCTAATTCTTTAATTTCTCTGGCAATTGGTCCAAAAATCCGGCTCCCAACTGGATCTTTGTTTTTCATGCTTTCAATAATAACCCCGGCATTATCATCAAATCTAATATATGAACCGTCTTCTCTTCTTGCTTCTTTTCTAGTCCTAACAATGACGGCTTTAACTAACTGAGAATCTTTAACACTCCCATAGGGATCAGCCCGATCAACACTACAGCTAACAATATCACCTATATAACCAAAGCGCCTTTTAGAACCACCATGAACATGGAGAACTTTTAAGCGTTTAGCACCTGAATTATCAGCTAGTTTTAAAATAGTTCTTAATTGAATCATCTTATTTTATTATTTATTTTATTTACAAAATATATATTTTACTAAAAAAATTAATTATTTATTAATTATTACTTTAATTAATTCAAACCTTTTCTTTTTACTTATTGGCCGGCATTCCTGAATAATAACCGGATCACCGTCTTTTACCTTAATTTCATTATGAACTAAGTATTTTTTTGTTTTTTTAATTCTCTTTTTATATATGGGGTGAGTCCAAAATCGACTAACCTCAACGACCGCACTTTTAGTCATTTTCTGACTTAAGACTTTGCCTTTTAATTGTCTCATTTATCCCCCTCTTTCTTTTCTTCAACCTTACTAAGGTTGTCTAATCTTCTTTCAGACAAAATAGTTTTAATCAAAGCAATTTCCCTTCTTTTTTTCCCTGGTTCTTTAACATCTTTAAGTTTTAAAAGCTTTAGCTCCATTTTAAGCTTTAAAAGATTAACCTGAGTTTTTTTTAAAAGTTCTAATAGTTCTTTAGTATTTTTATCTCTTAATTCTTTAATCTTAGTCATTTTTAGTCCTTTTTAATAAATGTAGTTTTTAAAGATAATTTAGCGGCCGCTCTTTTAATTGCTTCCCGAGCTATTTCTTCATCGACTCCAGCTAATTCAAAGATAACCCTACCTGGTCTAATAACCGCCACATAGCCTTCAATTTCCCCCTTGCCCTGACCCATTCTTGAACCAGCTGCTTTTTTGGTATATGACTTATCAGGAAAAACCCTGATCCAAAGTTTAGCCTGTCTTTTAGTATAATTAGTAATTGCTTTTCTCGCGGCCTCAATTTGATTGGCACTCATCCAGCCGCCAGTTATACTTTTTAAGCCATATTCACCAAAATCAAGCTTATTGCCCTTTCCCGCTTTACCTTTCATTGTCCCTCGAAAATGCTTCCGGTATTTTTGGCGCTTAGGCTGTAACATTATTTAATCTCCTCTTCTTTTTTATAAATCCAGACCTTAACCCCAATATAGCCAGACTTAGTTAAAGACGGCATTTGAGAATAATCAATATCAGCCCTTAAGGTTTGCAAAGGAATTGATCCCCGGCTATATCTTTCAGTCCGGGAAATCTCGGCTCCGGCCACCCGGCCAGCCAAAACAATTTTAACTCCCTCAGCCCCGGAATTCATCACTCTATCCATAGCCATACTAACTGCCCGGCGGTGAGGATATCTTTTAGCCAGCTGATCCACAATTCTTAAAGCAACTAAACGAGCTGCCAAATCAGGATTTTTTACTTCTTTCACCTCTAAATCAATCTTATTAACTGATTTAGAATCACTTAAAGTAACTCTTAATTTATCTTTAATCATCTTTTTTAAAGCTTCCAAGCCAGATCCTCCCCGGCCAATAACTACTCCAGGCCGGGAAACATAAAGAATAACTTTAATCGTATTAATTGACCGCTTAATTTCTACCCTAACAATCCCCGCTAGGTGTAATTTTTCCAGTAAAAACTTTCTTAATTTAATGTCTTCTAATAAAAACTTTTGATAATCATTTCCCTTGGCATACCACTGAGATTTCCAAGTGTAAAGCGTTCCTAGTCTAAAACCATGAGGATTAACTTTTTGGCCCACTTTTCTTTCCTTTCTTTAAAATATTTTTTTCAACCTTATTATCTTTCTTTGTTTTTTTATCTTTGCTCTTCGCTGTTTTTTTAATCTTTTTAGTTGATTTTTCTGTTTCTTTTTCCTCTAAAAAAACTCTTAAATGGCTGGTTCTTTTTAAAATTGAGTGAGCTCTACCTCGAGAAACCGCTTGCCAGCGTTTAAAAACCGGGCCAACTAAAACTTCAATTCTTGATATTTTTAAATTATCTTTATCAATATTTAAATTATTGGTTGCATTAGCGACTGCTTGCTTAATTGTTTTCCCTAGAACCAGACTAGATCTTTTATTAATAAACTTTAAATGATCTAAAGCCTCATCGATCGCTAGTTTTCTAACGGCTTTAGACAATAAATTAAGCTTCCGAGGACTAATCCGAATGTTCTTTTGCTCAGCCTTAATTATTGTTTTATTGTTATTCATTTAAATATTATTTTATAAATTATTAATAATTTACAGTTTAAGTCTTAGTAACAGTTCTTTTAACCATTCTCCCATGGCCTCTAAAAGTCCGGGTAGGAGAAAACTCACCCAAACGATGACCAACCATCATTTCCGTCACATATAACTCAGTAAAAATCCTGCCATTATGAACCTGAAAACTATGGCCAACAAACTCTGGGGGAATCTGACAAGCCCGAGCCCAGGTCTTAATTGGTTCTTTTCTCCCGGTTTGTTTTTGGATTAAAACCTTTTTTAATAACTTTTGATCAATAAATGGTCCTTTTTTACTTGAACGTCCCACTTTATTTCCTCCGATCTCTAACTATATATTTATTAGAATACTTTTTTCTTTTTCTAGTTTTTTTACCCAATGTTCTCTTACCCCACGGTGATTTAGGACTCGGCATTCCTATTCCTGATCGACCCTCGCCGCCGCCATGAGGATGAGCACCAGGATGCATGGCCACTCCTCTGACTGAGGGACGAATCCCCTTTAATCTCTTTCTCCCCGCCTTACCCAAACTAACATCTTTTAGATGAATATTACCAATTTGGCCTAAAGTCGCATAAGCTTTTAGACTAACCCGTCTTAACTCCCCTGAAGGCAGTTTAACAATCGCCATCCCTTTTTCCTTTGAACGAATAGTAGCTGATCCGCCTGCCCCCCTAACCAACTGACCGCCCCTACCAGGACTAATTTCTAAATTATGAATCGCCATCCCTAAAGGAATCTTTTTTAAAGGTAAAGCATTACCAATCTTTAAATCTGCTTTTTCCCCGGCTTCAACTTCTTTATCAATCTTTAAACCTCTAGGAGCGATAATATAGCGCTTCTCCCCGTCTTTATAATATAAAAGAGCAATATTGGCTGACCGGTTAGGATCATATTCAATTGAGGCCACCCTGGCTTTAATATCTCTTTTATCTCTCTTATAGTCAATCACTCTGAAAAACCTCTTTTGCCGGCCGCCCTGATGCCTGACAGTCACTCGGCCAGTAACATTTCTGCCAGAATGCTTAGCTAAAATCTTTTTTAACCGCTTTTCCGGCTCAATCGCCTGAGTTTGACTAGTTGCATCCAATCTGTTTCTTAGACCCGGTGTCACTGCCTTATATTTTTTAAAATCTTTCATTTACTTTTCCTCAAAAATATCAATTTTCTGACCCTCTTTAACTTTAACAATCGCTTTTTTATAAAAACTTAAATTAGAAAACTTTTTTCTTAAACGGCCAACTCTTTTTCTTTTCTTGGCTTTTCTAAAAAGGTTTACCTTGATAACTTCCACCCCAAAGGCCTCGGAAATTGCCTTTTGAACATCCTTTTTAAAAGCCTTTTTATTAACTTCAAAAGTATATTTGCCTTCTTTAGCTAAAGCCATACTTTTTTCAGTGATTAATGGTCTTACTATTACTTTATTTAATTCCATAAGTATCTTTTAATTTTAAAAGACTATCTTTTTCAAAAACCAAATATTTAGCTTTTAATACTTCATAGGGGTTCAAAAGGTTTGCCTGTTTAAGACTCAAACCCTTAAGATTTCTGCCCGCTTGCAAAACATTAACCATTGGTTTTCCTAAAACTAAAGTCACTTTAACCTTTTTTTTATCCGGTTCTAACTTAAGGTTAGTGATAATTTCAGCCATTTTTGTGGTCTTGGGCTCTATTTTTTTAAGACTTTCAAGGCCCATTACTTTACCTTCTCTAACTTTATTACTTAAACTGGAAAACAAAGCCAGCCGCTTCATTTTTTTAGCCATTTTTAATTTAAAATACTGCTCTCCTGTTGGACCATGAGCTTTACCACCTTTAACAAAAATAGGGGCTTTTTTATCACCATGTCTGGCTCCACCTGTCCCTTTTTGACGGTAGACCTTTTTACCGGTCGCTCTAATTTCTCCCCGCCTTAAAGTTTTGGCAGGAGATTGCCTTTGATTTGAAAGATAGACCCGAATTGATTGAGCAATTAAAACTGGGTTATCTTTAACCTTAAAAATCTTATCCGGCAAACTTAGTTTACCTTTTTTTTCTCCTTTAAGAGTATATAAATCAACTTGAACCATGGTTTTAAATAAATAATAAACTATTTATTTATCTCCTCCTTAAGATTTTTCTTCCTGGCTAGATTCTTCTTTTTTAGGCTTAATTTTTAAAGTATTTTTAGCTTTGTTTGTCTTTTTAATTTCTAAAAATCCACCCTTTTTACCAGGCACTAAACCAGTTAAAAAAAGAATGTTTTCCTCTTCATCAATTTTAAA
>PEZT01000029.1:0-1701 GCA_002773945.1 Candidatus Beckwithbacteria bacterium CG10_big_fil_rev_8_21_14_0_10_34_10 | reverse complement strand
ACGGTCAGATTGACCGTGAGTCCGGGAACCGCCAGCAAAACGATAACGTTTAACCACTCCGGCAAACCCCCGCCCAATTGTTTTTCCTTTAATCTGAGCTTTATCGCCAATTTTAAAAATACTTTTTAATTCGATTTTATCGCCAATTTTAATTTCTTCTTCTTTTAAAAGCTTTATCTCTCTTAAAATAGTTTTCTTTGGCTTTTTGCTATTTTTTTTAGAAAACGGCTTAATCTCTACCTGTAAAGCCATATAGCCATCCTTTTTTTCAGTCTTTATTTTTTTTACTTTTAAAGGTAGGGCTTTAATTTTAGTAACCACTAAACGCTTACCTTTATTATCAAAGGTTTGAACTTGATCAATTTTATAGCCAAAAAACCGATTAATCATTATTTTTTTTAATATTTTATTTTAAAACTATTTTAAAAATTATTTATCTTTATATTTTATAAATTCTTTTTTCAAAAAAAAATGGCCCAAACCGGGCCGCATTCTTCTTCCAGGCTTTTTTTACATTTTAATCTCAATACCCACTCCAGCTGGCAATTCCAAATGCATTAAGCTATCAATAGTTTTGTCAGTTGGCTGGACAATATCAATCAGGCGTTTATGGGTTAATATTTGAAAGTGTTCCCGAGCATCTTTATCAGTATGTGGACTGGTAGTAACGACAATCAACTTTCTTCTAGTCGGCAAAGGAACTGGCCCAATAACTTTAGCACCAGTAGACAGGGCAGTCTGCAATATCTTTTGACAACATTCATCAATAATTCTGTGGTCAAAAGCCTTTAATTTAACCCTAATTCTTCCTTTAGGCATTTGAATGTGCATCCCCCGTTTTTAAGCGGGGGATTTATTTTTTTATTTTAATATTTTTGAAACTGCTCCAGCTCCAACTGTCTTGCCACCTTCTCTTATGGCAAACCTGAGACCTTTTTCCATGGCTACTGGAACAATTAACTTAACTGTCATTTTAGCATTATCACCAGGCATCACCATCTCTACCCCTTTAGGCAAGGTTACTTCACCGGTGACATCAGTTGTTTGAATATAGAACTGAGGTTTGTATCCAGTGAAAAATGGGGTATGACGACCGTGTTCTTCTTTGGTAAGAATATAAACCTCGGCTTCAAACTCGGTATGAGGGGTAGCTGCCCCAGGTTTGGCCAAAACTTGACCTCTTTGAACCTGGTCTTTTTCCACTCCTCTAAGTAAAACCCCAACATTGTCTCCGGCTTGGCCGCTATCTAGACTTTTCCTAAACATTTCCACTCCGGTAACGGTGGTTTTTTGAGTGTCTTTTAAACCCACAATCTCAATTGTATCGCCCACCTTAACTTTGCCCCGGGCAATTCTACCAGTCACCACTGTTCCCCGGCCTTTAATAGAGAAAACATCCTCAACCGGCATCAAAAAAGGCAAATCTAAGTCTCTTTCTGGGGTAGGAATATAAGTATCAACTTGATTCATTAACTCTAAAATTTTCCCACACCATTCACACTCTTTTTTACCGCAGCCGCATTCCAAAGCTTTCAAAGCTGAACCTTTAACTATAGGAATTTTGTCTCCAGGAAACTTGTATTTACTTAAAAGTTCCCTAATTTCCATTTCCACTAAGTCAATCAACTCTTTGTCATCAACGGCATCAACTTTGTTTAAGAAAACCACAATTGCCGGAACATTAACCTGACGAGCGAGTAA
>PEZT01000008.1 GCA_002773945.1 Candidatus Beckwithbacteria bacterium CG10_big_fil_rev_8_21_14_0_10_34_10 | reverse complement strand
TTGCTATTCATTAAATAAAGACAATGCAAATTAGGATTAAAAATATAAAAGGGCCGGCTTAAGTTTTTTTTATTAATAGCTTTTTCTATTAAATCAACCGTTTCTCTTAAACTTAGATTATCGATTTCTAAACCACCAATGCTTATTTTTCTTAAATATCTCATTTAAGTCTTAAAGGATATATTTTTTTTAATATTTTCTCAGCTTGCAAGTTTGAATAGTTCTTTTTAATAAACTCTAATCCATTTTTTGACATTTTATTGGCTATTTTTTTATTAGATAGAATTTTGTAAATCCTCTCGGAAAATTGTTTTGAGTTGTTTTCTATTATAAATGGATTACCCTTTTTCAAAGCTATTCCCTCAGCTCCTTTGCTAGTACTTACAGCTGGAATACCATTAGCTAAAGCGGTTAAAAGCTTGATTCTAATCCCACTTCCCATTCTTAAAGGGACGATAAAAACTCCAGCTTTTTTTAAAAATGGTTTAATATTTTTAACTTTACCCGGGAAAATTACTCTTTTTTCATTTTTAAAAACTTCTTTTTGAGCATATTTTTGATCTTTACCAACAGCAATAAAGTTAATCTCCGGCAACTTCTTTTTAAGATGATTAAATATATTTTTATAAAACCATTTAAAACCGTCTTTGTTGGGCCACCAGGATAAAGACCCAATAAATAAAATATTTTTACTACCCCAAGAAAAAAGACTTTTAGCTTTCATATAAGGAGGTAAAACGAAAATCTTCTTTTCTTTCCCTCCTCTTTTCATTATTTCTTCCTTGTCTTTTTGAGAGAGGGCTAAAATATAGTCAAACTTTTTCAGCCATTTTATCTCCTTAAAATACAAGCGGACTGCCTCCCAAAAAAATACTAAGCTAAAAGGAAACTTTTCCAGCTTGGCAATACTTAATTTTTGTAAAGATTCAATGTTGTGTTCTTCTAAAACCCAGAAGCAATTTTTATTCTTTGGCAAATACTGAGCCATATTAAGGTGATCTATATGAATAGTATCAAAAGATTCTTTTTTTAATAAATCGTCTAAGTATTTTTTCATCTTAGGATTAAAATAACGGTGAAAAATAAAAGGAGTTAAAGAAAGAAAATTAAGAAAAACGTCCTTTATAATATCTTTATATCTTGATTGAGTTAAAGGCCAACTAAAAACCTTAACTTTTTGACATAAATCTTGTAGTTTCTTAGCATATTTCTTGTCTTTGGCTTGGCTGACAAAGCAAACCAGATGGATCTGGTGTTTCTTAGATAAAAGCTTTAAAGTTTTATATGTTTTTATCTTTCCCCCACTATCTAAAGGATAAGGAAGAAGCTGGGTAATATAAAGTATTTTCATAAGTGTTTTCTAGTTATTTTTTCGCTTTTTTCGACTATATTTCTCCAAGAATGATTTTTAGCTATTTTTATTCTTTTTTTTCTCATTGTTTTGCTTTTTTCTTTTAAAGCTTTTTTTATGGCTAATAAAAAGACCTTTTTATTAGCCTCTAAATACAATTCATCTTTAAAGGGTTTTAAAGAATACAAATTAGTAGAAACTACTGGCATACCAAAAGAAAAATAATCAAAAAGCTTAATTGGCAAAACTCCCCTAGTATAGCTATTTTTTTTATATGGAATTATACCAACATCAAAATATTTTAAATATTTAATTGCTTTTTTAAACTCCCATTCTCCTAAATAATGACAGTTTTTATTTTTTAAACTAAGGGTTTTAAGATTTTTCTGGTTGTCTTTTCCTGATCCAATTAAAATAAAATTAAAATCCTTTATATTTTCAACCAAATATTTTAAAAGAGAAAAGTCAAATCTAAAAGAGCTCATATTACCAATAAAACCAATAATTGGCTTATTAGTTTTTTCAATAATCTTTGGTCTTTTGGCTTCTTTTCTTAACTCAGCCTGAATTAGATCCATATCTGTTCCATTTTCTAAAAGAAAAGTCTTTTTATTTATATTTTTTACTTCTTTAAATAAATAAAGTGAGGAAGTAAAAACTAAATCACTTTCTCTTAAAACTGATAGGCTTAATTTTTCTGCCCTGATTCTATCCTTTTTATAAGGATAATAAAAAGGATATTCCCATACTAAATCTACTAGATGATATATTTTTAATTTAGGTTTTAATTTTAAAGCGGTTTTAAAATATTCAGGATAAAAAAAATAAAAAATTGATTTTTTTCTTTCAATATTAATACTTCTCATTGTTTTTTTTATAAAAAACAATGAAACTAAATAAGAGCCATTTTTAAATAACCAAAAACTTCTATTTAAAGGAATTAACCCTGGGGGTTGAAAAAAATATAGGTTTTTCTTTATCTTCCTTAAAAAAGGCTCATTTTTAAAAAGTTTTTTTAAGGTTTTAATAAAACCTAAATGAGGACTAACAACTAAAACTTTGGTTTTAAAAGAATAGTAATAAGGAAGGTAGTAACGGTTTCCTTTTATTTCCCAATCAAAACCATCATTAAAAAAAACTATTGAAGGTAGGTTGACTTTTTTTAAAACCTTATTTCTCATTTTTTATTGCTAACTACTTCTAAAATTGCTAAGCTTAAGAAAAATAAATCAAAAACAGGCTGTAAAAAAAATGGTTCTAATAAGCCAATAAAAAGATAGCTTAAAACCGCATTTCTTCCTAAAACAAATAATGGATAAAGTTTTTGACTAACTTTTTCTTTGTTTTTATCAACTCTTTTTAAGACGCTTATTATGAAAAAAAGAAAGAATAACAAAGAAGGCAAACCTGCTTCAGAGGCAATTAAAAGATAAACACTGTGAACCGGCTGTAAAAAAATATGCCTTATATCAGTTAAGGGCCATTCTACCACTCCCCAGGTAAAATGATTCAAACCCACCCCAAAAAAAGGCTTTAAAAAGATTAAATGAAGGGCTTCTTGGATAAGTTTTAATCTAACTGAGCCTGAACCATAATAAGAAAATGAAGTTAAGAGTGAATTCAATCTTAAAACTAAAAATGGGCTTAGAAAAATTAAAAAAATTAAAGACATTAAAATTATTCTTTTAATCTGGGAACCAAACCTATGCCCCTTTTTATAAAGCCAATAGACTCCACTCAAGGAAAAAATAAAAAAACTAAACCAACTGGTCCGGCTAAAACTTAAAACTAAACCTATTAACCCCAAAACAAAGGCCGCAAAGAAAAACGCATTTATTTTAATAAAACTCTTTTTAAAAAAAATAGGGCTTAATAAGATCAAACTTATAACTAAAAAAGCTCCTAGCCTATTAGGACTAACAAAAGTTCCAAAACTTCTAAATAAGAAAACTTTATTCTCCATTACTTTTCCCAAAGGAATATTTAAAAGTCCTTCTTCAATATATCGACCCAAAGATCCTTTTAAAAAATATTGACCTAAAGCAAAAAGGCCTTCAAAACAAACCCAAGAAGATATTATGTAAAAACAGTTTTTAAAAACAGTTTTTCTCTGAAGCAAAAGACGGGCTGAAAAATATATTGTCACTGCTTTTAAAAGCTCTAACCAAGCGTAAAAAGAAATAGTCTTTAAAGGAGCTATAATTATTGAAAATCCCGTTAAGAATAAAAACAAAATTAAATACTTATCAGACAACTCTGTTTTTAGTTTTTTTTTCCTATTGAAAAAAAGGTGAGCCAAAAGCAAAAAACTTAAAATCAAACTGGGTGAAACAGTCAGCCAAACCCGATAACCTATCTCTTGACTACTAGCTAAGGGTAAAACAACTGAAAAAGGAAAACTCTTGCCCAAATCAAAAGGCAAACTAAACAACAATCCATAAAACAATATTTCATCAATTTTTTTAACTTTTACCCAAAAAAATATAACCAGGGCTAAAATAAAAAAGCTCAAAAAAAGAGAGGTATTATTGAAAACCACTAACAGTAAAAGATAGAAAAAAAATATGGTTATATAAAATCTTTTAAGAATCATAAAAGTCTTCTATAAATTTCCTTCCAGTCTTGGGCTTGCTTTTTCCAAGAAAAAGTCTCTGCCCATTTTTGACATGATTGGGAATTAATCTTTGTTTGCTTATATAAATTTAAAATAGACTCAGCTATTTTCTCTGAACTTTTAGGATCGGTAAAAATGCCTGATTGATTCTGCCAAACTGCTTCCTTAACTCCATCTACCTGGCTGGCTACTACCGGAATACCAAAGCTACTGGCTTCTAAAAAAACTATTCCAAAACCCTCAACATCATTCTTTAAACTTAAAGTTGGTAAAACAAATATATCAATCTTTGAATAAAAATTGGCTTTTTCCAGTTCGGTGAGACTGGATTTATATTGCCAGAAAAAATTGGACTTTTTTAATTCACTCTTAATCTTTTTCTCCTCCATTCCTTGACCCACGAGATAATATTTAAAATTAAGCTTGGATTTGCTCTTCAAAATATTTAAAGCTTTTATAATGTTAACAATATTTTTTCTAGGATTAAAGCGGGATAAAGTTCCGATAATAATTTGGCGATTCTTTTTTTTCTGGAAATTCTTTAAACTTACCCCCGGATAAATAACCTTTAATTTTCTTTTATCTACAAAAGGAAAGTGTTTTAGCAAAAGATTTTTAGTAAATTTGCTATTAAGGTGAATTAATTTAGCCTTTTGAAAAATATTGTCTAAGGCTTTTTTTTCAAAGGATCTTAGGTTTAAAGGTAATATTTCCCTTCCATGACAAGAAACTATAAAATTGTTTTTTTCAAAGCCTCGGGCAGCTAGTGGATGCCAAAAATGAATCAATTTAGCTTTTTCAATTTCAAAGTTTCTTTTTTTAGGAAGCTTGCTTTTTAGGAAGAAAAAGGTTTTATTCTGGGGCAACCGCCAATTATATAACTTAATCCTATGCTCTTTTTTTAAACTCTTCTTCGTGTTTTTGGCAAATGTTTGAATCCCCCCATATTGATTAAGGTAAGGCACAACATAGGCAATCATTTCTCTATTGCTATTATGCTTAAATAATCTAATTCTCCATTTTCAAATTGGATATAAAGCTCTTCTCCTACCTTCACCTTTTGCTCCTGGCGGAAATAATAAGTACTACCTCTTTTAGAAACCCTAACTTTAATCTTAAAAAATGCATCTCTTCTATCAGGTCTTTTTTTAATATATACATTTCCCTGCCAGTCGGTACTAAGGTAATCTGCCAAAGTTACTTGTTTTTCCAAAACTTCAGCAATCACCCTTCCCTGACCATCTTTCATTTTATCCCCTATCTCAATTGGTTCTAATACCCAGGGAAAAACATTAAGAATTTTTCCAGAAATAATTAAGTCCTCTGCTATTCCTTCCTCTTGCTGAACAAAGGTAATCAATCCTTGAACAAAACTGTCACCTAAATGAAGCTCCATGGGAGATCCAACACTAATTGTTTGACCTTTAAATGAATATTGCTGCTTATTTTTGTTAAAATTAGCTTTAATTTTTAATTTCAAATAAACGTCTTTTATTTCTTCTGTTGTTTCTAAAACCTGAATATCTTCGACTTGAGCTGATACTTTATTAAAGGCACCAATTTCCTGATCGCCAACTTCAATACTGTCAGCTAACCAATAAGGAGGAATTGTTCCTCTTGACCACCAATTAGATGATGATAATTTAATCCCTACCTTCACCCAGGTAGGTTTTTCCCTGAAATAAAAAGATAAAAAAAACAAAAATGCCAAAACAAGACAAAAAACTAAAATATCATAAAGGCCAATTTTGGAAAAATATTTTTTAAATCTAATTCCCTTCATAGGCCTCATTATAACTTTCCTTTCCTTTAAAAATCAACTAAAATAATAAGAAGCTCCAGGGGAAACTAGGAAAGTTTAAAAAAATGTTAAAAAATCAATTAATAATTATACCTATTTTTTTACCAAAGGGGTTTCCGGCAGATTTTGAAGAACAAACAGCTAAATTTTTAAGTAATAAAAACAAAGTAATTATTTTAAGACTTTGGCAGGGAACAACTATTTTTAAACTTTTAACTAACAAAAAAAAATTCAGCCAATTTACAAAAAAAGTAAAAACCCTCAACAAAAATTTAGTCTACTTCCCCATTATTCATCTTCTTCCTTTTCAGCGTGTTTCTTTAATAGCTAAAATTAATTATCAACTAGTTTATTTTCAAATCAAGCTTATATCAAAATTAATTGGTAAAAAACCAATCCTCTGGATTTTCTACCCTAATTTTAAAAACCTAGTTGGTAAATTAGGAGAAAAGTTAGCCATTTATGACTGCGTTGATTTTCACTCATCCCCTCACCCTAAAATAGACAAAAACAAAAAAAACAAAGAAAAAAAACTTCTTAAAAAAGTGGATATTGTTTTTACTATTTCTCCTGTTTTAAAAAAAATTAAAGCTAAATTCCATCCTAAAGTCTTCTCTGTCCCTCAAGGAGTGACCAACACTAATCTTTTTTTAAAAACCCCTAAAAGTCTCCTACCTGAAGAATTTAAAAAAATTCCAGCCCCAAGAATTGTTTTTACCGGCAACATAAATCACCGGCTAGATTTTAAATTGATAAAAAAACTTACTTCCAATAATCCTTCTTGGTCATTTATTTTTATTGGTTCCAGCTTATTAGATAATAATTTGGAGAAAACCATTCCCATTAAAAAAACTCTTGAAAAACTAAAACAAAAGAAAAACATTTATTTTATAACCCAAAAAAACAAAAAAGAATTAATTGGCTTCCTTGATCATCTAGATATTGGAATAATTCCTTATAATATGAAAAACGAAGCGGCTCGTTTTTGCCACCCAATGAAAACTTTTGAGTTTTTTGCTCGGGGAAAACCCTTAATTTCCACTCCCATAGAAGCTTTAAAACCCTTAAAACCCTTTATTAAAATTGCTAATAATGCTAAGGCTTTTGAAAAAGAAATTAAAATAATTTTAAAAAACGGCTGGCCGGAAAAATATAAAAGAAAACAGAAAAAAATAACCCTTGATAACAGTCCAAATAATAAATTTAAAAAAATAGATCAAATTCTTAAAAAAGAGTTTCCCTACAAATTTAATGACTGAAGAAACAAAAATATCTAGACTATTAATTTTCCTACTAAGACATCGGTTAAAAAAATGCCCGACTTCTAACTATTTTCCTATAAATGAAAAAAAACTATTGCAAACTGCCATAAAAAATAAAGTAGTTTTTGTTCTTTTTCACTTTCTCAAATGCCCAATCTGCCAAAAAAAAATCAGCCAAATAACCATTAAAAAACTACATAACTTCCAAAAATATTCACTTTGTAATTCTCTTTTACTGGAAAAAGAAAAAAATGATATTTCTCGTTTTCTAGAGCAGAAAAAAATAAAAGCTGTTAACTTAACTGATTTTTCTTTTTATAAGAAAATGATTTTTCATCAACAATATATAACCGGATCTGATCTTGATTTATTGGTTGAAAAAAGTAAATTAAAAAAAATTAGTACTTTTCTTCAAAAAAAAGGTTATTCTATTAAAAAAAAATATATACAAGAAGTAACCCTCTCCCACCCTGAAAATAAAACTATCATTGACCTTCATTTTTTATTAGCCTGGCCTTTTACCGATGACGAGTTCAATATTCTTAATAAAAAAAGTCTTTACAAATTAACCAAAGAGTTACTAAAAAATTGCCAAAAAGACAAGAAAACCCATTTTTACAAACTTTCAAAGGAATGTTTTCTTTTTTCTCTTATCATCCATTTCTGGACAAATGACTTGTTAAAAGGCCTACGCAACCTTTTTGACATTATTGAATTTACCACCTGCTATGATAAAGAGGTTAACTGGGAAAGTTTTATCTCTCTGTCCGGCCGCTACCAAGCTAAAAACATCTCTCTTTTTACTTTATTTCTAGGTAACCAAATATTTGGGCTTCCTTTCCCTTTAGGCCTTAAAAAAGCTGCTAAAATCCCCTTTCGAACAAAAGTTCTTCTTCCCTATTTTTCCGCTGAAAAAATTGCCATCTTTCCACCCCTTAAAGTCTGGCATTCTCAAAACAAAAAATTTCAAAAAATAAAAAAAGACATTTTTTTTATTAAAATCATTTTAAGTGAAAAATTGCCCATCAAAAGACTTTTACGACCGAAAATACTAGGCTTTGTTCTCAAGGCTGGACTAAAACATCCCCAATTACCCTTTTTACCTAATTCCTAAAAAGAATGTTTGCTTTTATCTTGTTTCAGAGTTAAATATCCTTCCCCAATTTTTTCCCAAAATTAGAAAGATTTTTTTAACAAAAAAGTAGAACCAAAGCCTAATTCCTAATTTTGTTTTTTTATACTTATTGTTATTAAAATAAGCTTTAAAAAGATTTAGTATTTTTTTATCTTCAATTTTATATTTTGATTCTAATAAGGCTTCTTTTTTACCAGTCATAAAGCTCCTTTTTATTAATTTTCTCAGCGTTGGTTTGTCTTTAATATGATTAACAGCTGCTTTTGGAGCATAGACTATTCCAATTCCTTTTAACTGACATCTGTAAGCCAAATCTTTTTCTTCACAAATGTATGGAAAACGCCGGGCATCAAATAAGCAGTCCAATTGGGAAAAAACTCTTTTTTCTCCAAAAAAATTACCAGCATTAATAAAGTTTAGATAATTTTTGGAAAGATTCCATGATGGGCCTGCTTTTATCTCCTGCCAGGCATTTTCATTCTGCCAATAAAAAAAATTAGACAAAGAATTTTGAACTTCAAAAATATGGTTAATTTTGCCTTGAAAAATCAAATTCTCGCTTGGATTACTATCTAATAAATACCTTATTTTCTTAAGCCAATTTTTACAAACCAAACAATCATCATCTAAAAAAACCACCTCTTTGCCTTTAGACTTTTTAAAACCTAGGTTTCTAGCATAAGAAGGTCCTTTTTTAGGTTCATAAAAATATTTAATTTTAAGTTTCTTTTTAAAGTTCTGACAAATTTTTTTGGCATAACCCTTTTTATAATTATCAACAATTACAATTTCCTCCGTTAAGGATAATTGGGAAACTAAACTTTCTAAACATTTTTGTAAAAGTCCATTTCTTTTAAAAGTAATAATTATTACTGATAGGATATCTTTGCTTGACATTATTATTTAAAAATATTACTCTTAATTTAGAACTAATAAAAAATAATATTAAAAAACAGTATATAATATCGTAAAAGATTTAACATCATTTAAGGAGGTGAAAAGTTTAAAATGAAAAAACCATATAAAAAACCTAATCAAAAAGTAGAAAAAATTAAAATCAAAACCGTAGACCCTAGCTCTGACACTTAAATTACTAATTTTTTAAAGCTTTCAGATTAAATAATTAAACTTAATATCAATAATTTGGAAGTTAAAAGATTTTATCCCCATACTTAAAAAAGCCAGATTTTAAGAGTTGTTTTTTGATAATTTAGTTTTCTTACAATTACAATATTGTAACTCTTTTTCTTTAAGTTTAAGTTTAATAAAGGCAGTCAAGTCTTTTAAAATTGTTTTTTTACTACTCTCATAGCTTTTATAAATTTTCTCTCCTAATTTTTCAATTGTCTGGGGGGTTTTAAGCTCTCTCCAGATAAAAGAAGCTAGCTCATTTAAAGTTTTCAAAGTCATTGTTTTATGGTCTAAAATATAAACTAAGCCCTCTACATCTTTAAAAATTACTGATTTGTTTCTTTTTATTGAAATTTGAGAAAAAACTTTACTAGGTTTTTTTTTGGCTTTCATTTTTAAAATTCACCTCCTTATATTTATACTTTCTAAATTTAAATAAATATTTTTCCTGCAGTTTAACCAAGTGATAATATTCTTTATCAAACAACAAATTAAGCCATAAATCAAGGTCAAGGCTAAGGTTTTGAAAAAGTCTCTGACTTTTATAAGCAAGACAGGCTTTTTTTTGAATTTCAATATCTTTATTATTAAGCTTTAAACAGTAATCCGGCTTAGGCATGGTTTTAAAATCAGGCGGAAAGTTGCTTTGATAAATGTTTTTATTAAGATTTTTATATGTTTTTCTTTGTAAAGAAGAATAAACAGAGTAATAAAACCTAGTCTTCCCTAAAAAATTCCGGGAAATTATTTTTTTAAGAACTATACTTGTAGTAATATGATCAGGGTGATAAGTTTTACCAGAGGGATCATGGGTTACTATTACTGAAGGTTGATACTTAAAAAGTAAATTAAGTAACTTTTTTTCTAGCTTATCTTGCGAATAAAAAAACCGGCCATCAGGAAAATTATAAATTTTTAAATCTTTTTGCTCAAGGCCATATATTTTCCCCGCTTGAAAAAACTCCTTTTTCCTAATTACGTCAATATTATTCTTATATAAATCACTCGTAATCCCCTTTTCTCCCCTGCTAAGACAGATCAAAACTACTTTAATGTTTTTCTGAACTGCTTTTATAATCAATCCACCCATATTAAGAACTTCATCATCAGGGTGGGCAAATATACCCAGAATTAGATTTTGCTTATTCTTAGTTTTATTAATAAAATCTTGAACTTCAATTCTTTTAATCATTGTTTTTTTCTCCTAAAAGAAAAAAGAATATCCCTGTTTTTCCAAATTTATTTAAATATTTCCAGATGGCGATTGCCCGATGATTACCATCTATAATTTCATAATCCTCTCCTTTTTTAATCACAATAAAGCTTGTACTTAAAATCTTCTGGCTGTTTTTATTTAGCTTTTTTAAATACTTATCTACAATAATTTTATGGGCAGAGTTAAAATCAGGCTTGCTGAAAACTGCGGCGGCTTTTTTAATTGTCAGACCTTTTCCGATTTCAAATTCCCAGCTTAATTCGTTAATTACTTTGCATTTTTCTAAAAAAGACAAATCACCAACTGCTTTTATCCAGCTTAATTTACTCAAATTGTTTTTAGCTGCTGCCAGTTTGTTAACTTTTGAAAGAATTTTGTTTCTATTCTGTTTAGTTTTTTTAAACTTAGGCTGATTTATTAAAAGCTTCAGAAAAAGGCGGTCTTTTTTAAAAGATAATTTTTGAACCTCTACTGAAAAAACAAGGGACAAAATATTATCAAAAACTTTTCTTTGAAAATTATGGTTAGTTTTTTTATAGATTTTGTTATTAAAATTGCCAAGGTAATTATCTAATAAAATTTTAATTCTACTCTTAAAACTAAGCTGGGATATTAAATTAAATTTTGCCTTGGATAACAAAAAGATTCCCCCAATTCTTTTTTTTAAATTAGGATAAGCTAAGTTAGTTTTTTGATAAAAAGGAGAACCAAAAGAAAACCATTGACCTTTTATTCTTCTAACAACCGCCGTATCATCTCCCAAACAAACTAATTGGGAGCAAATTTTCCTAATAGTTGACTTGCCCGCCCCTTCTTTACCAATAAAAATATAGCTTTTACTATTTTTAACCAAACAGGAACCGTGAAGTAATAACCCTCTCTCATTTACTAAAATTTTGGAAAAAATTGACCGGAAGCGGTCATTAAATCCAGTAAAAAAAATTTTGGGAGAATGATAGTCTAAATAAAAATTATTTTTTTCCTCCCTAATTTTAGGTTTATTATTTATATTTAAAAATATTTTATACTTGTTTTTTTTGGTTAGATATTCTTCATTACTAATAACATAGTCTGAGTATTTATTTTTAAGAAAGATTTTAATGTCTTTTCTCTGTGTTATAATTTTAATGCCTATTAGAGAAATATTTAAATTAAGGTATAAGTTTTTCATGGAACAAAAAAATTATATCATAAAAGCAGTCGCCAGCGGCTCAAGCATGAGGCCTTTAATTAAACACGGAAACTACTTGACTATAAAACTTGATAGTAAAAAAAAACTACAAAGTTATAATGTTGGCGATATTCCTGCCTATATTCAAAAAGGAAGCATAAATGCCCACCGGATAATAAAAAAAGTAAAAAATAAAAATAATAAATATAAGTATCTAGTAAAAGGCGATAATAATGTAAATTCAGATGGTTTTTTTTATAAAGCTTTCTTCATCGGCAGGGTAATTTCAATTAAAAACAATAAAAAAATGATAGACCTCACTAACCCATCTTCAATCTTTATCCAAAAAGTTTTATTCACTAATTACTCCAAAGCAAATTCTGTTTTACCCCAGCTTTTAAATTTAAATAATTTGGAAAAAATTCCCTTTATCAAAAAAATATACCAAAAATTAATTTATTCACCTTGCTTTTTTATAAAATAAATAAATTTAGAAACTGCAAATAAATATTAAAAAACTAAATGGTAAAAACAATTAAAAAAGCAGTCTTAAAATACGCTGAAATCCAAAATCATTCTTTTTGCAATGCCGGCTGTTTAATGTGTCCCTATTCTTGCACTTCTAAAATGTTTCCCATGGGCAAAATGAAAAACAAATTGTTTCAAAAAATAGTTGCTCAGCTCGCTAAAGATTTTCCTACCTTAAGAAATATCAGTATTATGCTCCAAAATGAACCACTTTTAGATAAAAATATTTATGAAAAAATTTTATTTACCGCAAAAAAGAGAGATCAGTTTAAAAGAAAATTTACCATCTCCACTACTACTAATGGAGTTTGTTTGACTAAAAAGTTATTGCTTCTTTTAGAAAAATCAGGTTTAGATATTTTAAATATTAGTTTGACACCAACAAATAATAAAAATAAAAATTTGTCTCCTGGAATTAATTTTTCAAAAATTGTTGAAAAGATAAAAAAATTACCCAAATTAAAAAAACTAAAAGTCTGCCTAAGAATGGTAATAACTAATCAAAATTTTGATGACATTATTTTTTTTGTAAATTCTAAAACTATCAAAAAATTACAAGCTAAAAATAATTTAAAAATAGAGTTGTCGGCCCTAACAAATAGAGCTGGAACACTAAAAAACTACAGTAATTTAAATCTTAAATTTTCTAACTTAGTTTCTCCCATAAATCTAAAAAATAAGGTTTGTTTTGAGCCTTTTCATAAAATAAGTATTCTTTTTAACGGCGATGTTTTGATTTGCTGTCATGACTGGAAAAGAGAAAATATTTTGGGAAATGTTAAAAATCAAACAATAAAAATAATTTGGAATAATAGTAAATTTAAGCTAGTTAGAAAATTATTGTTAAATAATAATTACCTTATGCTTATTCCATGTAAAAAATGCTCAATCGCTAAATATTTCCTCTCAAACAAAAAGATTAAGTAATAACTTTTTTAAAGATTATTGTCTTAATTTTATTATATAATCAGCCTATATGTTCAATAATCACTCTATTAACTTACTTATTGCCCTAACCCAAAAGGAAATCAAAGCCAGATACAAACACGCTGTTTTAGGCTTTTTATGGATCTTTATAAATCCCCTGGTTCAAATGGCTGTTATTGGCTTTGTTTTTTCTATTATCTTTAGATTTGGAATAAAAAATTACTATCTATTTTTATTTACTGGTCTTTTACCCTGGAACTTTTTCTCTTTGGCAATAAACAAAGCTACTCCTAGAATTGTTTGGGACCGGAACTTAATTAAAAAGGCTAAATTTCCCAGAAGCATTATTCCTTTATCTATGGTTTTCTCCCATTTTTTCCATTTTTTAGTCTCCTATTTAATGTTAATTATTTTTCTATTAATTACCCAACAATGGTATTTTTTTACTCTTTTTAACTTAGGACTTCAAATACTGGGAATAAGTTTATTACTAATATTTGCCTCAGGAATATCTCTTTTTGCTTCAGCTCTAACTGTTTTTTACCGGGACATTAATTTTGTCATTCAAATGGGAATCATGCTCTGGTTTTATGCCACCCCAATCATTTATCCTTTCTCATTTATTCCGGAAAAATATAAAGGTATTTTTTATTTAAATCCTTTAATTACTATTTTCTCTTGGCTACAAAAATCAATGGTTAATCTTTCTGTTCCTTTATGGATTAGTTTAATCCATATTTTATTTATTTTATTAATATTTTTCTTAGGCTTTAAATATTTTCAAAAAAAAGAAATTTATTTTTCTGACTGGCTATAAAACATGAAAAATGGATAAGTTATATTTAAAATGATAAATAATAAAACAGTTATTAGCTTAAATAATATTTCTAAAAAATACATTCTTCATCATGAGAAACCTACTTTAGTAGAAAGTCTATTTAAAAAAAAAGAAGAATTTTGGGCTTTAAAAAATATTAGCTTACAACTTAAAAAGGGAGAAAAATTAGGCATTATCGGACCAAACGGAGCGGGAAAATCCACTCTTTTAAAATTAATTTCTGGAATTACTTATCCCACTAAAGGAAAAGTTAAAACTAAAGGTAAAATTGCCTCTTTAATTGACCTTTCAGCTGGCTTTCACCCTGACTTGACCGGTGAGGAAAATATTTATATTAATGGGCTTTTACTGGGAATGAATAAAAAAGAAATTAAAAATAGCTTTAAAAAAATAATTGCTTTTTCCGGGATTAAAAAGTTTATTGATTCTCCCTTAAATACTTACTCTTCAGGCATGGTTTTAAGACTGGGTTTTTCTATTGCTGTTCATTCTAATCCAGACATCTTAATTATTGATGAAGTTATTTCTTCTGGAGATGAAAAGTTTAGAATAAAAAGCTTTAATAAAATCCAAGATTTTTTTAAAGCCAAAAAAACAATTATCTTTGTTTCTCATAATCTGGAAGCAATTAAAAAATTATGTCCCCAAGTTCTTTGGCTAGACAAAGGAAAAACCAGAGCTTTAGGAAAAACCAATAAGATAGTTAAAAAATATATAAAAGAAAGTCAGAAAAACAACAAATAAATTTGAAAATATTTAATCTTATTTATTTAAGTTTAATTTTTACTCCTTCTAAAAGATAAGAAAAAAACATTTTAAAAAGGTTAGATTTACTTTTGCCGGCAATTCTTTTTTTATAAGTATAAGGAATCTCCTTAATTAAATATTTATGACTTTTAGCCAAACAAACCAATCGAAGATGATAATCGCCATAACCATAATAAATCTTTCCCAAGCCTAGGGCTTTAAGCTTTTTTTTCCTAATCACATAAAAACCACTGGTACTATCCCAAACTGGCGAACCAAAAATTTTAAAAAATAAATTGATAAAAAAACTTACTAAATGCCTAAAGATATCAGTTTTTTTCTCCAAACCCCCGCCTTTAATAAACCTTGAAGCAATTACTAAATCAAATTGGTCCAAATTTTTAAGTAAAGCTGGAATAACTATTTCATCATGGTTGCCATCAGCATCAATTCCAATAATAATGTCTCCCTTGGCTTTTTTAACTCCATAACCAATGGCTGTACCTAAACCGCTAATATTTTTTCTTATAAAAACCCTAATTCTTTTGTCTTTTAAAAACTTTTTTTTAACTATTTTTCCTGTATTATCAGGACTATTATCATCAATAATAATAATTTCTAATTTGTATTGCTGGCTAATTTTAGAAAAGACTCTTAAAATCCTTTTTATAAAAGTTACGATTCCCAAGGCTTCATTAAAGGTAGGAATAATAACAGAAACTTTTTCCATTTTTTTTAAAATTTAAAATATTAATCTAATAGGATTACAAAACAACAATTAAAGACTAATTAGTTTTTAATTGTCTTAAAGGCCTTAATTACTTGATTTAATTGTGATTCTGATATAGCTAAGCCTGAAGGCAAATAAAAACCGGTTTTAGTCAATTTTTCAGCCACTGGATATTTTTCATTTTTATACCAACCTAGTTTTCTAAAAACAGGCTGTTTATGAATAGGAATAAAAAATGACCGGGTGTCAACTCCTAATTTAAGCAATTTTCTTCTTAACTCATCTGTTTTTAATCCAAATTCTTTTTCATTAACTAAAACCGTATACATCCAATAGACATTAAAAGCGTAATTTTTTTCTTGAGGCAAGATTAAACCGTTAATGTTTTTTAAACCTTGGGAATATTTTCCAGCCAGCCACCTTTTTATTCTAAGATATTTTTTGACTTCTTCTAATTGGGCTAAACCTAAAGCCGCCTGAAGATTTGTCATCCGATAATTAAAACCAATTTCATTATGAAGAAATCTTTTTTTGGGAGAATGGGATAAGTTTTTCAGTCTTTTTGCCTTTTCAAATATTTTTTTAGAGTTGGTCACTATCATTCCTCCCTCACCAGTAGTAATGATTTTATTAGCATAAAAGCTAAAACAGCCAATATCTCCCAATGAGCCAGCCATTTTACCCTTATACTTACCGCCGTGGATCTCAGCGGCATCTTCTACTACTTTTAGCTTGTATTTTCTAGCTATTTTTAAAATCGGATCCATATTAACCGGATGGCCATAAAGATGAACAGGGATAATTGCTTTTGTTTTTGAAGTTATTTTTTTTTCAATAAGTGATGGATTGATATTATAAGTGTCAGACTCTGAATCAATTAAAATAGGCTTAGCACCGGTATAATAAACAGCCAAAGCTGTGGCCATCATAGTCAAGGAAGGAATAATAACTTCATCCTCCCTGCAAATACCTAACGTCTCAAGAGCAAGGTGAAGAGCCGCAGTTCCGCTAGTGCAGGAAACCCCATATTTAGACTGGCAAAACTTGGCAAACTTGTTTTCAAACCTATCAATATATTTACCAGCTGAAGAAACCCAACCTGTTTTTAAACAATCTAAAACATATTTTTTAGCATTTTTAGAAATCAAAGGTTGATTAACAGGAATCATATAAAGATTTTGGCTTTTTTATCACCCAAATAAGGTCCTTGTTTGACCTCATATATTTTTGTTTTCTCCAAGAATTTAACCCCATGACCGCCAGCAACAAAAAAAATACTATCTCCGCCTTTTAAAATTTTAGACTTTAAAAACTTTTTTTTTGAATTATAAAGATCTACTCTTATTTTTCCTTTTAGAATGAATAAAACTTCTTGAGATAATTTGATAAAAAAATTGTGACCCGGATGAAAATGAGCTTTTAAAACTGTATTTTTTTCTCGGTTATGAAAGCCAATTTGAAAAGGATAATTAGGAGAACTAAAAAATTTTAACCCTTTTACTTTAATGTTTTTCCTTATGACTACAGCAATTGTTTTTGATTTATCTTTGATCGTTTCTAAACCCAACATAAAAACCCTATCCAATAATTAATATTACTAATATAAATCATTAATTTTCATAAAATAAATAACTCTAGTCACTTTTTACCGGTCGTTTAAGAGAAAAACTACTTTTAATTCATTAATATCTATATATGGTTTTAATAAAGCCTGCTGATAAAACTCGCTTTCCTGCTTTTGGATTTCAATAATTTTGCCTATTAAAAGATTAGCTGGATAAATCTCGTCTTCACCCGTGGTAATAACAATTTGTTCTGCTTGCAAACTAAGTTTTTGGTCTACTTGAGTTAAAAACAAACTGTTTCTTTTATTTTCCACTAAACCTTTAACTTCTGATTCTAAAACCTTGGCTTTTAATATTATCTCATTATGGGTAATTAGTTTAACCTGAGATAAAGTAGAAGTGGTTTTAATTACTCTTCCAATTAAAACATTGTCAACTAAAACAATCTGGCCCAGCTTAACACCCTGGTCAAAACCTTGGTCCAGTAACAAAATGTCACTATCTACTTTTAAAACATGAGCCGGAATAAAATCCCAGCTTGGAGGGAGTGGTGCTTGGAGTAATTTACGCATTGAGATATTTTCTTCCTCAATTTTCTTTATTTTAACTTTTAAATCAGCATTTTCTATCTCAAGTAGTTTTAACTTTTCATCTAAAATTAAAGAGTCAAAATTGTTGTTTTCCAAACCATTTTTATATTTTTCTCTCTGTAAAACAGATCTATTTAAAAAAATAAAGAGTTTTTCTGGTGGTCTTTTTAAATTATCAATAACAACCAGTTTATCTAAAATCAGCAAAATCAGGCTGAGTATAATTAATCCCCAAAATATTTTCTGGCTACTCTGTTTAATATTTAATTTCATTAAAATTACTATTTTTTCTTTTAAAATTTATTTTAAATTAAAGCTAGCAAGCCCAGGCCTGTTCCTATTATTAACTGAGGTAAAGTATGCTTTTTTAAGTTAAATCTGCTTAAAGCCACTAAAAGTAAAATTATAATTCCTATATATAAAATATCTGATTTACCAGTATAAAAGTATATACTTAGAATAAAAAGTGTATTCGTTATCATGTGGCCAGACACTTTGTTAAAAAAAGTTAGCAAATAGAAAATTAGGAAAGGAATTAAGAATTTTAAGTAAAAAGGAATACTTTTAGGTGAAAGAAAAAATAAGATACTAAAAAAAATAAGGATTGTTACTTTAGAAACTGAGTAAAAACTAATCCTTTCCTCTCTTTTCGTAATATCCCAGTCTGAAATCTTGCCCTTTTTAAGCTGATAATGGAAAAAAAGCCAAGGAATTAAGTAAACAAGAAAAAAGCTTAATAAAAATAAAGAGCCTTTAGGAAACTCACTTTTAGCTAATTGGCTTAATAAAAATAGAATAATCAGGCTCTCCCAAATTGGATCAAAAATACGGCTAATAATAGTTGAAATAACCCTAGTAAGATCCCCTATTTTTCTTTTCATAAACCTCTCAGTTGATCTAAGCGCTATTTTTCTCTGTTAAAACAAAGATTTTTAATTGTTTTTAGCTATTTTATTTGAATTCTTATCCTTTTCAAAAGCTTATCATTTACTAAGAGCTGACCGCAGCCCCGAACCACACAAGTTAAAGGATCATCAGCCAACCAAACCGGCATTTTAGCGTTTTCTGAAATTAAATTGTCTAACCCTTGAATCTGACTGGCTCCCCCAGCCATAACAATCCCGTGTTTTAAAATATCAGCTAAAAGCTCAGGTGGAGTTTCTTCAATTGTATCAGTCACTGAAGTAATAATCTGCTGGATTATTGGCGCCAAAGCCTCTCTCACCTCAGAACTAGTTATTTTTAAAGATCTCGGCAGACCAGACTCTAAATCTCTCCCCCGGGCAACAAACATTTTTTCCTTTTTCATTTGTCTGGCAGAACCAATATTAATCTTAATTTCTTCGGCGGTTGAAGTGCCTAAGATTAAACCATGTTTTAAACGGGCAAAATTAACAATCGCTTCATCCATCTCATCCCCGGCCACTCTTAAACAGCGCTCAACCACAATTCCGCCTAAAGAAATGACGGCAATTTCCGTCGTCCCTCCACCAATATCAATTAAAAGCTGGCCAGATGGATCTTCAATTGGTAAACCAATCCCAATAGCGGCGGCCATTGGTTCTTCAATCAAATGAGCTTGTCTCGCTCCAGCTGACAGAGCCGCATCTTGAACCGCCCTGGCTTCAACCTCAGTTATGCCCGAAGGCACTCCAATGACTACTTTTGGCCGGGGAATTTTTGGTATAAAACCAGGTGATTGATGAACTAGACGAATATAGTAGGAAAGCATGGCTAAACAAGCATCAAAATCAGCAATCACCCCATCAGCCAAGGGTCGGACCGCCTCAATCCTGTCCGGAGTTTTACCAACCATTTTTTTAGCTTCAGTCCCAATAGCCAAAATTTTTTTACTCTCTCTATTCCGGGCCACCACCGAAGGTTCACGAATAACAATCCCTTTATCTTTAACATAAACAAAGGTATTAGCCGTGCCTAAATCAATCCCTAAATCATGGGAAACTAGCTTCCAAAAAAAATCAAACATTCTAAGATCTTATTGTATCACCTGATCTTTAAGATGGGAAGATAAGTTTTTTTAGTAAATCCTAGTCCAACCTAAAATATATTTCTCCCTTAGCTAAAGCACTTGTTTTTAAAGTAGTAATAAATTCTTTATCATTATCAGTTATGGCAACGACAATTGATTCTGAAGAAATAATTGAACTAAGATCAATAATAAAGTTAGCCTCAGGATTAAGAACTGTCCCTAAAGTTTCTTTTGAACCAAGAGGAGAAAAATAGATGATGGTTTCCTTTCTATTGCCGCCTAAAACCAGACCAGTAATAATAAAAGGGCTGTTATTATTAATCTCATTTTTTAAAACTGCCGAAGGCATCCTTTTTAGCTTTATAGTTGAATTTTCTTCTAAATAAGGGGCAGATTTAACACTCCCTTCAGAAGGTAACAAAAATTCTTCTTCTAAATAGTAAAAATAAACTTTTTTAAAGGAAAAAGGGATAAAATAGTATTTTTTAAAAAGAGATAGGCCGGAAAAAGAATAATAATGAAGCTTTTGAGGGCTCTTGTCACATACAAGTTTAGGCTGACCAATAAAACTGACTCCCAAAACACATATTTTTTCTTTCTTTTCAGTAAAAAAAGATACTCTTAGCTTATCAATTCCCACATTAAAAACCCTAAACTTAGTTAGGTTGTTGTCTTTAGCTTGTTTTTCAGAATTAATATAGCTTAAACTTAATAAAAGCAATAAGCCAAAAATAACAGCAATTATAATCGTATTTTTTCTTTTATTCATAAATTGCCCTTAATTTAACTTCTTTTTTAGTATATATTTGATAAGTTTCTCCATCTTGAAGATCAAAATCATTGCCATACAACCTCCCCTTATTCCAAGAAACTATCTTATCTTCAAAGCCTCCTTTAAACTTAATCCAGCCTGGCTCAACCCCAGCCCGAGAAAGCTCTAAAAACAGGTCTAAACCGGTCTTAAAAGTGTAATTAGAACTATAAATAAAGTCACTTAGGCCTGAAGAAAGCTCAAGTTCTCCTTCTTGGCTTAAAAACTGAAGCTTAATCTCTATTCCTGACCATAAAACCGGCTCTTCACCTAAGTCCCAAATTCCATTTTTATTCTTATCATAGAAAAGCTGGATAATTAAATCATCAGGTCCAACTGGCCCCAAGCTTGCCTGATTAACAATTAAAGACTTAGCTTTTTTAGGCTCATAAAAAGGCAACTTTTCTAAAATTCTTTTAAACAAACTTTTTTCTCCTGATTTACTCTTAACCTTTCCTCCACCCTTATTCACCCCTATATACAATCTTTTTTCCTCATTTTTATAAAAGACTTTTTCTTCAGTTAAATAAAGATTTATTCCCTCAGTTTCCTTAGCCCTAACCTGATAAAAACCTTCTTTAACAAAACCTAAAGCGTTCCCATTAATCCCAGTCGTAAAAGTATAGCTCCACTCTTCTTTATTTTCCTCATATTTAGGCTGAGGAGTAAAATCCAAGCTTAAAATCTGGTTAATCTTTTTAAAAAGCTCATTTCTTTTCCCCTCGGGTATATTAACTAAATTATCATCCCAGGAAACCCCCTGCTCTTTAAAATATTCATCTAAAATCTTTCTTTTCTCTAAAACATCATAAAGATTAGGATCAATCATTGTCTGTAACTTTTCTTGTTTTTGCCAAGGCCAAGAAAAAGCCAGAACCGGCCTTTTAAAAACAAAGATTAACAGAGTTCCCAATATAAATAGCTTTAAAACTTTTTTAATCATAGGGTTTTCTTTTTAAAACATATCCTAAATCTAATTTATCAGAAAATATTAAAAAGTTAAACTTAAAAGATAATATTTTTGGCAATTTAAGCTTAGGGAGAGAAAAATTAAAGCCTTTAGTATAAGTTTGGGGTAAACGAGTAAGCTGTAAAAGGTAATTATTGCCGCCAACATCCAAATCAGCCAAGAACTGGCGATTTTGTTTAAGTTGTTTTAAGGTTTTAAAAGGATGAAAAAAATTATCCCGGGAAGATAAAAGAAAAGTTATATCCTGGCTTATTAAAAAGGCCCGGGCAGTAGACCGCTTATTCCACCATAAAGAGGCTAAAGGCCAGCCAACTTGCCTGTTGTCTAGGCTGGCAATAACATAAGTTCTGGCAATTTCTTCATCCTCATTATAACTTTCAGCTTCAGGGTTAAAATAACCATTCAAGGCCTTAAAAGGTGCTTGAATAAACTTAAAAAGAGGCTTAACCGCCACTCCTAAACTCTCCATATAATGACTCTCCGCCGGTTTTAAAAACCTATCTGGCAAGAGTAATTTATCTCCAGTCGGTTGAAATTGCTCCTGAAGACCTCCAATAAGCTTGTCTTGACTAAAAAGCTGAGGATTTTTGGAAAAAGATTCAAGATAGCGGTTTAAAAGTTCATTTTGGAAACGATAAAAATCTGAATTATGAGTCCATTCAGTTTCCGATTCACCTCTAATAATATGAGCGGTTTCATGATAGCCGGTTTCCAATATCCGATACCAAACATTATGCCATAAATCACGGCTCAAGCTTTTCCCATTTTTTGTCAACCACTGGCCCTGATCATTAACATCAGCCTTTAAATAAGCATGAAGGACTAGCAAATCATCATAAATTGCCGGAATATTCCAAGAAATATCAACAGTTTTACCAACAGGATTAGTATAGGCAATGGATGGAAAGGCAGAACTAAAAAACTGATGAACTAAGGATTTTTCCGAAAGAGATTGGCTAATTGGCTCCAGTGCCTGTTCAACTAGGGTCTGCCAGGCAGCCAAAACTTCAGAATTTGGCTCACCTGGCTGAAGAGGAGTAGCAAAAACTTCTCCTAAACCATATTTTTCTAAGACATTTTCCCCTAGTTTAAAGCCATAAAAATTTTGCGTTTTTGCTTCAATAATTTTCTCAGCCAATTCTAAAGGCAGTTTATTTAGAAAATCATCATCATCTAAAGCCTTAATAACCGCGTTAAAAAAGGAATACTTTTCTCCTTCCACTTCCAGACTGGGAATGGCCAATAAAAGACGTAAACTATTTTTATCAGCTTCATCACCCTGAATATATTTTAACCAATCAATTTTTTGACCCTTTTCTAAACGCTGAGCATCTTTCAAAACAAAATCCCGAGGCCGGTAGTTTTCAATATTTCTGAAAAGATCATCAGGCAAAGCTTTAACTTCAACACTTCCGGTAGAAAAAATAGCCGCCGCCGCCCTAACTCCCATTTCGGCAATTATTTCCTTATCAACTTCAATTTTTTGTTTTCTGCCGACAAAGTCTGACCGGCTCTCAAGCGGCTGAAGATCTTGGGATTTTAGATTAATTGAGTAACCATAAGTTTCAAGTATTGAACGAACTGAGGCGGGCACCGGATAAATAATCTGCTCTCCGGGAGTGGACATAAAAACATTATTTAAATTAAAAGCTTCTTCTCCCGGAGCTTGAAAAAAAGTATAAACATCGCCTGATTTGGTAGTTAACTGAACTAACTCTTTAGCTCCCTCATTAATAACTTCACCATTAAACCTAATAAGCATCTCAGAATTATCAAATAGGCCAACATAGTGATGAAGCTGAGCCCAAATTTCTGAAGCTAAAAGCTGGGGGCTGGCGGTGTCTTTGACCCACTCCAAAGTTGTCCCATGAGTTCTGTTTCCGGCTGTCTCCAAACTAAAATCAGCTTTTATTTCCGTCATTACATTCCCCTCTCTTAAAGGAGTTAATGAAGTAATTAAAGACTGACCGTCTTTCGTGCTTAAAAGCCTGACTTCATCACCGGAAAAAACAGTATAAAAACCCTGACCAAAGTGGGTTATTTCCGAATCCCAGCCTGAAGCATTAGGTTGAGCCAATTTAGTAATAAAAGTCTCCAAATCTATACCTGACCCATTATCGCTCATTGTCAAAACCAACCGCCCCTGATCATCCTGCCAAGCGGTAATATCAAAAACCGGCACCTGACCACTATCAACCCCCCTTTGACGACTAGCTTCATAAGCATTGGTGGTAATTTCTCTTAAAAAAGCAAAAGGGTCAACTGTTTGTTCATTAGCTCTTTTAATAGCCGCCTGAGCCCGGCCTTGAATTTCGTTTAAATCATCAGCTTCAAACTTAAGTTTAAATTCAGAAATTAAGTCTTTAATCTGTAAAGGATTATCAGCTTGAGTTAAATTATCAGCTATTGTCTGATTAGCAGATTGAAGCATAATTAAATCAGAAAAATCAATTGGCTGTTTTTCTAAAGGAAGGCTGATGGCAATGGCCGGCTTTTGACCTAAGGACGGCGATTCACTATAGAGCAGGTGTAAATAAGGAGCTAATTCTTGAGGGAAACTACCATGAGTTTTAAGCCCTTTATTAAGGTTTGCATAATTTTCTACTTTGCCGTATCCAAATATTTTTTCCAAAGATTTCACTCTTTCATTTCCTTCAGATGGAGTCAAATCAGACAACATTAAAGTTACTATTTCTTGAAGGCGGGAAAAAGCATCTTTCATTCCCTTTTTATCAGTTAGTAAGATATTTTCTTTTTCAACTAAAATATTATACATAGAAAAAAATGTATCACTTAAAGTACCTATTCCTTTTCCTTCACCATTAAGTTTCTTTAAAATATTTTCGGAATAATCGTATACGGTATCAAGTTTTCCACCAACTAAAAATTCATAAATATCATTTCCAATAAATGCTTTAGAATCAGTAGGACTATAATAAGCATAATCGTTCAAAAGCTTTCCTTTAAGAAGTCTTCTAATAGGATTAGCATTGATTTTTTCTTTTTCTATATTAACTGCCCTAATCATCCTTACATCATAATCATTTAAATTATATCGAAAACTTGAATCAATCTGGCTGAAAACATAAAAAGAAAAAAGTTCTTTTTTCAGCTCATAAGGCGTTTCTGAAGACATTATAACCTGCCAATAATCTTTCATTTTCTCTTTATCTATAACTATGGAACCATCTATTTTATAAGAATTAATCTTTGTATGAGCTTCAATAATAGCTTTAGCTTCAGAAGAAAACTGGGGCATATAAGGCTCTCCCTTAGTATTAACTTTAATTTGCTTGGCTATTTCAAAAGCCTCTTCAATAGAAAAATAATCTTTTAAAAAATTAAAATAACCACTGCTTTCAGGGTAAAATGAACTAATATAACCGGGGGCAGCTTCAATATAACGAAGAGCAGCAATATAATCCTCATTATTTTTTATCTGGTTTAAAAGTTTTAGGCTATCTCTATCAAATTCATTAACCAGTTTTATATCTTCTTTATTTTGCATTCTGGCTAATTTTTCCTCATCAGTAATTCTTAATCTTTTTTTCAATAAACCAAGGCTAGACTTTTCTTTCAAATCAGCTTGATTTTGAATTAAAACCGCATATTTTCTAATTAAATCGCCTGTTGCTCTTGAGCTTTCCATTCTTTGACTAACATCACTTAAGGCCTGCAGAACCGGTAAAAAGTCACCTCTAAATTCAGGGTTTTCCATCAAAGATTGAAGTTTGGTATCCAAAACCAAAATCCCTTCATTAGTAACCAAGCCGTAATTTAGAGAAGCTTCCTCTTTTAAGGGCAAATAAACAATAAAGTCTGTTTCCTTGTCTCTTATACTGTTATTTAATTTGTTAAGACCTGTATTATCTGACAAAGCATCTTTAGGAATAAAAAAAGCTTCCTGGTTTGGATCAATTGCCAGCCTTAATTCAGGATCTTCAACAAAAACTATTTTCTTGTTCAAATATCCCCATGATAAATCCCGGCTAATTTTTTCCTTTATAAGAGCAACCGGGTCAGCCGGCTCAATCCCGGCTTTAGCCGGCAAAGCATTATCTTTAAATCTAACGGCTATTTGATATAAAAGGGTTAAATTGTCATAAAAATAAGCTGGAGATTGAGAATGAAATTCTTCTAAAGTAACTTCTAGGGCTTTCAGGGTTAATTGACTTGGTTTTATCTGGCTTCGATCCCGAGCATAATCAACAAAATTTTTGTGAAAATCTAAGGCCAGTTCTCTTGGTTGACCAAGAGTCTCCAAATAAAATGACTCCATTAAAACCCCGTTAACTAAAATTTTAACTTCTGATTTTTCGCCTTTGGCTGCTGTTAAACCTTTAGACTCAACAGTCTTAATCGCTAAAGCCGGATAAACGCTTTCTTCTTGAGGGGTAATTGCTTCCACTTCGACTGAAGTTAAAGTTTTAACTCTGTCTTCGGGGTTTAAAGAATAATTTTCTCCAGTATCAAGCTCTTTAACTTCAAGCCTCGCTCCAGTTTTATACTCCAAGGTTTTCCTAGCATCAGCCAAAATTGCTTCTTTAGAAACTAAGCTGGAGTGAATTTCTACTTCTGTTCCCCGGGAAAAATTAATTTTTTCGGCTTCCAAAGGGTTAGAACTGAATTTAAACCGGCCATCTTCTCCCAGAGTAAAAATAAAAAAGTTTTTCTCAGAACCAGTATTACTCTTAACAATAATATAATCACCAGCCCTTTTGGTTTGAGAAAAAGTTTCTTTTAAATAATAAAAGCCTGATTTAAAACCAGCCCCAAATTTACCAACCGTCCCCGCCTGACCCAAATTGCCACCCTCACCAGGATTTAAAAGCTTAACTAAATCACTTAAAGCTATACCTTCTCCCTGATCAATAACTTTTAAAAATCCATCTTGGATTTCAATTTTAACAACTACCTCTAGGTCCTCACCAGTCCGAAACTTTAACCGGTCCATGGTGTCAATAGCATTTAAGATAGTTTCTATTGCCGGCCTGGTTTCCATGTCTGTAAATTGGTTATAAGCCAAATTATTCAAAGCCCGATTATAAGTTTTTACGACTGCTTCTGGTACTTGAGTTAAAACTCCTCCAAGCCTGCCAGTTTCAAAAGCTTGGGCTAAAGATTTACCAGTATTAGCCTGCATTACACCCACCAATTCATCTAAAAAAACTTCTTCCCTAGCCGTAGTTTTAAGTTCTTCCAGCTTAGAAAAATTAATTGACGTTTTGACTACTTCCTCCTCAACCGGAACAAAATTAACCGCCTCTGGCTGATTCTCCCCTTCACCTGTTTCATCTCCAATGGAATCAAAAAACTTACCCAATCTTCTAGTTTGTTCCTCAGCACTAATTGTCTCCGGCTTAACTAACTCTTCACCACAAAGTCTTTCCATATAGTTATGAAAAGAGTCCATTTCTCCTTGAGGTGTTTGATCACCAAATCTTTCCCATTCCGGATCAATAAACCTTAACCGACCAGTGACTTCTTCCACAATAATATCTTTAGTTTGGCCTAAGTCACCATGAGCCCGACCCGTAACCCGATGAAATTCAGCTAAATCATTTAAAGCTTGCTGGGCTTGGTCTTTAGTTAAAGTTCCTCTTATTAAATCATTTATATCAACTGAATTATCTATAAAACCAAGACCATTAGGATCACGAATTTCCGCTGTCCAACCAGCTGTCCTTTTATTTACCAAATCCTCTAAAGTTTCCCCTTTTATCCTTTCCATGACAAAACCACCAGAAGGAAGATCTTTGCTGCTAGCCAATTCTCCTTTAAATTCAGGAATAGTTGCCTGACCGCCAAAAAGCCTATAGAACTCTAACTCATAAGAGTTATAAGGAGAATCCCGCATAAAAACCTTAACTGCTTCATTTTCTACTAAATAAACCTTTCCCCATTTACCTTCAGAAACTGATTTAATTGAACCCTGATTTTCTTTATTAATAAATTCTTCTGTTTTAGGATAAATAAGTTTTTCCTGTCTAATAGTTTGGATTTCAGGAGGTGTAACAGCTGTTTTCTCTTCAACTTCAACTTTTACCTCACCTTCCAAACCACTAGTTTTAACCTCAGTCCCGCCAAAAACTTTCTTAAAAAAGATCAATGGGTCAGCAGCCGTCTCCTCAGCTGCCTGCCAAAGCCTGCCTAAGCTAGTTTCCTGGTTAAAACCATATTTTCCTTCCAAACCAATTTGAATTGTAGCAATGGTATTTTTTAACTGAACAAAAAGATTAAATGAAGGATTTTGAGCATTATCATCAAAAAGCTGCCATAACTGACTCAGTCTAGTATCTGAACTTGAACCAATATTTTGCCCTAATAACTTTTGAACCCCACCGGTAAAATCTCTACTAAGACTATAGAAGGACCGACCTATTTCCCGGGGAGAAAGACCAGCTTGAATTTCTACTGTTGGGATAACTGCTTTTCCCCTCACATTAACTAATACTTTTACTTCTGGTGGAACAATAACTTCGTCAAAGCGGGCTTGTCCCTTATATCCTCGGGATAAACCACCATCAACATTAACAACCCGGGAATCCACCTCCACAGCCCCCTCATTATGAGCATGAATTATTTTTTTCCCCCCAGTTCTTTCTAAAAACAAATTAACTTTTTCCGGAGAGTAAAAACCATTTCTTGAAGTTAAATCCCTAGCTAGATCAGCGACTTTATCAGCTCCCTGTTCTCCTCTTAAAATTGAAGCCACATTCCTATTAATATCTTCAATCTTCTTACCATAATAAAAATAACTGGAAGTATCAGAATGAACATGAATTGTCCCTTGAGCATCCAAAAGCATGGCCGGCCGGGACATCAGCCAATTAGCCAGTTCCGGATCTTTATATAATTTTAAAAGTTCTTCTGAATTTATTCCTGGACTAATAACAAAAGGTACTCCTTTTTTAATAACTTTTGGACTAACCCATTCAGCCGCTTGAAGAGCCGCCTCACTCTCAGACATACCTGAAGAAATCAACTCTTTCATTTTATGATAAGCAGTCAATCCGGCCGCATCATGATTGCCCAGCAAAACCTTGACCTGGCCATTAGACTGCTGTTCCAATTCCATTACTGCCTTGGCTGTTCCAATACTGGTTGTTTTATTGCTCTTCTTAACATTTTTACCAGCTTCTACTGGTGATCTATCTATTAAATCACCATGAATATAGACCTCATCATTAGGCCCAAGCTTTAGCCTGCCCCAGAAGTTTAAAATTGGCTCGCTTAAAGTTTCACCTTGGTCATTTTTCAGCTGACCCTTAGCTAATTTCTCAAACTGTTCATAATCTCCATGAATATCACCAAAACTATAAACATTTTTTCCGCCAACTAAAGTTTCCTTAAAATCTATTCTTTTTAACTGATTTTGAATCAACTGTTCTTGATTTGCCAAAATCCCTTTTTCTATTTGGGTAGCTAATTCAGCTGCCCTAACTGAATCAATACCTGCCTGGTCAAATTTCTGCCAAGCTGTTTTGTAAATATCAGATTTACCATTTCTGTCCAATTGACTCCATAATCCAATTCTCTCCCTTACATTGTAATCGGCAAAGTTTTTAGCGCTATCTAACGAACTAAAGGCTGTCTGTTTCAAGCGTAAACTATGGTTATAAATATCATCTACTATATGCCCCTGAACCTCAGTACTAACTTTAGCTTCCAGCCTGCCTTGGGCTTTCTGAAGCTGGCTCGTCCTTATTCTTTCAAGAGTCTCATTAATAACATTAGGTTTATTTTCTTTTCCTCCCCCTCCTAAGCTGGATTTAATCCCATTAAAAGTCTCAGCTAATTTATAACCAAAATTATAATTAGAACTAGTATTTTCAACCTCTGGTTTAACCACTGGCTCTGGCCCTTCTCCTCCTAATTCTACTTCTGGCAATTTCACCCCTTTTTCAGCCAAAATCCCCTTTAACTCCTGCCACTTAACAGAATCATCAAGATTAATAAGACTAACCCTGTCATTAGATGGAATAATCATCTTCTCGGGCAAATCAATATAAAAAAGGCCAGTATAATTATCCGTAGAAACCTTTACTCCATCAGGAAGATGAACTAATTTATGGCCATCAGAAAGATAAACATTATCACCAGATATGTATGTAAGCAAACCACCATTTTTTCTAATAAAACTATCTAAGGGTTCACCTAATTTACTCCCCTTAATCGCTTCAATTACCTCTGAAGGAAGTTTATCTTGATTAACAATTGATTTTAAACCGGCTAATTCCCTTTCAGAACCAGATAATCTACCTTTAATATCATTTATTCCTTGGGCTAATTTATAGCCTGCCCCCTGCCAAAAGCTTACTTTTTTAACTGGTTCTGGTTGCAAAACTACCTCTGCATCCGGAACAGGAATTTCTGTTTTAGAACCAGAAAATCTGCTCTTAATATCATCAATTCCTTTATTTAAACTGTCACTTGTTTTTTTCCAAAAACTCAACTTTTCCACTGATCCTTCTTTTGAGATTGAAGAAACTTCCGGCTGGAAACCAGTCCTAAATATTTTCCCTCCGGTATTGTCCCAAACACTGGCTAAAGTTTCTCCAACTTTGGTAGTCAATTTTTTTGCTTCAATCTGGGGCAAATCACCCTTATAGTTCACTACTCTAACTGAAGCGATTTCCACTCCTCCCAGCAAACTTTCAATGTCTTTTACTGTCTGAGAGGCCTGAATTCCCTGTTTTTCTAAAGCGCCAATACCCTCATCAAAAGCATTAATAATTACCCTGCTATTTTCAGAGCTAGGGTCTACAACAATAAAACTTTTTAAAGAAGCTTCTGGCACTTCAACTGTTTTATCTCCGGCCGTTATTCTTAAATTTCCATCAGAAGCCGGCTCAATAATTAATTTTGTATCAGTTGAAGATTTAATTACCCGAGTGGCAGTCAAATTTCCTTCAACATCAACTGCCGGAGCATGAATCTCTAAACCCCTAGGTAAATTTAAAATTGTCCGACCATCAACACCAAGACTTATAACTACCCCTGGAACTTTATCTAAACTACTCCCTAAAACTGCCTCAGCTAAAGAAAAACTGCTGGCCGGGTTGGAAACCAACTCTCTGGCTCCTCTGGCACTATCAGCTATCTGACCGATAAAAGTACCAACCCGATTGCCAATGGCATCAGAAGCTATATTCTTAAGATTTAAGGCTGAACCAAAAGCTAAAGAATAACCTGCATTTCTGGCTAGGTTACCCCACCAATTGCTGGAGCCAAAGGAAGCTGTCTGCTGATTAGCTAATTCCTGCGATTGAGAAGCTAAACCCGATAAAACCACATTACCCTGGCTTTGATCACTCACATCCATTAACTTATCTAACTCCGCTGCTGAAGCCACATCACCAACGGCCATTTGCCCGGTATATTTAGTTGCTAACCAAACATCCCCAACCACATCAGCCACACTATAATTTAAAACACTTAAAGCTCCTGTTTCTACCCATTGACCACTAGTTAAACCAGTCACTGCTCGAGGAACAATCTTTTCTAAAAAACCAGCTCCCTTAGCTAAATCACCAGCGGCATTAGCAGCGGCCACAGTGGTTGAAGCTAACTTAGTTCCTTTAATAATTCCCTGAGCAACTCCACTCACCCCCATTGTTCCAATTGTTAAAGCCGCATTAGCCAGTTGTTGACGACCAGCGGCGGCCCTAATACTTTCCTGGCCCCCGCCAAAATCACCCAACCCCTCACCATAAAGCGTCTCAAAAACCGCTGAGCCGGTCAGCTCATCAGTCCCCCCTAATTTATCCAACCTGGCTTTTTTAGCCGCGGCCATCCCCGCCACACAATCTTTCTGCTCCTGACTCCAGGAAGAAATGTTATCCGAAGCTTTAAGTTCCCAGTTAAAATTGTATTGCGAAGAAGCCTGATTACATTCTTCAATTGCTTCCAAAGCCTGACCATATTGGTAATATGGGCTATTCTGATCACCAAACTCAGTTCCCCCAAAACCGGCCAAAAAATTCAAGACCCCCTGGCCCAAATTATCAGCTTCACCAGTCATTTGATGTTTAATGGTACTAATCATATTTTGACATTCCTGAGTGTTATCCAAATAGGGTCGGTTTAAATAGGAAACGGCTGAACTGCTAATAGCCCTTAACTGTTTAACCTGCTCAACAAAACCTTCATCTCTTTTTTGACAAGCTTCTATAAACTCATCATAAACTTCATTCCCTGCCTCTAAAACATCACTCTCGTAAGGCCTTAAGGACGTTAAACCAGTAATTTCTTCTCCATCATCATAAAAAGAAGAGCCTTGACCAGTCCGCAAAAGCTCTTTTAACCCAGCTGACATGACATCTCCAGCTAGAAGCTCATTTTTATTATTCTGAGCTCTTTCTAATAGTTCCTGACCACCTTCTGTTTCTAAAAAATCCGCATCAAAAACTTTAATCAAAGATTTAGTATAAGCGCCCTCTTTTGAAGCCAGTCTTTGAACTAAAGTTAAATTAAGATTTTGCTCTTCCTGATAATCTTCCTCTATAGCCTGCCATCTTAAGCTTTCGGCCACCTCAGCTCGACAGTCACTACCTATTTCTTCCTTCCAACTACCATCATTTTGACATTTTTTAGTCCCGCAGCCTGATTCAGCGGCAATTATTGTTCCCTTTGAAACCATTTTAAAATCTGAAGTTAAACAACCTTCAATGCAAGCACCATTTCTACAACCTAAAGGACAAAATTTAAGATAATTTTTTTCTTCAGTTCCTAAATCAGTCGTGGTAAATTCATACAAATTGCCGGCTTCATCACAAACCTTGCCCGTCTTTTGAGTAGTATTAGTTAAGGCACACTCCGAAGGACAATAAATTCTTGCCTGATCATAAGAATCAATGGTTTTAGAAGAAGTCTGACCGTCAGCCCCAATTTCACAAGCTTTGCATTGATCCCCCTTACAATAAACACTCCCTGCCTGACTGCCATCAGAGCAAGTAGTCTGCCTGGTTTCCTGACTAACAAATCCAAGACATTTTGAAGAAATACTAGTTTGAGCCCGAGGATCTATAGCCGCTTGGTTTTTATAATTCTGAATCTGCTTCCGGCTGGCCAAAAGGACTTCCTGACCAGACTGGCACTGAAAACAGCCTGAAGCAGTAAAATAAGTGTCATTATTAAAATGATTGCCGCAATTTTCTTCAACTGAATAAACTAGTTTAAGAGATTTCCACTGGCAGGAAGAACCATCTTCTAAACAAGTACACTTATAACGAGTAGGTTCAGAATCACCAAAAACATTTGGTTCAAAAAGCTTTGTTTCCCCTTGATTTCCTTGAGGCCAAGAACACTTAGCTAATAAAGGAACAGAGTTATCAGTAATTTCAGCGGGAATAAAAGAAAGCTCTAAATCAGTGTCTCCGTTTTCAGCCACTGTGCCTTCAATAATAACCTGATCATTTACAGCAATGTCTTTATCTTTTAAACCTAAATCTTTATTTTTATCTAAACATTTAAAATAAGTTTCACCATTAATCCTTAATTCAGTGCAAATATTACCCACATCACATTTTTTAAAACTAGTCTTTCTGTCTCTAAATCGGTTATTAATTATGCCGCTTGTTCCTGAGCAGGAATAACCATTGCTGGCACTAAAACCTTGGTCCTGATCCAAGCTAAGTTCTTCAGCCTGATAATCAACTTCTGTCTCTGTTTTAAGACAGGTAATTTGACCATCTTGTCTACCACAGATATAGTTAGAACCTAAATCAGCACAATCTTTAACTTCGACTAATTCTCTTTGACGAAGATCTTGAAAAAATATTTTGGTTTTTTGGCGGCAAACATATTTCTGGGAATCAAAAATAATATAATCTTCCTGAAGCTGACTATCAGTCAAATTTACTTTCTGACAAGCAAGATAGCCACCTTCTTTAGAACAAATTTCATTATAATTACAATTAATTGAATTTTGTTCATCTTGGGCATCAACAATATTATTACCACTCAAACTACAGGAAAAACCCTGGTTTTCAGAATAAACCTCCGTCCCTGAGCCAAAATATTCAGTGGTAGAAACAATATAAGCCTGGCCATCTTTTTCAAAACAAACACTTTCTAATGGTACTCTATTACCAACCCCCAATTTTGAATTAAATCTATCTTCTTCCCGCCTAATCCCTCGATAGACCGACTGATTTTCTGTTTTAGTATAAATATATTTACCGTCAGGGCTGCATTTTTCCCCGTCAGGCAGACGGACAGTCGTCTGACTTTCCTGTCCCGGAAGAGTTTGAGTTATGACCGGTTGATGGCAGTCTCTAACTGAATCACCCTCAGAACAGGTATTTTCAGTCGCATCTCCTTGAACTTGATATGATCGGCCACTGGCAGTACAACGTTGCTGGGTTTTAACCCATTTTTCTCCCTGGCAAACCTGCTGAACACAAGAATTTAAAACATAATCTTCTCCTGTAACTGGACACTCACCAATAATCTGGTTTTCTTCTTCTCCCTCACAACTAGTGTAACCTGAACCTGGCTTCCAGTGCCCTTTAACACAAGCACATTCACAACCTCCGACTCCCATTTCATTTTTATCCGGATTATATTGCCCTCCGGCTCCGGCTCCTTTTGACTGCTGACACTCTTTACTACAGCTGGATTGGTCAAAACTGGGAGTAAATCCTGGAATAACCGACGGGGAAGTAACAGGTGGGATTTGAGAATAACCGCCAGTGTCAACACTTGGTTGTTCCTGACTTAAAGGAGCTGTCGGCTGGAAAAGCTCCCTTTGAGAAAGTTTTAATTCCCCCATTTCATCATTTTCATTATAAACTGAATAACCAGAACCAGAAGAAGTTGTCCCAATTCCAACAGGTTCTTCCTCAATTTCATCTCCTAAATCTCCTGATTGCAAAGGCGGACTTAAAACAGCTTTATTATGAACTAAAACCCCATTGGCAAAAAAGTTTTCCCAAGGGGAAACAGAGACTAGGTTATAAACCAAAGTTTCCAGGTCATAATATTTTTTTTCTATTATTACTCCCCAAAACTTATCCGTTTTAACTAAATCATCTTTCTTTAAATCTTTAACTTTAACAAATTGGGCTTGGGAAAAATCAGCCTGAGGACTGACTAAAGTAAATATTGGATGCTCGGAAGTTACCCGAAGTTGAATTTTTTGAGAACTATAATCGCTAATTAAAAGATAATAAAACCCATTAACTTTATGCGAAGACAACTCAAAAGAAGCGGCTATTTCTTCCTTTAGGGTATTTAAATTAAAAGAAACTAACTTATCTTCTCTCTTTATTTCTTCAATATTTTTTAACCCGTCTGCTGTTCTTATTTTTGTTCCCTTTAAAAAACAACCATAGGAAACAGGACCTGAACCAGTCTCACCTTCCCCAGGAGCTTCCGGTTCAACTCCTGCCGGACAAGATGTCCAGTGGCATTTTTTCGGCCTGCCTGAACAGGAAACATTACATCTTCCTTCCGCCGCACAATCACTGGTTACCTGACATTGATCAGGCGTTGGTCTCGGAGCGGGGGTTGGTTTGGGAGTTGGCTTTACTTTACAAACTCCTCCCTGACAACCACAGCCATCAAAACTGGGAGAACAACAGTTATCAGCATCAGTCCATTTTAAAATCCCTAATTTATACCGGCAGGTATATTTAATATTACCCTCACATTTTTTCTGACCTGAATAATTACATTCATTTGGTTTAGGAGTAGGCGTAGGATAAGGATTACCACTATCTTCTTGTAAATAAAAAATTTGGGGAAACTTTTCTTTAATATTAAAGGGGATTTTACTTGAGAAAAAAGGAAGAAAAGAAGAAATCGCTAGAGTAGCTATTATAACAATAATAGGACTACTACCGCTCTTATTTTCAGGCAGCTTGGACATTAATTTCAGTTTAGCCTGTTTTCCTCTGGAAAGTCAAGGATTAATAAGCTACAATATTTTTATGAATTTAGATCGCCTTTTTAACCAAATAATTAAAGTCTCTTTTTATCTTTTTTTCCTCCTTCTCCCCCTCATATTTGTCCCCATTTCCTTTGAGTTATTTGAGTTCAATAAAATGATCTTTACTTACCTTATAACAATCATTGTCTTAGCTGCCTTCTCTGGAAAATCAATTTTTAAAGGCAAGCTTTATATTAAAAAAACTCCCCTAGACATTCCTTTTTTACTTTTCCTAATATCCTCTGTTATTTCCACTATCATATCAATTGATTCTCACACTAGTTTCTGGGGATATTACTCCCGATCTCATGGCGGTTTACTTTCCACCCTCTCTTACCTAGCCCTATATTATGTTTTTTTAGCCTGTTTAACTAAAAAAGAAATAAAAAAATCCTTAAAGCTACTTTTAATTTCTGCTTTGGTAGTTTCAGCTTATGGTATTTTAGAACGCTTGGGAATTGATAAAAACTACTGGATTCAGGATGTCCAAAACCGCGTTTTCTCTACTCTGGGCCAACCTAACTGGCTGGGTGCTTTTTTAGGAAGTCTAATTTTTATTCCTCTGGCTTTAAAAGAAAGAGAAAATGTAAAAGGTTTAACTAAAAACAAGGTTTTTTATTGGCTTTTATATTTCCTCTTTCTTTTATGTTTAATTTTTACTAATTCTAAATCAGCCATTCTGGCATTATTTATTACCCTAACCTTATTTTTAATGACTGACTATTTAATCAAGAAAAAATTAAAGTTAAAAGAAGTTAAAACAATTAAAAAACATCATTTAATTGTTTTTAGCTTAACCATTATTATTTACCTTTTTTTTGGCGGTAAAACCTATGCTTATATTAAAAAACTACCTTATTGGTTAAAAATCTTTTCTCCTCTTAAGGTGGAACAAAAGATTGAAACCAAGGCTTTAAAAAATGATAATTTTTCTCTTCCTTATGCCCCAAAAATTTCCGAGTCATCTGAAATTAGGCAGGTAGTTTGGGTCGGGGCTTTAAATATTTTTAAAGCTCATCCTTTAATTGGTTCGGGCCTAGAAACCTATGCTTATTCTTACTATAAATTTAAGCCTCAAACTCATAATCTTTTGTCAGAATGGGACTTTTTATACAACAAAGCTCATAATGAATTTTTAAATATTTTAGCTTGCCAGGGACTTTTAGGTTTAGCCACTTATTTAAGTATTATTTTTGTATTTTTAGCCTGGTTTTTTGACTATATCAAAAATACAATTAAAGTATCAAAAGATAAACTTATACATCAAGAAATAAGCTTAAAATTAGCTTTATTTTTGGGCTTTATTAGTCTTTTAATTACTAATTTTTTTGGTTTTTCAGTAGTTTTAACCGGTCTTTTATTTTTCTTTCTGCCTGGATTTTGTTTTGGTTTAAGCGATTATAAAAAGGGTTTAAAAACAATCACTTTAAAACTTGGTTTTTTGAAAAAAAATTTTTGTAAAATTGGGGCTACTTTTTTAGTTTCAGTTTTAACTTTATCAAGTTTTATAATAATTTCTAAACACTGGTTAGCTGATTTTTATTTTGCGAAAGCTGAAACTTTTTATAAATCTTTAAATCTTCTGCCGGCTTTTTTAAATTATGAAAAAGCAATTAAACTAAACCCTACTGAGGCTTTATATCACGCTCATTTTGGAAAATCAGCCGCTAAGCTGGCCATTGCCTACTTAGACCTTAAAGCCAGTGAAGCAGCTCAAACCGGCCAGGATTTAGCCAAATTAGCTGAAATGGAAATCAGCCGAGCCTTAGAGCTAAACCAAGTTCATTTAAATTTCTACAAAAATAAGGCTGAGGTTTATCTTTATTTAAGCTATCTTGAACCCCAGGAAAAATATGAGGCGGTTAAAGCTTTAGAACAAGCAAGGCTGCTGGCACCGACCGATGCCAAAATTTTATATAATTTAGGCATAACTTATTCTCAGCTAAATGAAACTGAAAAGGCCATAAAAACTTTAAATAAGGCAATTCAGCTTAAGCCTAACTATACTCAGACATATCTTAAGCTAGGAGAGATCTACTTGAGCCAGGAAAACTTTAAAAAAGCTCAAGAACAATATTTATTTATCCTTCAAAATATCAATCCTCAGGATGAAAAAGCTTTAAACGGCTTAAAGAAAGTAAATGAAGCTTCAGTTAAGACTTTTTAGATTTCTTTAAAACTAAAGAAGAACTTTTCTTTTTAAGTTTTCTTAAACACTTGGTACAAAGAAGGATTTTTTTCTTTTTTCCCTGAATCATAAGGCTGGCTGACTGGAGGTTAGGCTTTAAAGTTCTTTTGACCTTTTTAGCTCTGTTAGAAAACTTCTTTGAGGCGACCCCACGCTTATGCCGGCTGGTAGCTCCAGTAATAGCCCTTTTACCGCACTGCTGACAAATTCTTTTAACCATAAAAAGGATTGTAACAAATTCTCCAATTTTTAACAATACTTTGTACTCGTTCACTACCTTAGTGACACATTGCCTCCATGATTCTTTAAGTAATTTTGATAGTACTCATTGGGTGTTA
>PEZT01000009.1 GCA_002773945.1 Candidatus Beckwithbacteria bacterium CG10_big_fil_rev_8_21_14_0_10_34_10 | reverse complement strand
CCTTTAACTTCTTTTTCTGACCCAGCCCTAATCCTTTTCTCCACCCGCTGATCTATCTTTTGATATAAATACTTTTTTTGAGCTTTTAAACCAATTAATAATAATTTATCAGCTTTAATAGACTTAAAACCAGACTTTTTTTTCAAAGTCTGGACCACTTCAATGGCTCTAATTAACCGCCGGGGATTATTTTTATCAGACTGATTCATTTCCTCATATCTTTGGCTATAAACCTGGCTTAACTTTTCTTGAAGCTCCCCTAGGCTCATCTTTTCCAATCTTCTCCTTAATTTGTAATCCGGCTCAACCCCTAAAGAATCAAAACCATTAATTAAAGCTTTAAGATAAAAACCAGTCCCGCCTACAATAATAGGCAGCTTATCTTTTTTCCACAACTCAAATATCTTTTTTTGGGCCACTTTAAACCAATCAGCCACGGAAAACTCCTGATCTGGCTTAACTAAATCAAGACCCCAAATTGGAACTGGTAAAGGTAAATCCTTGCCGGTCCCAATATCCATCAGTTTATATACCTGGCGGGAATCAGCAGAAATCAACTCGCCGTTAAACATTTGAGCTAATCTCACTCCCAGTTTAGTTTTGCCGCTAGCGGTTGGTCCAGTAATTATTAATAATCTTTTCATAAAATACAATTAAATTATTTCTTTTTCTTATTTATTATTTTATCTAAAATCCCAAACCTTCTTTTTTTCTCTTGAATGGAAACATCGTCCTTAAATTTGTAAGCCGCTGTCCCCAGCCTGGATGAATATTTATTAATAAACCCGACTGAAAAACCAACCTTTTTAACTAAAGAAACAGTCTTTTGAAACTGGGCTTCAGTTTCTTTAGGAAAACCAACAATAATATCAGTTCCCAGCTCAATCTCCGGCACTGATTTTCTGATCTTTTTAATTAAATCCAAAAAATCTTTTCTCGTATGCTTCCTATTCATCCGCCTCAAAATCCGGTCATCACCTGATTGAACTGCTAAATGTAAATAACGGTCAATTTTAGAAAGTTTTAAAGCCTTAATTATTCCATCAGTAAAATCATGAGGATTAGAAGTCATAAAAGATATTTTTTCTAACCCCTTAATCTCATTTAACAACCCTAATAAAACCGCAAAATTATTCTGATATTTTTTCTCCAACAACAATATTTTTTTCTTTAATTTCTTATCTTTAACCTTAAAAGCTTTATTTTTATGATAAGAATTTACATTCTGGCCTAATAAAGTAATTTTAGAATAACCTCTTTTAACTAACTCCAAAATCTGACAATAAATCTCTTCAACCCCTAAAGACTTTTCCCGGCCACGAGCAAAAGGAACCACACAATAAGTGCAATAATTATCACAGCCTGTCATAATAATAACCCAAGCATGATTTTTATCTTCTCTTAAAGGCTCAACCCCTTTAGTTAATTTCTCAATCTCCACAAACTGATCTACTAAGGGCATCATTTTTTTTAACTGCTTTAGAGAATAACGAAGCATACAACCGGTTAAAATAACCCGAGGTTTTTTCTTAAGCTTGGAAATATTATTTAAAAGTCCCAAAACCCTATCCTCTGCTGACTGCCTAACCGAACAAGTATTAATGACCACCAAATCAGCCTTTTTATAAGATCCAACCAACCAATACCCCTTTAACCCCAAAGCACCAGCAATTTTCTCTGAATCCAACTTATTCATCTGACACCCATAGGTTTTAACAAAGTAACGCATAACCTATATTATAGCGAACAAGGACTAAGAAAACCAAAAGAAAAAAGAAAAAAATGAAGATGAAAAAATTAGAAAAAGGGCTTAACTTTGATTTTTTGTTTGTTCTTTACTTTTTAAAACAACTAATGCCCTCTGAGCTCCCTCATATATCTCAGGAGCATCTACAGAAGAAGTGTCCGCTTTTACAAATTCCATTACTTCTTCTAAATTCCCACCCATACGTTCTGCTAACTGACGCAAACCTTGTAGATAAATATTTTCATCATCTTCGGGGTGTAATTCTCTTTCTGTCATATAACTATATGAAAGAAAATTATGAATAATGACACTTATAATAAACCCCAAAAATGCCAAAAAAAACTTAGGCGGCTTAAAATGAATGGAAATAATGATTTTTCCCAGCCTCCTTGCTTTAAAATTAAATTTTTTTCTTTTTTTCATTAATATATTTTACCAAAACTTACAACTAATAAACTACTAGCTTGGGAGTTTTTCTCTTTTAAATCAGACCAAAAAAGCCTAATATTTTTTTCAATTAATTTACCTGCTTGACAAAAAAAACATTTAGTCTAAAATTTAATACTGAAATAATTTTTTCAATTTTAATCATAATTTTTCAGTTTTTTTTGGAGGGTTAATCTAGTTTAAAAAACTAAGATTTAGCTTTAAATTTGGATCAGGAAAGAGCGGATGAGGCTGACAAGCCTCCGTCATTAAACTTAAGCCGGAAGCAACCAATAGTCTCCTTGGAAAAATCTGTCCAAAAGGAGGCTTTTTTAGTCGCCCAAAATATTTTTGACCGGTTGGTTGATAAAGTTCATGTCCAAGTGGTAACTGACATTTCCACCTGTCAGCAACTTTTTGAATCTTTTAGCCCCAAAGATACGGTTTTCTCTACTTGGGATTTTAGATTTGCCTGGTATAATGCCTATAAATATTTACCCGCTTTTTTTGTCATTTACTATAATGATAAACCGGTTGGTCTTCTGCCCCTCTGGTATGAAAATGACAAAAAACAATTCCGCTGGTTTGGCTCCTGGTGGATGGAAGAAAGCAGTTTTTGGGTCTTTAACCAAAAGTATATTCCCTTACTTTTAGCTCTAGCCCCGGAAAGAACCTATTTAAATGCCATTACGATTGACAGTAATCTAGCCAAAATCCTTAAACTGGAGCCAGACGATCCCAAATATGTCCTTGATTTAAGAAACAAAACCTCAGCCGAAGAATTCTTAATCAAGCTTAAAAAAAAGCAGCGCTATAATTTAAAAAGAGACTATCGAATAATTGAATCCCTAAGGCCTGAAATTGAAATTAACAATTACTCCAGTTTAGAAGAGCTTTTTAAACTTTCCATTAACCGCTTTGCTGAAAAAGGAGAGCATTCTGATTTTATTGATGACCGGCGGAAAGAAGCTTTCAGACAAATTATTAAACAAGCAAAATCTTACCAAGTCAGAATAATTAAAACAAAAATTAACCACCAAACCGCCAGTCTTGATTTTGCTTTTTTATACAAAGACTGCTACTGTGCCGCCAAATGCGGTAATAATGTTAAGGCTTTTCCAGGAATCGGCAACTTTATAAATCTCTATCAAATTAATGAAGCCATTCAAATGGGTTTTAAGAAAATTGACTTTTTAGAAATCAGCTATGGCTGGAAAGAAAAAATCTTTCAATCCATGCCCCTTTACTATTTTCAAAAAGGCCTAACAAAAAAAGAACTAAGAGAATAAAACCCCTTAACTAAGTAAAATCTTATATTTTTCCTTCTTTTGAGCTTTTAAAAGCCGTCATTTTAAAATATAATTTTGTTATGTCTGTTTTGGAAGTAAATAATCTTAAAAAATACTACTTTAATAAAAATATTTTTGGCAACACTTTTTCCAAACTCAACCAGGCCAAAAAAACGCCTCCTAAGCCGGCTATTACTAAGGCAGTTGACGACATTTCTTTTTCCATTAAAAAAGGAGAGATTGTTGGGCTTTTAGGGCCTAATGGAGCTGGTAAAACCACTACTTCTCATATGCTTTTAGGTGTTTTAACTCCAACTTCAGGCTCAATTAAGTACTTTGGCCAAGAGTTTAATGAAAAATCAAAAGAACTATTAAAAGAAATTAACTTTTCTTCCGCCTATATTTACCTTCCCTGGCGGATGACAGTTTATGAAAATCTTAATGTCTATGCTCATATATATGAAGTTAAAAACAAAAAACAAAGAATTAAAAAACTTTTGAAAGAATTTGAGGTTTATGAGCACCTTAATAAAAGAATGAACGAGTTGTCAGCCGGCCAGAAAACCAGAGTTTTGCTAGCCAAAGCTTTTATTAACTACCCCAAACTCATCATCTTAGATGAACCAACTGCCAGCTTAGACCCAGATATTGCCGTTAAAGTCAGGCAATTTCTTTTAAAACAACAAAAAGAATATCAGGTGGCAATGCTTTTTACCTCCCATAATATGCATGAAGTCCAAGAAATTTGCGACCGAATCATTTTTTTAAACAAAGGAAAAATCATTGCCCGGGATACACCCAATGGCCTCCTAACCAAATTTAAAAAAAACAAAATTAAAATGAATGTTTTAAAAAACAAAGAAGCTTTAGAAACATATTTAAAAATTAATAACATTAAACACTACTGGCAAAAAAACAAAATTGTTCTGACAATTGACGAAAAAGTAATTCCCAAAACTTTATATCAACTTTCTGAAAATGGAGTCAGATACACTGAGTTAGAGATTTTAAAACCAAATTTAGAAGATTACTTTTTAAGAATGTCCAGAAATAAATAAAATAATAAATAATTAAGTTAAAAATAGACTATTTTATTTAAGTTAAAAAATCATGAATATTTTTAGAATCAGAGCCGTTATCCTAAGACACCTATATAACTTTAGACATCATTTAGACCGGTTAACCGACAGCTTTTACTGGCCGGCAATGGACATAGTTTTATGGGGTTTAACCAGTCAATATATCCAGAGCTCAGGTGAAAAAGTCAACCACATTGTTCTTATTCTTTTATCAGCTTTAGTTTTCTGGCAGGTAATCTGGCGGGGCCAATATGAGATTACGACCAACTTTTTAGAAGAGCTTTGGAGTCAAAACCTGTTAAACATGTTTTCCTCGCCTTTAACCTTAGGCGAATGGGTAGTAGGAATTATAATCTTAGGCATTATAAAAATGGCCGTCACTATTATTTTTGCCATCTTTTTAGTCTGGGCTCTTTATAGCGTTAATATTCTTAACTTAGGCCTTTTACTAATTCCCTTTTTCTTGAGTCTTCTTATGATGGGCTGGTGGGTAGGGTTTTTTGTTACCAGTGTTTTAGTCAGGTTTGGCCGCCAGCTTCAAACTTTAGCCTGGTCTGGAGTTTATCTTTTAGCCCCTTTTTCCGCTATTTACTATCCTGTTAGTTCTCTGCCTACCTGGGCCCAGGTAGTTGCCAAAGCTATCCCGGCTTCATATATTTTTGAAGGCATGAGGCAAGCTCTTTTAACCGGAGAAATTCCCGTCCAAAAGCTAATTTTAAGCTTTGGTCTTAATATTATGTATTTAATAATATCTTTAGTTGTTTTTAAACAGAGCTTTAAAAAAAGCAAGGAGTTAGGTTTAGCCAGATTAGATTCAAGCTAAAAGTTTTTTTAAATCAGTGGGTAAAAAATCCCCAAACCGGCAGTCGGTGTTTTTTAGCCTTCTCATAAAATTCTTTTTTAGTTTTCCTTAAATAATCTTTGTATTCATTAGAAAAATACAACCGCTTGTATTCTTCTAAAACACCAGGAAATTTGGCTTTTAAAACTTTAGCTAAGTTAGTAAAATTTGCCCCCCGGCGATTAAAAGTTTCTCCAAAAACCTCATCCACTTTTCCCTTTAAAGCTCTAAAAATTAAATCCAGGTCTGTTATAAAAGGCAGAATCGGACTAATAAAAGCTGAGGTTTTAATATCTTCGGCTTTAATCTTTTCCAAAGCTTTTATTCTTTGACTGGGCAAACTGGCATTAGGTTCAATCCACTTAGCTTTGTCATCTTCTAAAACACCTAAAGATAAAACCACTTTCTTTTTCCTAATATTTCCTAATATATCTAAATCTCTTAAAACCAAATCTGATTTAGTGATAATCTCTACTTCAAAGCAAGGATATTCAACCAATAACTCTAATATTCCCCTGGTTAACTTAAATTTTTCTTCAACTTTTTGATAAGGATCAGTCACTGAAGATAAACAAAGACTATATTTTTTCCTCACTCCTTTAAATTTTTTTAACTCTTTCTCTAAAATCTCTAGAGCATTAATCTTAACATCAACAAAACTTCCCCAAGGTTCTTTATGGCCAGTAAAACGCTTCATAAACCGAGCATAACAATAAGCACAAGTATTAAGACAACCTAAATAGGGATTAATAACAAAATCACTTTCAGGAAGATTACTCTTAACTAAAACCGATTTAACTTGAATTTCTTTAATTTTCATCCTGTCTTAACATTATACTCTATTAAAGAAAAAAGGGCTTAAAAATATGCTTTAGGGATCTTTTTACCGATATTCATGCTTTAAGCACCTATTTAGCCAAGTTCGGACCAATGGCTCGCCTACTTTACCAATTTCTCTAATTACTGTAAGTTCCTTACTTATTTCCCCATTTTTAAGAAGTAACGGGCTAAAATTATCTTTTCTTTCCATTTTTATTTCTATTTCTTCCACTGGCTTATTATCTTCCAAACGATAATCTATTATTCCCCCTTGGACTATTTTTATTGTTTCCTGTCTAAATCTTTGACCTTCAAAATTATCATTTCTTAATAAATCAGCTCTCATTCTACCCAGCAAAGCCCCAAAAATACTGTTTAACTCAAATAATTCCTTAAATGAAAATTTATCTTTGATAAATAAACAATTTACTATCCGATTTAATCTGTCCTGATCATGTTGATATAACTTGACTAAATTATTAAGCACATTTTCCCCTAATTTCTCTAGTATTTCTAAGGCTTCTTCACCTTCCCAACAGTTTCCTACCAAATAGCCTTCAAAACCTGTTCCTCTACCACTAGGTAAGGATAACAAGGGGGGATTATGCCTCACCACCTCCCACCGGGCATGGGCTTCCAATAAATTGGAAGGAATTGAACCTAATATCTGACTTCTATCCTCGTTTTTATTAAAATAACATAACTGATCTAACATCCCTGGCCAAGCAGGAATATCTTTAATAGTAAACCTACTTATTTTCTCCTTTGGAATAATTAAATCACCCTTTTCCATTTTTAATACCTATTTTATAAGTATAAAGTCTACCTTTATTATAAGGGCAGTTTCTAAAAAACCTGAAGCTAGAATTAATTTTACCAAATTTCTTTAGATTTTATAACTCCTTTTAATCAGAGCTAAATATAGAAGAAATCCGGTTACCGATAAAATTGGTGATGATAATTACCACCAAACTAATAAAAAGATGTTCGCCTATTACTTTAAAAGGATTTTCTTTTTGCTGTCTGGCTAAATAAAAATTAAAAACTATTAATAAAAGCAGTCCCCAAACAATACTCACCTTAACTGCTATTGGCAAAGAAAATAATAAAAATGGCAGACTAAAAGTCATTGCCGAAGCAAACTTAGTTAAAAAAGTAAAAAGAGTGGCTTCCCAAATTTCTTTGCTGGTATGAACATTTTCTGATTCTTCAGAAATATGAATCCCCAAAGCATCGGAAAAAGCATCAGCCACCGCAATAGTCAATATCCCTCCCAAAACAGCGATTTTAGAACCAGTCCCCGTATATAAACCAACAATCAAACCTAAAGTAGTAATTATTCCTGAAGTCACACCAAAACTTAAACCAGTTTTTAAAGAATGCCTCATTTTAAAATTATACCAAATCTGCCCCTATCCTCCAAATAAAATTTGAATCAAAGATTAATTAAATTAAAGCGTTTATTTTCTGTTTTTAATTTAATTGCTTGAAACTGGATATGCTAAAATATACCTATGATTAAAGCTATCTTTTTTGATTTAGATGGCACTCTTATCAACAGTCTTCCATTATTTATTAAAGCTTATGATCTCGCGCTTAAAGAACAAGGCTTTACTTTTCCCAAAAAAGAAGTCGCCAGCACTTGTTTTGGAAAAACTGAAGCAGCAATCTGTCAGAAACTAAATATACCTGATAAAACTAAACAGTTTAAAAAAACATATTTTACTGGTTTAAAAAGACACCTTAAAGAAGGAAAACTATTTAATAATGTTTTGGAAACTCTAAATTTATGTGTTGAAAAACAAATAAATTTAGCCATTATTAGCTTTGCCTACAGATGGTATGTAGATAAAATGATTAAAAGGCTCAATTTAAAAAAGTATTTTAATCCCATTATTAGCTTTAATGATGTAAAAAACCCCAAGCCCAATCCCGAAGCAGTAATTCTAGCCTGTAAAAAACTTAACCTTCAGCCTCAACATACAATCGTAGTTGGAGACAGTAAAAGTGATATTCTTATGGGGAAAGCCAAAGGATGTAAAACGGTTCTATTTTATAAAAAAGGATATGATTTATTTTATGATTTACAAACACTTAAAGAAAGTCACCCTGATAAAATTGTTAAAAATTTTAGGGAATTAAAAAAACTTATATTAAAAAACAAAATACTTTGAAGGCCTTAAACTACTCCAGCTAATCTCATTTTAAAAACAAGTCTAAAAACTTACTTAGTCAATAAAAGTTAAGGCTATTCCCTTTTTCCCCGCTCTTCCTGTTCGACCGATCCGATGAACATAATCATTATATGTTTCTGGAACATCATAGTTTATCACATGGGTGATATTCTCAATATCAAGCCCTCTGGAAGCCACATCGGTCGCCAGCAAAATCTGAACCTCATTATTCCTTAACATCCTTAAAGCCCTTAACCTCTGTCCCTGGCTCTTATTACCATGAATGGCTGCGGCTCTAAAACCTCTCTTAATTAGATTTACTTCAAGTTTGTTTATTCCCCATTTGGTTCGACCAAAAACCAATACCTTTTTAAATTCTTCTTTAATCAATAAGTCATGAAGAATTTCCAGTTTGTTTTTACCCTGAGTTCTAATTATATCTTGATCAACATTTTGAGGAGTGGCGCCGGTTTTTACCGCCACCGTTATAGGGTTAACCAAAAAATCTTGCATTACCGTTTTTATTTCCTCTGGTATGGTGGCAGAGAAGAACAAAGACTGACGGCTCTTGGGTAAAAACGAAATAAGGTGACGGATATCATGAATAAAGCCCATATCCAGCATCCGATCAACCTCATCTAAAACAACGTTTTCATAATAATTAAGATTTAAGATCCGCCGTCCTACTAGGTCTTTTATTCTTCCAGGAGTGCCAATAACAAAATTTGGTCGCCTATATAATTCTCGTGCTTGATTATTTAATGAAGCCCCTCCAATGCATAAAGTTGAGTAAATCCCCATCCCCAAACTAAAGAGTTTAAATTCATCTTGAATCTGAAAAGCTAGTTCTCGGGTAGGGGCGATTATCAAAACCTTTTGGCTTCTATCTTTGGCCACTTTAGTAATCAAAGGCAGTAAAAAAGCGGCTGTTTTTCCAGTCCCAGTGTTAGCAATCCCAATAAGATCCTTTCCTTCTAAAATAGGCAGGATTGCCTGATCTTGAACCGGAGTTGGCTCGTCATAACCACGCCTCAAAACATTCTTTTTAACTGTTTCATTTAAGGGAAAATCAGAAAAACTGTTCACGACTAGATAAGGTTCTTCAATAACATCAACTGCTTTTCTAACAAACATCAGGGGGTTTAAAAAAATACCTTTATTTTGATATCTACCCCGACCACCAGATCTATTTGGTCGGTATTTGTCAAATGACCTATTATTATTCCTGCGATAACCACGGGAATAACCACGATTAAAATTACTCATTTTTTACTATCCTAATGGCTTTTAATAAATGGAGACGATTAAAAAAGGGGAAGATATAAATACCTAAACCAAATAAACCGACTCAAATCAGAATTAACTTCTGATCAATATTTAAAGCTTAATAAAAAGAATTATAACACATCTAATTATTACTGTCTAATTATAGGATATTGGCTCCCCGCAATAGAAGAAGTCAGAACCTCTTTGTCCTATTAAATCTCTCTTAATGGTTAAACTGAAAGCTAGCTCTCCATTTGCTGACTGAGAACAAAGCCTTTTGAATTACCAAAACTAATAAAACCATTAAGATCTAAGATTGTCTTATCAATTTTAGAGTTATCAAAACCGGTCGCCGCTAAATTTGCTCCAGAGAAATCAGTCTCAACAAGGTCACATTCCTCAAAAATAGCCTCTTTGAGATTGGCCTTTCTAAAGCTAACTTTAGAAAGATTACAAAAAGCAAAAACAGTTCTTGGAAGTTCGGCTAAATCAAACCTACAACCTTTTAAATTAAACTTCTTTCTCCTATACTTACTACCCTCTTTTAACTGCTGGAAAATACAATTCACCATGACAACTCTGGAAAAGTCACACTTTTTAATTAGGACGTCAGTAAAATCTAAATTGCTTAATTTACTTCCAGGGAAAGAGCAGGTAAAAAAACTGGTTATTCTAAAATAGATCCCCGAGAAATCACAAACTTTAAATTTACAATTTTCAAAGCTACTAAAATCTAAATTAGTCTTTAAAAATTTACAACTTATAAAAGAATCACCCTTAAAATCTTGACCCTTAAGTTCTTCTTTAGAAAAAGTTTTGTTTTTGTAGATCATAACTAGCCTAGAATGATTCTATCAAATTAAAAAATTAAAAAAATCCAAGAAACTAAACTTCCAAAGCTGGCTCCCCCTAAAGAACTTATTCTGCAACCATAAAATAGAAATTAAAATTAGTCTATACGAAGTCAAACAAGTTCTTAAAAAGAATCTACTTTTTCTTTAGCTTTTTTTCTTTAATGTCTTTTTTCTTAACTGGTGTTAACACTTTAATAACTTTGTTTGCTTTCTTGTTTGTTAATTTTTTGCTCTTTTTCGTCTTTTTCTTTACTGACTTTAATTCCCCACCTTCAGCTAATGATAGTAAATCAATAATTGTATTAAGCTTAATATTTAGAATTTCAATTTTTTCTTCCAGCTTTAAAATACTACGACTATCTATATTACCTGGTGAAGGTCTTCTTGAATCTCTGTCGCTAAAACTTCTTCTGTCTCTAGACCTATTAACATTACCTCCACCTTTTTTCCCAAAACAATCACTACAATATATTGGCTTGTCACCACTTGGTCTGAAAGGTACTTGGCAATCCTTACCGCATTCATCACAAACTGCATTATGTAATGAAGGTCTTCTTGAATCTCTGTCGCTAAAACTTCTTCTGTCTCTAGACCTATTGTCTGATTTAAAATCTTTCATAAATACTCCTATTAAATACTATTATAATACTGCAGTATATGCATTACTAGCACAAATAGCAAAAAATACTTTAAAAAAAATCTGAATAATTAATAAAATGACAGGGGTTAAAATAATCTTAATACTAATAACTTTGATTATATTAAGTTATAAACTTGCTCCCCCTAAAGGACTTATTCCGCAACCGAAAGGTTAAGTTTGATTATAACCTAAGTGATGTTAAATTACTCTACGCAAGCCTAAAGATTCAAAAGGAAGGTAATTTCAATTCTACTGGCTCGAAGAGCGTAACTTTAATATAACCAAGCAATTCAACCAGATAATTCAAGTCTTTCAGGATTTTAAGCTGGTGCAGGAATTGAGAGAGGAAACAGGGAAATTACAGGTTCAGCATGTATTAACTTGACAGACTCTCTTAAAGAATTTCTATTTTATTGATTTCTGGATTATATATGTAATCTGCACCTAAAATACGGTTATGAACAAAATAGGGTACTCCTTTTTGTTGTAATAGGCTCTCAAGCATCCACCCAATACTGACTGGGTTACGTACCAATCCTCCGTGGTCATGACTATGTGCTAAAAAGGTTCCTGTCTTACTTTTATCCCTAACACTTAAATCAGCCTGTCTTATTCTATCCTCATATTCTCTAACCAGCTCTTGTATCTGGCTTTTTGCATATTCATCTCTATCTGTAAACTCAATCCCTTGTGGATTTCTTGACCAAAAATGTGTTTTTCTATAATCAGCAAGAAACATGTTAGTTCTAGTAGCAAAATGTTGGTCGTAAGTCCCATCCCAAACATCTTCATAAAAACCAACAGATTGTTGGATACAGTCAAAGTCTGATTGTCCGAGAAATGGTACATAAATGTCTATCCAAGCATCTTCACCTTTTTTTAGCATGGCATTGTAAATTTCTTCACTCTCAGGACAAACAAATAGCGGGCTTTCTTCAACAATTCCTCGACTTTCAAGTTCAGATTGTATACGAAAAGCGTGATATAACTCATCGTAAATTTTTCTTCCTCCGAAAAGGCTCCTTCTAATCTCTTTTACTGCAGAAAGGACATCACTATTAGGTGCAATTTTTAAATATCTCTCAGTAACCTTAAAAAAATCTTTAGTATCAAGTCTTCTCCTAAGACTTTGTGATAAATATCCCGCGGATACTCTGGCCGCAGAACTTTCAGTCAATCCTGGAGTACTTAGTTGACAGGCAAGATAAGGAATTCCCAAAGAATAAGTAGCTATTTCTTTATCTGACAAGTTTCTTTTGCTATCCCTCTTTAAACTTTTAATCACAAACATAATTTCTGACTCATCCATAGCCGGCAAAACTACCTGTACAACACTAAGTTCAGAAAGGTGTTCCGTGGCGGCTTGTAAGATGTCCTCTAATTCCGTAGGGACAGCCATAGTTACAAAGTGACCTCTCCAGTTCTTTATAGGTTTTTCACTGTGGTGATAAATAACATCTAAGGGTTTTACAACTTTTCCATTATTTCTGCCAATATCAACCGAAATCTTATCAATTAAAGTGCTTTTGCCAACACCGCTCAACCCCTCAAGTATTAAAAATAGCTGTTCGTCCCCAGTAGTGGTTAGCTTATCAACCACTACCTGAGCTACTTGTTCTTGTGTGGGGGTTAACTTAACCGGCTGGAAGAATTTTTCTCTACGTTCTAAATCCATGGACAAGTATTATAGGACAAAATGATAGTCTTTTCAATCTAAGTCCAGAACTTAAGACCGGGAAATTCCAGGCAGTGCTTTTTGACAGTTCCTTTTCAACTAAGGAATTCTATTAAAGGCGATTTAAGGCTAGTCTTTGCCTGAAGTTATTGGGTATATTAAGTTCCGATTGGCTCCCCCCAAAGAACTTATTCCGCAACCATAAATTAGAGTTTGATTTTAGGCTTAAAAACATTAAGGCCGTCTTTGAAACACTTCAACTACAACCAACTTATATCTAAAAAGGCAATTGGCTAATTTTATTTAGCAAGTATTTTGTCAATAACTTCTATAAATTTCTTGTTCGTCTTCCTTAACCGTGGACTTACCCTAATAAAACTAGCTTTTTCAAGATTAAAAAATGAACCATTTACGACAGATACTCCTTTTTCATTTAACTTGTCAATAAATTTTGACGACGGACTTGATACTTTCACTAACAAATTATTAGCCTGAGATTTAATTACTTTAAAACTTCTTTTTTCTAATTCACGGCTTAAAAAGTTTCTCTCACCATTCATAAATTCCCTAGTCTTTTTTATAAACTTAGTATCTTTAAAAGCCATTAATGCCACTTTTTCAGCAATAGTTGATACAGGAAATGGTTGACTTGCTTGTTCTAATAATTGGATTATTTCTTTACTAGCAACACAAAAACCTATCCTAAATCCTGCTAATCCAAACGCTTTTGAAAATGTCCTTAAAACTATTAAATTCTTTAACCTATTCACTTCTCTAATAACTGTCTTTCCTCCAAATTCTATATTGGCTTCATCAACTACTACAATTGCTTTTGTGGATTGAACAAAATCAACTATTTTTTTCTTTGAAATCACTCTGCCAGTAGGATTATTGGGGTTGCACAAAAATATCAACTTTGTATTCTTATCTATCTTGGATTTTACATCATCTAAATCAATATCAAAATTAGGCGTCATCTCTGAAGAAATAACCTTCCCTCTACTCATTTTTGAGGCCACATCAAACATAGGAAAAGTGAGTTTGGGAATAATTACTTTATCTCCTGGTTTTAGTAAAACCTGAGGTAAGAGCTTTATTATTGCTTCCGAACCATTAGCCACAAAAATACACTCCACTTTTATCTGAAATCGTTTAGCTATGGCCTTCTTGAGCTGATTGCAATCCGGGTCAGGATAATCAAAAAAGTCAGCTTGGGTTAGCTGTTCTAAAACCCTAGAAACCTTAGGTGAACACCCAAGAGGGTTTTCGCTCAACGACAAATCTATCGGTAATTTCTTACCGAAAGCATATAGGTTTCTAAAACTTGGTAATTGTGTTTTATTCATATTTTTTCCATTAAAAAACCTCCCGTTTGGGAGGTTGGATAGTTATTTTTCCTTTAAATTAGGTTTTTAAACCACAAAACTACCAGCCCCCCTAAGAGAGGTATAATGCCAATAATAAGCACTGATAGTTATCTGTTTCATACTAATAATTATTATATCACAAATTACTAAATAAAGTATTCAAATATTATAGGATATTTAATCCCCCTAAAGGACTGGTTCTGCAATAAAAAGATTAAGATTGTATTTGATTTAAATAGCCTTAAGTTTCTATTTGAAAAACTCAATATGCCTGCTCAGGGTAATAGAAAATGGTCGAACTTCTATACAGGCTAAAGAGTATACTTATGCAACTTGTTAATTCTTCAAATACTTATCAAAAAAATCTACTGAACGCTGAAGAGCTATATCTAAATTATATGAAAGATTGTGGTCATCCCCTTCGTAAGTATAGAACTTAACAGTTTTACCTGCATTACTAAGAGCTGTATTCAATTTCTCGCTTAATACCAAAGGCACTTCTTCATCAGCTGTTCCATGTTGAATCTGCACTGGTGCAGTCACATCTTTTATAAAAGACATTGGGTCAATTGAAGCCCAAAACTTAGGATTAGTATTTATATCACCATATTGTTCAGCCAGTAATGTTCTACCATTAGGTCGTCTGGTTGGCTCTCCAGGTTCTGGTGATGGATGAGGTCTGTTGGCATATCTGCCATGGTGGTTTTCTGCCAAATCTTGATAAGTGCCAACTACTCCTGCCCATATTTCTGCCGCTTTAATATCATTGGAAACTACCAAAGAACGCATCACTATGGTTCCACCCATGGAATGCCCCCACATCCCAATTTTCATTGGGTCTGCATCCTCAAATCTTTTTAGTGAAGAAATAGCATTAAGAATATCAATGGTGTACGCAGGTGAATACTCGGGAAATTCAGAATTCCCCTCTGAGTTTCCATGTCCTCTGTAGTCTGACTTAAAAACAATGTAGCCATTTCTTGAAAAAGCATCAGTATAGGCAATATATTTTTCCGTAGTTCGGTACTGCTCTGGTTGAATATAGCCATGGTTAAAAACAATCACTGGCCAGCCCGTTTCAGGTTTTTCTCCCTGCGGAACCGTTAAAAGCGCATAAATTTTCAATCCATCTGATTTATAAGAAGCAATGTATCTGTCGTAGTTTGAACCTGGTGGAAGCGTCTGCTCAATCACAATCTTACTCCCTGGATATTCTTGCTCCCGCATATATTCAATTGACAAAGGGTTGGGCTGATTTGTTAATCCTCCATAGTTTTCTGGATTAGAAGGTAGAATACTACTTACTATGTTACTGCGCTTAGAAACATTAAGGTAAGTAAAAACCCCAGCAACAACTGTAAAAACAATAATAAATAAAAATGCAGTCCGTTTATTCATAGTTAAAATAAAAACCCGTTTAATAACTAATACAATTTAATAAGTACTATTCTTTCAACAAAAAAAGCACAGAAAACAAAACTGAGAAACAACTGAATAAATAGCTTAGCTTAAAATAATTAGAATTGCCACTCAAGCTAATGTTTCTTATAAAACAGTCAGTTAAAAGCATTCCGTAACGGAATTTTATAACTAACTATTGTAAAATACTAATATGTCTAAAAATCTTTTTCTCATTATTAAAACTTTTACTGCTCTATTTATCGGCACCGTTTTTGGTTTTCTCATTCTTTTTTTTATTGCCAACCTCTCCCTTAATTTTGACCACCAACTTTATAAAACCCTGGGTATTAAAAAGCCGCAAATCATTGGCTTCCAGCCTTTTTGGCTTCTACAAAAAGCGGACAAGCCTTATGAAAAATACATCAACACTTTTACTTACTTTAGCCTAACTCTTGATACTGACGGGACAATTGTTAAGCTAGTTAACCCCCAGGAGGAAGAACCTGGCTGGACAACATTAAAAAACGACAGTTTCCAAGAAAAACTGCAACAAGCTAAAAATAACAACTTAAAGCTCTCCCTTTTAATTCATAATAGCAACGAGGCCAGTATCAGTGCTTTACTAAAAGAACCAGAAAAACACGCCCAAAACCTGGTTAACGATGCCATGCCAATCATGCAAAAATATGCTTTTACTGACCTTAATCTAGATATTGAGAGCTTTGAAGTAGCCTCCGAATCTAGCCAGCAACAATACACTGCTTTTATCAAAGAAGTTAAAAGTGGGATTGATAAAAACAATTTAGGCACCCTCACAGTTGAAGTCCCCCCAATATCTTTAGTCCAACCCCGATTAATCAACGTAGAAGAAATTGCCAAAATTGCAGATAGGATTGTTTTGATGGCTTATGATTTCCACTACATTTACTCCTATATTGCTGGCCCCGTTGCTCCAATAGGAGGAGCAGATGCAGTCAGAGAGTTTGATGTAGCCACGGTGTTAAAAGAGGCCTTAAACGTAATTCCTAGGGAAAAAATTATTCTCGGTATTCCTTTATATGGTTACGAGTGGGAAACCATTAGCAATAAGCCTGGCGCACCGACTATTCCTAGTGGTAGCGCTACTGCTAGTAACAGAAGAATTGCAGAATTGTTAGCTTCGTGTAACAACTGCACTAAGGCCTATGATGAGCAGGCTAAACAACCATATATTATTTTCCAAGATGGGGATTATTTCCACCAAATTTATTATGAAGATGAACAGTCCCTGGGAGAAAAGTTAAAACTAGCCAAAGAGCATAAAATTGCTGGTGTAGCTTTATGGGCGCTTGGTTACGAGGGAGAAAACCTTCTTGAACCACTAAAGACTTACAAAAAACTATTTTATTTCGACCCTTCTCTCCCCATCATCAACTAAAATCTCTTCTCCTTCATTTAATTCCCAAACATGAGTTTCGTTATCTAAATCCACTAAGGCCAGCTTTGCCTTGCCAGATAAAATTCTAACTACAATTTCACTCTCCTCAACTGTAATCTCACTTTCTCCAGGCTCAAAAGACATCAAAGCATGAAGACTGCGAACAGAAAAAGTGTTGTTGTTTCCTAAAAGTCTGTAGGTAACAAAACCCGATAATTGACTTATAAGGAAATTATCAGACATTAGGTTAGACAACCCTATTTCCGTATCTGAACCTAAATCAATCCTGATAAAATCAGGGAATTCTATAGTCGCCTGAGATTTTTTCCCAGTGGCTATTTTTTCCCCCTCAATCAAAACTCCTCCCACATCTTCAACGGTTTCAAATTCTTCTTTATCTCTAGGTTCTTTTTTAACATTGCCATCAATTATTAAAAATCCTCCTTTAAGAGCCTTAGTGGGAGGTTTAAGATTAAAAGAAGATTGTTGCGGGGAGAAAGAAGCAACGGGCATTTTTTCCACCTGCCAAAGCCGAAAAACCATTACACCCCCAACTCCTACTAGGAATACCAAAGACAGTATTAGTAAATTTATTCTTTTACTCATCACAGTCAGGACAACCAGGTAAATCTTTTACTGGATGGCATACTCCATCACAAACCCTCTTAAAACAGTAGCTATAACAAGCGTCTGGTTGGGGTGTTGGTGTTGGTGTTGGTGTTGGTTCTGGACTAGGTTCTGGAGTTGGTGTAGGAGATAGTTCTCCTGAACAATTTCCCCCAACTGCATTACATGCATTCACCCTTCCCCATGTCCAATAACTACCAGTACCTGAAACTGCGTCTGCTGTTTTTTCAATCCTGTCTCTAACATCCTGATTGCTTAATTCTGGGTCTTTAGCCCAAACTAAAGCAGCTATTCCAGCAACATAAGGAGTGGACATCGATGTCCCATTGCCAAAATCATAATTATTTGACCTACCATATACTGTTTGCAGGTAGAAAGGATGGTTTGGGAAGGTCGAATAGACATTTTCCCCAGGCGCTGCTACATCTACCCAGCTGCCATAACTAGAAAAGGATGCTTTTACATCATTATTATTCGTTGCTGCTACCGCTATACATTTATCATAATATCCTGGATAGGTTTTACTAGGATTAGCACTATTTCCTGCAGCTGCCACAACCACAAGTCCTTCACTCCATGCGTAGTTGACCGCAGATTCCAAAGTAACTGACTTTCTTGATCCACCCAAGCTTAGGTTAATAACATCAGCTCCATTATCTGCAGCCCAGATAATTCCTTCTGCAATCCATGAATAAGCACCATAGCCAGTATCACCTAAAACCTTAACATTCATTAGTGTTGACTGGTATCCAACTCCAGCTACACCAATCTCATTATTAGTGTCTGCCGCGGCTATTCCAGCAACGTGAGTCCCATGTCCATATAGATCATTAGAAGTCTCACTGTCGGTAAATTCAACATTTACTTCAACCTTTCCCATTAAATCAGGATGGTCTTGGTCAATTCCTGAATCTAAAATGGCTATTTTGACCTCTGGACTACCTGTAGTAATACCCCAAGCTTCTGGAGCATCTATGTCTGCATCAGGAATGCCCTCTACACAAATATCACCTACTGTGTTACAGGTTTTTTGACCCGTGTTGTTTAATCCCCATTGCCTTTCAAATTCAGGGTCATTAACTAAAGCTAGGGCAATATAGTTAGGCTCAACATATTCAACCCGACTATTTCTAGCATAAGCTGAAACTGCTTCACCCACACCTTTACCTCCCATATCTACTACCTGAACATTAATTCCAGGAATAATCTCTTTTACCCTGCCACCTAGCTTCTTATGGATTTCACTGACCTCGTTTAGACTAGCTGAGTCTTTGAATTTGACCAGAATTTCTCCTGTCACAAAGTCATTTTTACCTTCAGCAGAAACTTGGTTTTGAGTAAATAAAATAAAAGCAGAGACAACGGTAACAAAAACCGTAAACAAAAGAATTGTTAATTTCTTCATATTTTTTTCACCCCCTTTATAGTTTTTAACTACTTAATTGGCAAGCAATTTAGCTAACCAACCGAAAAGACTAAAACCTGATAACTGTTCTTCTAATTGGGTTTCAAGTTCATCAGCTTCAATCTGTAGTTCATCAATAGCTCCCTGAACATCTCCAGCATCAGCTGGCAAAGAGCCTTCCTTAATCTGCTCAAGTTTTTTAATGTCATTTCTTAAACCAACTACGTCACTTCTTACTTGACCAGCATTTTTATAGTCAGGGCCAAGCAAAAACTTAACTGCTTTGTTTCTTTGACTCATTTGCTGCAAAGCTGTCTTGGTTCTTGTTTGCACCCTCTCATGATTTTGAACCATAGATCTAACCTGCTCTCCAACTTCCGGATCATTGTTGCGTTCGGTCACCCGATTCAGGTTTTGAATCGCAGTTTCTATACCCCTATTTCCTGTTCCAGTTTGTTGTTCTCCTTGATTTTGTTGATTGCCTTGAGGGGAAACTACAGTTTCATCCTCATGGGTAGTGGAGTCTTGAACTTTGTCTTGTTGCTGGACTCCCTGTCCTTGTTGTTTCCCTTGAGCCAAAACAAAAGATGGCAAGACAAGAATGGCTAATGAAATGACTGAAATTGTTATTATTTTCTTAATAATTTTCACCTCCTAATTTTTAAGAATTCTTATTATGTTCATTCTACTCAAGTTGGTGGGTTTTATAAAGTGCAAGAAGAATTCAAAAATGCAAAAAAGTTAGGGTAAGTAGGGACTGGCTCCCCCTAAAGGATTTATTCTGCAACCGTAATTTAGAGGTTAACTTTACCTTCCAAAACATCAAGGCAGTTTTTGAAACGCTCCAATTGCAACCTACTTACACCTAAAAAAGGAAATTAAATAAATAACCAATAAACATAATTCCCAAAATAGTTATCCCAAAAAAAGTTGCAAGAAGAGGCCACTTCATTAGTTTTTTTAATATCAATGCTTCTGGAAACGATAAGGTGACAGTTGAGGTCATAAAAGCCAGGGCAGTGCCCATCGGAATACCCTTTCCCACCAATGCTTCTATAACAGGAATCACACTTACTGAATTAGCATAAAGAGGAACACCCATTAAGGTAGCTAAAGGAATTACATACCAGCTTTTGATAGCTAAATATTTGGTAATTAAATTTTCTGGAATAAATCCATGGATTAACGCTCCAATTGCAACCCCCAAAACAACATAAGGAAAGACTTTCTTGGTAATATCCATCGCTTCACTTGTCCAGTGTTTTATCAAATTATTGAAAGGAACTTTTTGATTGTTATATTCAATCTCAATCTGTTTTTTTGATTTTAACTTGAGAAACTCTGGTTGGATATATTTTTCCATATTAAGCCTTTGTATTAACATTCCGCCCAAAATACTGACACCCATTCCAATCAAGTTGTATAAAATAGTGGCTTTCAAGCCAAATACCGTTGGAAACAAATAAAGAGACGCTTCATTTACCAAGGGAGAACTAATAAGAAAGGCAAAAGTAATTCCTAAAGGTATACCAGCGGATAGAAAACCAATAAAAAGAGGGATTGACGAACAAGAGCAGAATGGAGTAATGACACCTAATAAAGCGGCCAGTAAATAATCTAATCCATACCACCGTCTTTTAGTCAAAATATCTTTTATCTTTTCCATCGGAAAGTAATAACGGGTAATTGCCATAATATAGTTAATTACAATCAGTAAAAATCCTATTTTTATGACATCGTAAATAAAGAAATTAACTGCATTGGCAGAGTATGTATCGGGAGTTATTCTCAACCATTGAAAAGTGACAACATCGGCTAATGATTGAATAGGAGCAAATATATCCATAAGTTATTTAATTTCTAGTGTCTTTTTAATCTTTTCTTTTATTGCTTCACCATCAGGCGTGAATCCCGTCATAGCGATATAACCATTTACTATTAATACTGGACTGCTCATCGCTCCAAGCTCAATAATCTTTTGTGTTCCTTCATTTCCAGTAACATATTCAACCTCTGTTTCCAGTTTCATTTCATTAACTGCCTTTTTTGTTATTTCATATAGGTTTTTGCAGGTCGCACAACCCGAACCCAAAACTTGAATTTTCATAAAGGAATTATAACAGAGGAAGTAATAGCAAATAAACACACCAAAAGATATCAAACTCCCCCTAAAGGACTCGAACCCATAATCTATTAACCCTTATTTTCAAGCTACTTTGTCTTTCAAACTTAACTTTCCCATCTCCCCAACTACAATAGCCGATAAACTTAATAAAAGAGCCAATAACCATTCATTTAAGCTTAAACCAACTGTTTTAAAAAGCTTACTTAACAAAGGATTTTGAACTATTAGAACCGTGCTTCCTAAAGATAATAAAACCGCTAAATTCAACCACTTATTGTTAAAAACTTTAATCCTTAGTAAAGACCCATCACTCCTAGAATTATAAGCATTTAGCATCTCCATTAGAACCATGGTAATAAAAACTATCGTCTGGGTTCTGACTAAATTATGTCTTTTTAAAAAAAAGTTAAATTGAGGCAACAATACTAAAGCCATATTAAAAGCTAATATAAACATCAGATAAACCGCTTTCTTGGAAAAAATACTAACCTTGGGATCTTGAGGCTTTCTTTTCATAACTTCAGGGTCCGGCGGATCCATTCCTAAAGCTAAAGCGGGCAGGCCATCAGTGGCTAAATTAATCCACAAAATCTGAACGGCTGATAAAACCGGCGGGAAGCCTAATAAAAACCCGCCTCCTAAAACCAGAATCTCACCCACATTACACCGGAGTAAATAAAACAAATATTTTTTAATGTTGTCATAAATCTCTCTTCCTTTTCTAATCGCTTCCACAATGGTAGCAAAATTATCATCCGCTAAAATCATATCGGCCGCTTCTTTAGTGACATCAGTCCCGGTAATCCCCATGGCCACCCCAATATCAGCTTTTTTTAAGGCCGGAGCATCATTAATCCCATCTCCTGTCATGGCCACCAGAAAGCCTTTTTGCTGAAGAAGCTTAACAATCCTTAGCTTATGACTGGGAGAAACCCGGCTAAAAGACCTTTTATTAATAATTTTCAAAAGCTTTTCGTCACTCATCTTATCCAAATCCCGACCCTCAATTAAAACATCCTCTACCTTATCTTTCTCCTTAAACAAACCAATTTTTTTACCAATACTTAAAGTAGTTAACATATGGTCACCGGTAATAATAATGGGGGTAATTCCGGCCTTAAAACAAGACTTAATGGCCGCTTGAGCTTCTTCCCGGGGCGGATCCATCATCCCCACTAAACCTAAGAAAACCAGCTCTTTTTCCACTCCCTTAATAGAAAGATTTTCTAAATCTTTAGAAAGCTCACCTTTTTTAACTTCCCTATAAGCGACTCCTAAAACACGAAGCGCTTTTTTAGCCATTAAATTAGTTTGTCTTAATAATAAAGCTTTTTTTTCTTGAGTTAATATTTTTATCTCTCCATTTTCCTTAATATATTTTGCCTCCCCTAAAACACTTTCCGGCGCCCCTTTAACCGCCACCAAATACTTATCCCTACTAAGCTTATTGTTTTTAATCTCATGAATAGTACTCATTCTTTTTCTCTCCATATCAAAAGCAATTTCCCCGACCCGAGGGAATTCAATCTCTAAAGTTTTCTTTTTAAACTCTGCTTTCTGGGCTAAGACTAAAAAAGCGGCTTCTGTTGGATCACCGGTAATCAGCCAATCCTTGCCTTTTTTTTCCAAACTAGCATCATTACACATTGTCCCCAGCTGACAAATCAGTTTAAATTCCTCATCTTTAGCAAAATCAAACTCACCTTTTTTTAAAAGAAAACTCCCAGAAGGTTCATAACCCGCCCCTTCAACCAAAACCTGTTTCCCATTAACAAAAACATTTTTAATGGTCATTTCATTCTTAGTTAAAGTTCCAGTTTTATCAGAACAAATAACAGAAATGCTTCCCAAAGTCTCCACTGCCGGCAACCTTTTAACAATCGCTTTTTTCCGAGCCATACTTAATACTCCCAAGCTTAAAGAACCAGTCACCACCGCCGGCAAAGCCTCAGGCACAGCCGCCACCGCTAAACTCACCCCCCATAAAAACATTTCTAAAACTGGATAACCTCTTAAAATTCCCAAAAGCGAGGCTAAAGCACAAACAAGGATTGAACCAATTCCTAAAACCCGGCCGACTTTTTCCAGTCTTTTTTCTAAAGGGGTTTTTTCATCCTTAACCTCGGAAATAAGCTTGGCAATCTTACCAAATTCTGTTTCCATCCCCGTTCCTACTACTAAAGCCCGACCATGCCCCCGGCTGACAATTGTCCCTGAAAAAATCATGTTTTTGCGATCTCCTAAACCCAAACCTTCATCCTTTAAAACCATTACTTCTTTTTTAACCCCAAAAGACTCACCCGTTAAAACTGCCTCATTTATTTCCAGTCCAATTTCTTCAATCAGGCGGGCATCAGCCGCCACCTTATCACCCAAGCTTAAAACTAAAATATCACCGGGAACAACTTCTGAGGCCAATATTTTTCTTACCACTCCATCTCTTAAAACCTGAGCCTCGGGAGCAGCCATTTTTTTCAAAGCTTCCAAAGCTTTAGAAGACCGATATTCCTGAATAAAACCCAAGACAGCTGACAAAACAACAATTGATAAAATTATTAACCCATCTAAAGTTTCCCCTAAAAACAAAGAAATTAAAACCGCTCCCAGTAAAATTAGAATTAAAAAATCTTTAAACTGAGCCACAAAGACTGTTAAAGGAGAAGTTTTTTTTCCCTCTTTTAATTGATTTAACCCGTATTCTAAGATTCTTTTCTCTGCCTCTTTTTGACTTAAACCTTCCAAAGAAGTTTTATAAAGCTTTTTAAGCCGATTTAAAGATAAAATATGAAATACTTTTTCCATCTATTTTTATTAATAAAAATAACTAATTGTATTTTAACTTTTAAATAATAATTAATTATGTTTAATTACAAATATAATAAAAATACCTAAGCCCAAGCCTAAAATCTGAAGAAAATTCTTTTTTAAGCCTAAATCTTTCTTAAGTTCAGGAATTAAATCAGCTGAAGCAATGTAAATAAAGCCGCCAGCTGTAAATGGAAGCAGAAGATTTAGTAAAACCCTATTCTGACCGGCAAAAATCAAAGTAAAAACTGCTCCCAGCAAAGCCGTTAAAGCCGATAGAAAATTAAAGAATAAAGCTTTTTTCCTGGAAAAACCAGCATACAGCAAAACAGAAAAATCTCCAATTTCCTGAGGAATTTCATGAAAAGCAACTGCCATAGTAGTGGCAATTCCCAACGGAGGATTAACCATATAAGCAGCCGCAATTACAATTCCATCAGTAAAATTATGAAAAGCGTCTCCTAAAAGATTCATCATCCCTAAATTATGCTGATGTCTTTTAGAAGTGGGAATATGACAGTGGCGCCAACAAATAACTTTTTCTAAAAGAAAAAAGACCAACAAGCCAAATAAAATATTTAAAGAAGTATTAAGATTAAAACCCTGAGTTTCCCCAATCTCCGGTAAAAGGTGAATAAAAACAGTTCCTAATAAAGAACCAGCAGCAAAACTAACCAAAAAACTCAAAAGCTTTTTTAAAAGCCTTAGTCTGATAGATAAAGTAAAAAGACCAACCAAAGAAATTAAACTCACCAAAAAAACACTTAAAATAGTTTTAAGCCAAACCAAAGTCACTCTTTTCCCTCCTCAGAGGGACTAGCCTCAAAAACTGCCTGAGTCTCTTTAATACTTGGACTGGCTTCTAAGTCATTAAGCTTTTTATTGTCTTCAATCTCTTCCCTTAATAAATCAATTTCTTCTTCTTTAGACAATTTTAATTTTTCCACTTCCTGATTTATCTTAATAAGCTCCTCATTGAACTCCTTAATTGTTTTTTGATATTTAATATTTCCCTGAAGCCAAACAAGAAGCACAACTATTCCTGATAATATAATCACCAACCAAAGAGGGGAAGAATTTCTTTTTCTGTTTCCTCTATTTTCTAGCCTATTTTTTTTCATCTAATTAATTTTAATCTTTTAAACTTTTTAAACAAAATAAACCATTTTTAACCAATTACCCAAGGGAGAGACTTTTTTTCAACTATTCTCGCGGAATATTTAAGTTTAGTTTTAACTCTTATTCCTTTTCTAAGCTTAAGTCTTTTATTCAAATTAACTACGGTCGTCGTACTAAGCTTAAGTCTTTTAGCAATCTCCCGGTAAGTTAAATTAGTTTTTAAAAGTCTAAAAACTTTGAGCCTTTTTTCTAAAAGAACTTTTTCCTTTACGGTTAAAAGATAAAATAGCTTGGCCTTTAAATCCATCATTGTATTAGAATCCTAATACAAATCTTAAGGCAATACAAGAAAAACACCAAAATTAATTACTTAACCGCTTTTTTTAAGGTTTTACTCGCCATAAAGCGAACGACTCGGTGTTTTTTATGAACAACAGGAGTTGGGTCAGCCGGGCTTTTCCTGCCTTTTTTATCAGCTACCTTCTTAACTTTGAAAGTACCAAAGGAAGACAAGGTTACTTTATCGCCTTTGGTTAAAAGTCTTGAGACTTCATCCAAAAAAACTTCAATTGCTTCTTTAGCGGCTTTTTTAGTTAGGTGGGCTTTTTTAGCCACGACTTCAACTAAATCTGACTTTTTCACTAACTTCACCTCCTTTTTAAAAATTTTATCACTTGGGTTATTTTACCACTTCAACAATTCTTTTTTCTCTAATAACAGTTACTCTCACTTGACCAGGAACAACCACCTCTTTTTTAATCTTATCCCTAAGGTCAGCGGAAAGTTTAATCATGGCCATTTCTTTGAGCTTGTCCGGATCGACAATCACTCTTACTTCCCGGCCAGCTTGAATAGCATAAGCCTCTTTAACTCCCTTAAATGACTTAGCTAAACTCTCCAGTTTTTCCAGTCTTTCCACATACTCCCCATAATCTTCATACCTGGCTCCAGGTCGAGATCCAGAAATAGCATCAGCAATATAAACTAGGACCGATTCCTTAGAAGAAAAAGGCTCATCTTCATGATGTTGAGAGACACAATCTAAAATCTCTTTAGGCATGTTATGTTTTCTTAAAAAATCAACTCCCAGTTGGACATGAGAACCCTCTTCATCAGTAATCACTTTACCAATGTCATGAAGCAAACAACCTAAACGAACCACATTAACATCAGCCCCTACTTCTTGGGCTAAAGCAATTCCAATCTTAGTTTCTTCCAAAGTATGAGAAATCATGCTCTGACCATAAGAAAAACGATACTTAAACCGGCCCAACATCTCAATCGCTGTCCGGGGAAGATTATAAACTTTTAAATTGTGACATAAGTCCTCTCCCGCTTTAAAAATAATTATTTCAATATCTTCTTTAGTCTTTTCCACCACTTCTTCAATCCGAGCCGGCTGAATCCGTCCGTCAGATAGAAGCTTTTCCAAAGCCACTTTAGCAATTTCTCTTCTAACCGGATCAAAACAAGAAATCCTAATTACTCCCTCTTCATCTAAATCAACATCTACCCCAGTGGTTTTCTCAAAAGTCCGAATATTTCTTCCTTCTCGACCAATAATCCTACCCTTCATATCCTCATCTTTAAGTTTAATTGTAGAAACTGTGTATTCGGACACATAATCAGTCGCCCCCCGATACATGGCCTCCACTAATATCTCCTTTGCTTTAGCTCCAGCTTCTTCTTTGGCTTTTTCTTCTGCTTCTTTGATTAATTTTCCAATCTCTGAGGTAGATTTTTTCTCAACTGCTTTTAGAATTAATTTTTTAGCTTCTTCTCTGGTTAAACCAGCGGCTCTTTCTAACTTAGCTAACTGTTGCTTCTTTATCTTTTCTAACTCCGATAGGTTTTGATCCAAGCCTTTGTTTTTTTCAAACAAAAGCTTTTCTCTTTCTTCCAAGGCTCCGGTTTTCCGATCAATCTCCGCTTCCCTCTGACCAATCCGTTCCTTAGTTTTAAAGGCTTCTTCACTAAGTTTTCTCACTTCTTCTGAAGCTTTAGTTTTAATCCTAAAAGCCTCGTCTTTCGCTTCCAATATAATTTCCTTAGCTCTCACTTCAGCTCTAACTATATCCTTTGCGGAAACAACTATTTTTTTCTGGGGAGGATAACTTTTAACTTTTTTCCCTACCCTTGTCTTATCAGTCTGAGGAGAAGAAGGAGTTTTAAAAATACCCTTTAGCGATCCTATAAATGACATAAAATTTCATCTTTTTTAAAACTAAATAGTCGTAATTTAAAAAAGAGCTCCCTTAATAATTTTTAAAAAAATGAAGTGATAACGACTTTAAGTCGCCTTATAGAAGACGTTTTCTTAGATTTATCAGATTAATTTTATCGTTCATAAATAAATTAATAGTCAATTATCACTCTTAAGGTCAATTTTATTACTTTTCCGTCTCGGCGTCAATCACCTTTTTGACTAATTCAAATTCAAAACCCCGCCTCAAAAGACTATCTATAAGCTTTTGTCTAAGCTTTTTTTCCTCCATCCCCTTAAAAAGCCTTTTTTTCTTTGAAACCACTTTCCTCGCCATTGAAAAAGAATCTTTAAGGGAAATTTTAGTCAAAGCTTGATCAACTATTTTTCCCTCCACCCCTTTTTTAAAAAGCTCAGCTCTTAAAATAGCCTTACCTTTGGGTCTAAACTGAAGCCTTTGCCCTACCCACCAAGAAGCAAACTTACTATCATCAATTAAATCAATTTTTTCTAGTTTTTTTATTATCCTTTTCTTTAACTTAGTTTTTATCTTTAATTCAATTGATTGAAGGGGATAAAGTTTTTTATCCAAATAGTCATTAATTTCTTTTTTACTTCTGGGTCTAAAAGAAAGAAAATTCAAGGCCTTACTGGTTAACTTCTCTTGATAACTGTCTAAAAAAAGCTTTTCTACTTCTATTTCACTTAAATTTTTACCTTTAAAAAGACCATTTTTCAAAACCAGATCTAAGCTCAAAGAGAAGTGATACTTACCATCTAAAAAAAGGTTAACAAATTTTTTCTTTTTTTGGGCGCTTAATTTAGTGATTCTCACTACTTTTTCTTTTTTGTCCCCACTTCTTTTGCTGGATGTTTACTTGACTTAACCGCTTTCCAAATTTCTGATTCAATTTCCTTAGCTAATTTTGGTTTTTCATCAAATAAAATTTTAACTCCCTCCCGACCTTGAGCTAAAACCTTACCCTTATAGCGGAAAAAAGAACCAGACTTTTCAATTACCCCAAGTTCTGTCCCAACATCCAAAATCCCCCCACTTCTAGATACCCCACCAACATTCATAATATCAAACTCGGCCATTCTAAAAGGCGGAGCGACTTTGTTTTTAACCACTTTAACTCGGTGACGGGAACCAACAAATTTTTCCCCATCCTGAATCTTTCCTATCCGCCTCATATCTAATCTGACTGAAGAATAGAATTTTAGCGCTTGACCGCCAGAAGTAGTCTCTGGATTGCCAAACATAACCCCAATCTTCATTCTAATTTGGTTGGTAAAAATAATGACGGTTTTGGATTTAGAAATTGCCCCAGCCAACTTTCTCATTGCCTGGCTCATTAACCGAGCCTGAACTCCCATCATTGAATCACCCATTTCTCCTTCAATTTCTGCCTTTGGAACTAAAGCAGCCACTGAATCAACACAAATTACATCTAAGGCTCCAGATCTAATCAAAGTCTCACAAATTTCCAATGCCTGCTCCCCCGTATCTGGTTGAGAAACAATTAAATCATCTAAATTAACCCCAATTGACTCAGCTCTTAAAGGATCTAAAGCATGCTCCGCATCAATAAAAGCCGCACTCCCTCCCCTTTTTTGAGCCTCTGCAATCACATGCAAACAAATTGTCGTTTTCCCTGAAGCCTCAGGTCCATAAATCTCAGTTATCCTGCTCCGGGGCAAGCCCCCAACTCCTAAGGCTAAATCCAAAGCAATTGAACCAGTAGGAATAACGTCAACCTTTAAATCACTCCGATCGTCACCCAGCTTCATAATTGAACCCTTACCATACTGCTTTTCAATCTGCTCCATAGCAATCTTAATGGCTTGTATTTTTTGTCCACTATTATCTTTCATAAAAAATCCCTTCTGACAGGCAAAAAAAGAAGTTTAATAATTTAAATCATTGTGGCATAAAGAATTATAAAAGACAAGCAGCAGAAGAAAAAAAAAGAAGAAAAATACAAAACTTAAATTTTTATTAACATATTAATAAAAAACAGTTAAACATTAGGGTGTTCTGGAATCCCTCTTGGTTGTTGACCTTGTTCCATTCTTTCTTGATCAGCTTTTGACCAAGCACTTTTAGGCACTACACCGATTGATTCTTCCTCAGCTTCCCTTAAAGCCCTAATTGCCTGACCAATAGGTAATCTAGGAAAATCTTCCCAGGTAGAAGTATGAGGAGGAGCTTTAAGTTCTACTTTAACTGCCATTTGTCTCCCGAAAGCTCTTAAACTAAAAACAGGATGAGTAATAATGGTTAAAATATCTCTTAATCCAAATCTATTACTAGGTTCTCTTTCCATCAAGTTAGGATAAGAAATTATTAAACCCCCTGAATTCACTAAAGCATCTATTTCATTAACCGCCTGACCAGCTTGTTCATTTCCCCCCATAGCCATGTCTGAAAGTTCTTTTAAGGCTAATTGGGCCGGCTTACCACCTTCTCTTACCATAATATCCAGTTGACTGACAACTATTGGTTGGGCAGCCGCTCTTTCCCAACTTAGGTTTTCCATAATTAAACTGAATTATATATCATTATCCGGTTTTTTGTAAAGAATAAAAATGAATAAGATAATCTTTAAGAAACCACGTTTTAAACCGCCTGAAGATTATGGTTATCTTTAGAAGCTGACTGATAAGTGACCCAGAATTTAACTACTCTTTGTCTTCTTTGTTCTAAAGAATCGGTGGATTTTATGCCTGGTCCACCAACACAGCCGCCGGGACAAAATAAAACATCAACCAAACGGATGCTCTTGTTTTTAACAAACTCATCTAAAACTGGTTCAAACTGATCTAGTCCAGAAACCACTCTAAATTCCTCATCTGTCAAAAGTTCTTTAATTCCCGCACTTTGACATAAACCTCCGGAAATAGGATAAAGCCTTGTGTGGGCCGTCAATAAATCAAAATTAGTCACAAAATCCTCAGTTGAACCATCAATTTTTAGTCTTTCAAAAAGAACAAAAAGTTCCTTAAAAGTAATGGCTAAAATATTTAAATCCGGATAGTCTTTAGCTTCCAGTTTCTTAACTAAACAAGGGCCAATAAAAACCGGTCTTGCTCCGGGAAACTTTTGCCTTACCAGTTTAGCTGAAGCTGTCATGGGTGAATCAGCTTGGCTTAAAAAAGGCAATAGCTCCGGCCTTTGGGCTTTGATGTACCTGACTAAACTAGGGCAGGGGCTGGCAATAATTCTTTTTAAAGGATCACTTTTTAATTCTTGAACCACCTGTTTATTAGTTTCCACCGCTCCTCTTGATACCTCAACCGCATAAGAAAAACCCGCTCTTTTTAACTTCCCAATCACATCAGGAAAAGGAAAATCAATCGGAAATGAAGGGGCTAACATGGCCGCCAGTTTTTCTTTTTTTCCCAACAAATCCAGGAGTAATGATAGTTCAGGAGAATCAGTCATAATATTTTTTAATAAAATAAGCCAGGCTGCCACCTAAAAGAGCAGTTAATAATTGAAAATAGGACATCGCTCCTAAAAACAACTTAGGCACTAAACCTAAACCAAATAAACTTAAAGCCATTGTAAATAAAAACAAAGACTTTATTAAAGCTCCTTTAGTTAAGGAAACAAAAAAGCTTTTTCCTTCTTCTAAACTCCTTTTAAACAAAGTCACTAAAATATAATTGGAAAACCAGATAAAGGGCAGAAAGATAATTAAAAAAGAAGTTAAGGGGCCAAAAACAATCCCTCGGCTTAAAATTCCTAGACTGGGTAAAAATAAAACTGCTTTAGAATAATTTTTAGGTAAAAACAAAACTGATAAAATTAAAGAAGCATTAACTAGGCTACCTACTAAAATCTGAGGCCCAGCCAGTAAAAAAGGAATCACAAAACTTACAAAACCAATTACCACTAAAGAAAAATGATAAACATCATTGGGTAAAACTATTGGCAGACTTTTATTCATAAAATAATTCTAGCTTAAATAGAGTTAATTTTAAACACTGAAAAAAATATTTAAAACAAATACTAATTAAAATTACTTTATATATAAAATATAATATTTAATACCTTAAATCAATTAATTCAAACCTGGAAGAATCCTTTAATTTAGCTAGTTTAGATAAAAATTTTTGACTAACATCTTCCGGAATTTCCGAGGTAGCAGTTAAAAATCGAGCCAGACCTTCTACTCCACCTAAATCACTTAACACCCCAGTTTTTGCTCTTTTTCCTTCATTTTTTCCAAAAGTAACTGAAGGAAAAAAATCAATATTTCCCCACCGACTACTTATCCTAGCTGAATAAATAGCTTTACTTTTGGCAGCCTGTAATATTGACTCCCAAGATAACGGATTTGGCAATTCCAATTCCTCTCTAAAACAGTTTCCTTTTTTATCTAGGGAAATCAAACGAATGCTTTCCCTAGAAGCAAGCTCAATAATTATATCTTTATTCCTGCTATTATTTCCTGTTTGTTTATCAACTGATTCGGCCAATTTTTGTTGCGACTCATAATAACCAAGACAATTCTCAATCTCAGCCATCAATTCTTCAGGGAATAAAGCCGTTGGCCACAAAGTTCTGTAATAGTCTGAATCTGGATAGGCAGTCCCATCTACCAGTTCCACCCCATTACTTTCAATAGAAACTCGTTGACAAGTATCATTCCCACAAATTTCTGGTTCTTTAACAATAATTTTAAATTGTTCTTGTTCTGACATTTTTCCTTCTTATATTTATAGGATATTTTTTAATATCAATTGATTTTATCATCTCTAAACTAAGCGTCAAGGATAAGCAGGTTAAATTCATATTTATATGTATAAATATATTGTTATTTTAATTCCTTTTATTAAAAAGGTAAAATACTCTTATGAATAATAAAAGTAAGAAAAACAAAAAAATTCTGGTGGCTGTTTCCGGCGGGATAGACTCCGCTGTCAGCCTTCTCCTCTTAAAAAAACAAGGTTTTAAACCTCAAGCAATCCACTTAAAACTGCCTTTGTGGCGAGGGACAAGATCACTTGAGAATGTTAATAAAATTACTAAAACCCTTGATATTCCTCTTCATATTCTAGATAAAGAAAAAGACTTTTTAAAAAAAGTGGTCCAATATTTCAAAAAAGAGCTAAACAACTCCTATACCCCCAACCCCTGTGTGATTTGCAATAAGCTTATTAAATTCCCTGAGCTTTTTAATTTGGCTAATAAACTAAATATTAAATATGTGGCTACCGGCCACTATGCCAGAATTAAAAAGAACAAAAATAATATTTTTAAGCTATTAAAACCCAAAGACAATAAAAAAGACCAAACCTATAACCTCTGCTTTTTATCCCCAGACTGTCTTAGAAACATCATCTTTCCCTTAGCTAATCTAACCAAAAATGAGGTCTTTAAAATAGCCCAAGAAAACAAGCTGGATTTCTTAACCACCACTAAACCCAGCCAAGACTTCTGTTTCTTAGCTAACCATTCTTTAAAAAAATATTTAGAAAAAGAGCTGCCTCAAAAACCAGGTAAGATCATTAATGAAAAAGGGAAAGTAATTGGCCAGCACCAGGGCCTTCATTTTTACACTTTAGGCCAGAGGAAAAGAATTAACCTTTCCCAAGGCCCCTATTATGTTTTAAGCCTTGACCTTTTAAAAAACCAATTAACGGTCACTAAAAACTTAAAGCTTTTGGAAAAAAAACAAATTCTCCTTTACCCATATAACTTTTTAAGCCTTAAACCTCCCTTAAATAAAGTTAATATAACAGCTAAAATAAGGTATGGGCAAAAAGAAGCCCCAGCAATTCTTTTCCCTCCAAAAGATCAAAAATTAAAACTTATCTTTAAAAATCCTCAAAAAGCCATTACTCCCGGCCAATTTGCTGTTTTTTATAAAAACAATGTTTGTTTGGGCGGCGGCCGGATTCTCCAGTCTAAACCTTAAAATATTATTCTTCAGTCAAAATTATATTAACAAAACTACTCTTTATCTAATTACCGCTTGACAAAGCCCTTAACTCCTACTAATATGGTATGAGTTATATAGAATACTATCTATATATATTCAAATAATTATTTAAAAAGTAAATTTCCCGGAGGAAATATGAAAAAACTTACCTTACCTAAACTCCCGTATAAATATAATGCTTTAGAACCAATTATTTCCAAAAGAATTATGGAACTCCACCATGATATTCATCACCAAGGCTATGTTAACGCTGCTAATCAAGCCTTAGAATCTCTAACTAAAGCCAGAAAAGGCAAAAAACAAATAGACTATAAATCAGTTTTAAAAAGCTTAAGCTTTAATTTAAACGGCCATCTTATGCACTCCCTTTTTTGGCAAAATATGAGATCGCCTAATTCTAAAAATGAACCAATGAGAAAAATAAGAAAGGCTCTTATTAAAAACTTTGGCTCCATTGTTAATTTTAAAAATGAATTTTCTAAAACAACCAGTACAGTTGAAGGTTCAGGCTGGGGAGCACTAGTCAAAAACAAAGACAATGACCTCTTGGTCATTCAGATTGAAAAACACAACCTGCTCCATTTAACCGGTTTTACTCCAATTTTAGTTAATGATGTCTGGGAACACGCTTACTATTTAGATTATGCTAATAAAAGAGATGAATATGTTGATCAGTGGTGGTCAGTAATAAACTGGGATAAAGTAGAAAAAAGGCTTTTAAAATAAAAATATATAAACATATAAAGAATTTAAAAATAATAATAAAAGAGCAGTTTTTCAAAACTGCTTTTTAACTATTATAAAGTAATTGCTTTCATAAAAAGCTTGCTCGGCCGCCTTTACGACCTGGGCAAGCCTTTAATAAAAACAACTTAGCAGGAACAAGATCCACACTGACAAGGACATTTACATTTTTTATCTCCCATTTACTCCACCCCCCTTCTTCTATCATATAGATAACTATCTATATATTATTCCAGAATATATTCTTTGTGTCAAGAGGGATGTTACTTAAACAGAGGACAATCAACGCATTTCTGACAAACCTGACAATAGACTTCTCTTCCCTTTTTATACTTTTTCAAAAAACCATTATCTTTAAGTTTTTTTAAATGAAAACTAACGGTTGGCTGACGCAAAGAGCTTAATTTCACTAAATCATTAACATTAACTTTTTTAGTCCGGCAACCCTTTAAAAACTCAAAAATCCTAAACCTGCTCTTTGAAGAAAGAAGCTTAAAACAATGACAACAACTATTTTTCATAAATGTATTTTATTTTCTTTTAAGAGTTCCAAAAAAAGAATTAACTAAAGATAGAACAATGGCAAAAAATAAACCAGATAAAAATGAATCTAAACTAAATCCAGCGACTAAAAGACTAGCTAAATAAACCATCAAAACATTAATCACTAAAGTAAACAATCCTAGGGTTAAAAAGTTAATTGGTAAAGTCAACAAAACCAAAATGGGCTTAAGGGTCGTATTTAAAATTCCTAAAACAATTGCCACTACCACCGCCGTTAAAAACCCCTCAATTAAAACCCCAGGTACTAAATAGCCAGTCACTAAAACTGCTAAAGCATTAACCAATAAATTTAAGATTAATCTCATCTATCTTTGTTTCTTCTTCTATCTATTTTAAAAAAAATAATATTTATTTTTTATCTTTGCCACCGTATCCGCCACAGCCCATCTCATTCACCTCCTTTTTTATTAACGATAAACTATACTACCATCTTCCCTGGAGCATTCAGGTACCAATTCCACCGGAAAATTATAAGGCTCAATGTCCGTGCAGGGAATAGTCCCATTACCAGCCGAAACAATTACCCATCCAGAAGCCCCTTTATAAGCTAAAAACCAGGCTCCGCCAATCTCTCCTTCAAATTTAACTCCGCCGCTAACATAATTACCTATTTGTTTGCCAATATTAGCCGTTGTCGCCCCCAGATCCTTAGAAAACCTAGTTGCTAAAGCCTCTTTAATCAACTCAAAATCTGATTTTTCCTCTACTACTGGAACATTAGATTCCAAAGTATTAGTAGAAGCAGGCTCAGAGTTAATCATTGGCTGCTCCTGTCCTTCTTCAACAGGAGCAGGTTGCTTTTCAGCTGCCGGGACAGTCTTTTTCTCCTCAGACTTATTCAAAACTTTTGTTTGGAGAAAATAAAAAGTAAAACCGCCAGCCAAAAAAACCAAAATAGTAGTTAAAAAATATATTAATACTTTTAAAATAAGATAGTTTTTGTCTTTTTCTTTCTCAACCATCAGGCCTCCTTTTTGCAAAATTGATTTTATATAATCAAAAGTCCCTTATCAAGAATTAATCTTATCCTTTATCTTTAACTTTATCAAACCTTCAATAAAATCAGCCCCTGCATAACCGCCTAAGACCGCTAACCTCAAATCATCAGCAAAAAAAGTGGCGGCTAACATCCCAATCACCCCGGAAACAACAATTGATAAAAAAAACCAAGACCAATTCATCTTAAAATTACTCTTAGTTACCACTGCTTTGGCTATTCCCAATGTTCCTCTTAAAGCCCCGCCAAAAGCCCCAGCCATTAAAACTATTAAAATATTATAACAATTCATCTTTTCTCCTTTAAGTTATCCTAACACAGTTAAATAAAAAAAGAAAAAAATATTTAAATAAAATTTCTAGCCTGATTTAAATATTTCAATTGCCAGCGAATAAACTTCAATCATCCATTCATTCCTTTCTTTTTTTGGTTTACCCCTTTCTAATTCCACTAACATTTCTGTAGTTCTAAAGTCACAAGATTTAGGATTTCCCCGCCATAACTCCAGCAAACCCAGAACTACTCCCCAGCTGCCATTATCTAAACCCAATGATTCTAATCGTAACTGATTCTCTCCTAATCCTAAATCTAAACCAACAACCTCTCTATTCATAGTTCTTTCCATAACATTTCTTGGATTTTTCAAAACCTGCTTTTTGGGCTTCTTTCTCAGAACAAAACCAATCTTCCCCCAAATCCTTTTCGACAATCGTAAAATCATACTGAGCACAACCGGGAAAATAATAAAGCCGCTTAGGAGAATTCTTATCTATATTCCCCTTTATCAAACAATCAGGCTCAGTTAAATTTTCAGTCTGATAACACAGAGAACTAAAAATACCCAGCCCTGCCTCTTTAACCTCTAAACCAACTTTTTTCAGTTTCTCAGTTACACTACTCTGATCATGATGATATCTGGCCCAGCCAGACTTTAACATCTCTTCATTAACTAATTTTCTCCCCACATAAACCAAAGCCATTTGCCTGCCTTGCTGATCTAAAATAGAATCTTTTAAAACCACCTTTTTCCCCAAAACCAAAGACTCCAGTATCTCCTTAGCCTCAAGACCGCCACAATATTCCAACTCCGGCGCATCTAAATGCCTTAACCTCAATCTAACTTTGCCATCCAAAACCAAAGTATCGCCGTCAATTACCCCTAAAACTTTAATTCCCTGCTCTAAATCATTATTCTTAGAAAATAAAAATAAATTTAAAAACAGAGAAGGAATAAAAAGTAAAAAACCAAGCCATTTAAACCAAGGGATAAACCTTTTTTTCTTCATTAAAAAATTAAATATATAATCAACTTATTTTTAGTCGACGTTCAGAAACTTATCTTGAACTTTATGAAAGTATTATATGCGAATTGGATTCTTTAACCAAGTACAACCAGAGATTGAAGGCTACTTATCAGCATATTCAGACTTTTCCAGTTAAACCTTTTTATCAGCATGTTGTGCTTTAACTTTGGATTCCAGAAAGCTATACTTGAGTTATGAACCAGAAAGTAGCCAAGGATAACTTAACTGACTTAGTAGATGAAATTAAGCCTCAGACAGCCAAACCAGCTCAGAAGCCCTCAGGGAACGTTTCAGAGCCTAAAACACCCAAGATTGCGGTTCCTGATGTGCCACCAAGTATGTCTGAGTATGAAGTCTTGTTGCCAGATGGAACCAAGGTTACTTTGTCCCAAGTACAGAAAAGCATGAGTAGCATTAATATGTCCAGAGTTGACAAGCCACCGAAGTCACGCATTAAAGTAATCCGAGAAACAGATGGTGAGTATGTACAGATAGTTGTTGAAGAACAAGTCAAATATGTCTCTCCCAAGCTCAAAGTAGTTAAAAAGTAAACCCTTTTTGTATTAGCATAAAAGTTATCGAACTGTTGTATGGGGGGTATGCAGGGTTTAGGTTTTTATGTTGTTGAACCTCATTAGGTGCCTTTCAACTTCCCTCATCAAATGAGGCATTTTCATATGTTGGGATGTGTTTTGAGAGGGTCAATTTTGCTAAATTTCGTTAAACTCTTTTGGTTTTGTTGTATTTAAGGCTAGGAACTCTTAGGGGTACTCTTTTCAAGTAAGAGTCTGTGTCAATTTTCTACCCGCATATTATGACGTTTTCCTCAATTCTTTACTTATGATTTTTGAGCAAAAAAAGTGGAGCAGGTAGTAACGACAATAATCATGTCGTATAGGAATAATCCTATTTCCTGCTCCTGAAAATGTTGGGTTTATTCTAAACTTCCAGACTGTAAGGCACTCAGTGCATCTCCTACGCTACGAATTACTCTGACTCTCTGTTCTGTAGGTAAAGCTTGTACGGCTTCGTTGCTTTGAACCTGCAGACATGCATTAAACATGTCTACGCCATTAAGATTTCCGTCTTCACCAACTTTTACTCCCAGGGATTGAGCAAGTTCTTCCCAGGTGAGATTAACCTCATCTGTTGGTTCCATTGCTTGGCCTAGGTCTGCCAATTTGCGCAATTGTTCAAACTTGTTCATCTTAACTTCTCCTTTCTAAGGCAGAGTTTTATATTTGCCCTGAATTATATCAAAAAATGTCTAATTTTTCACTTAAGGCTTACAATTTGTCACAAACTCTTTCCTTTTGTAAGCCTGGTGTATTCTAAGTTATACTGATACTAAGCTCTTTTGTTTTTTGAGCTTGAGAATTAAGAGAATTACGAATATGAATGATAAACCTGCTCATACACCAGCAGACCTTGCCAATCTTCTTATAAGTATCAGAGGTGAGAGCGAGGTTAAAGACCCAGCTCAATTCCGCTATGTTGTTTATGCCAGGAAGAGCACTGAGAGCGAAGAACGGCAGATTCGAAGCCTTGGAGACCAGATAGCCGATTGTGAACAAATGGCTGAGAATCGGAACCTAACTATGGTTGGAAAGCCAATCAGGGAAAGTGAAAGTGCCAAAGAACCAGGCATAAGACCTCGTTTCAGAAAAATGATTGATGACCTTAACGGTGGTAAATATGACGGAATTATTGCTTGGCATCCAGACAGGCTCAGCCGAAACATGCGAGATGCTGGCGAAATTATTGACTTACTTGATAAGGGAATTATCAAAGACCTTCAATTTGTCAATTTTACTTTTGATAACAATGCTTCTGGCAAGATGTTGCTTGGGATTGCCTTTGTCCTTTCTAAACAATACTCAGACCAGCTTAGCGATGTTGTCACTAGAGGCATTAGAAGAAGTATTGAAGAAGGTAAGTGGCTTACTACCGCCAAGCATGGATACTATCGAGATAGAAACCAACTGCTACGGCCAGACGGTAATAACTTCCATTTAATCAAAAAGGCTTGGTTGTCAAGTACCCCTTTTTTCAAGAACAAATTCTTTGACTTTGCCTGTATTTGACCGGACTGGTTTTTAGTCTGG
>PEZT01000002.1 GCA_002773945.1 Candidatus Beckwithbacteria bacterium CG10_big_fil_rev_8_21_14_0_10_34_10 | reverse complement strand
TTGTCACCAGACTAAAAACCAGTCCGGTCAAATACAGGCAAAGTCAAAGAATTTGTTCTTGAAAAAAGGGGTACTTGACATATTTAAATCAAATTTAGGGGCCATTTTTTTATTTAAATTTAAATAGTTTTTTTAGATTTTCTGGCAGAAAAAAGTGGAGATGAGGAGCAATGAACTCCTGTCCGAAAAGGCTTTTTAAAAAAAGTTGTACCAGCTTAATCCATTTGTTTTAAGATGAGAGAAATGGATAACCCTAATTCATCTTAATTTTGCCATTTAACTTGATCTTTTTTTGGCTTAAAAAAGACTGCTTTCTAGGTTAGTTTTCACCCTATAAAGCTCCCTAGAAAAAGCTAAATAGAATGCCAGTTTAAGCGTAAGCTAAAGCTGGAGTAGGAAGCAAAGAGGCTAAAAAGCCTTTTGCTTGATCTACTTTGTCAGAAATAAAATTTGTGACAGTTGTTTTTTGATTCTGTTTTACTCCTATTAATCAAAGGAGGCTGGCTTTTTTAAAGAGCTATCTTTCCGTCGAAACAAACATCCCCATGAAGTCAGATTATACCATAAAACAAGGGGAGATGATAGGCTTTTTTCTTTATTTTTAGTTATAATAAGTTTATGTTAAAAGACCTTTTGTTTCCTAAAAAATGCCTTTCCTGCCAGACTTGGGGAGATTATCTTTGTCCTGATTGTTTAAATAAATTAAGTTTAGTTAAAAATCCCATTTGCCCGGTTTGTTTTCGGCCCGCCAGATATGGCAAAACCCACCCCCATTGTCTTAAAAAGGACAAAAATTCTCTTGATGGTTTAATTAGCATTTTTTTGTATAAAGGAATTATTAAAAAAGCCTTATTAAAACTGAAAAAAAACTACTTAAAAGATTTAAGTTCTACCTTAGTTGAACTTTTTTTAAGCTTTGGAGGGGAAAACAAAGAGCTTTCTAGATTGATAAGAAGAAAACCAATCTTTATACCGCTGCCAATGACAAAAAAGGAAATTAATTACCAGGGTTTTAATCCTCACCATTTATTAGGGAGGTTGATTACTCAAAACTTAGGAATTCCTTTTTTAGATCAAGCGATTTTAAAACAAGCTGAACTTAAGGAAAATAGTTGCTTTTCTGAATATAATAAAGCTTTTTTGATTAATGAAAAATTAAGTTTTAAAGGTGTTTCTGAAGTGTTTTTGTTTAAAGATATTTTCAAAAACGGGAGAGATTTAAGGGTCTGTGCTAAACTTTTAAAACAAAAAGGGGTGAAAAAAGTTTGGGGTTTAACTTTAGCTTTGGATTCTAAAAAGACTTAAACTTACTAATTAAATTTAAAGCCATATTTTTTGTTTTTTCATTAACTTCAACTTTAACTAAGCCTTGATGGGGTTGGCCATAGAAAATTTTTGTTTTTAAAGGAGAAAGAAGAATTGCGGGTAAAACCAGAAGATCTTCCTCTCCTTTTATTTCTAAAAGCCCTATTTTATTACCTAAATTTAAATGGATTGCTTGACTTAGTTTGGAAATTGCCTGATTTGATAGGGTGCCGGGCTCGTTTCTAGCTTTAAAATAGAAGTTAGTTTGGGAGATAATTTTCTGGTGAAGTTTGAATTCTATTTTTTTCCTTTGACAGCGGTAATCAACTACATTAAGGCTAGTTTTAATATTATTTAGTAAAAAAGCCTGAGTGGTAATATCACCAATGGTAATAATAGGGTGAGAGGAGGTGTTTTTTAGGCCTTTTAAGGCTTTTAAACTGGCCCAAGAAATATTTTTTTGACAGCCTTTTAAAAGCTGGCCAATTGGTTTTTTAAAATATTGACGGGAATCTTTAGGTAAATAAAGGTTTTTTTTGGCTAAAATATTTTTTTTATAATTAAAGCCTTGGGAATTTATTTCTCCAAGCCTTATTCGGCTGCTAGAAATAGTTTTCCGCTGATAGTCTTTTTTAAGGTCTAAAAGATTAATTTTCAAAGGTTTTAAGCGGTTTTTTTTCCTGGTTTGATTAATTAATTTGGCACCAGTTAAAGTATTTTTAGTAGCACTAATGGTTTCCAAGTTTACAGAGGTAGTCGCGGGGCCAAAACAATCATTTAAAGGGAAAATAAGGGTTTTCTTCAAAAGATTTTCTTTTTGTAAATATTTTTGTAAATTCTTTTTTCTTTTGGTAAAAGATTGGATCGAGGCAGGATTTTTTTTATGGTTGTTATTAAAACCAATGCTAAGCCCTAGATAAATTAAATCTGTTTCTAAGGCGCTTTTTTTAATAAAATCTTGATGGCCTAAATGGAGATGGTCAAAAGTACCGGCTAAAACTAGATTTCTATATTTTTTCATCAGATAAGCTATTTTATCCTTTCTTTCCTCTTTAGTTCAAGGGGTGATATAATAGAGAATTAAGGCTAAGGTGGGGTCGGATAACGGCTATTCCACCGGTTTTGAAAACCGGCGCCTGCAAGGGCTTGTGGGTTCGAATCCCACCCCCACCGCTATTGACCTTTAAAGACTTTAATTGATAAAATTTAAAAAGATTTAATAATTTTTTAAAAAGAGGAAAAATGCCTGCAGATCTAAAAAGCACTTTAAAAACCAAAAATAATCCTTCTGAAGTGTCAGTGGTGCCATCTCCTTTTAAAGAAATTCTTTCCTGGCAGGCAGCAATTAGGCCTTTTAAAAAAAGAGGCAGGGAATACTTTAGTACTGTGGGAGCCATTGTTTTTCTTTTAGTAATTATTCTCCTTTTTATTAAAGAATGGGTTTTAGTTGCCGTGGTTTTAGCCTTAATGTTTTTAAGTTATGTTTTAGCCACTGTTCCGCCTGGAGAAGTAAAGCATCAAATTACAACCAGGGGAATAAAAACAGGGGAAAAACTATATAAATGGGAGTGGTTAACCAGGTTCTGGTTTACTAAAAAATGGAATATGGAAATCTTAAATGTAGAAACAATTCTAGTTTTTCCTAAAAGACTCCAGTTAATTTTAAAAGACAAAGGTAGAGAAGAAGTTAGAAAGGCGATGGAAAAATACCTCACCTTGGAAAAGCCTAAAAAAACTTCCCTAGATAGAGCTTCAGAATGGCTTCAAGAAAAAGTACCTTTAGAATCGTAAAGAATATTTTTTTGAATATGCGCTTGTAGCTCAGTGGATAGAGCGTCTCTTTGCGGAAGAGAAGGCCAGAGGTTCAAATCCTCTCAGGCGCACCTAAAGGAGAGGTGTCAGAGTGGTTAAATGACCAGCTCTCGAAAAGCTTGGGGGTGTTAAAACCCACGTGAGTTCGAATCTCACCCTCTCCGCCAAAGTTATTTAAAAAACAAATAAAGGAGATAATTTATGAGTAAAAATCAATATAATTATGGACTAGTTATTTTACCTCAAAAAAGTCTTTACAAAAAAACTGAGGCAATAATTAAAAGGTTTAGTCAAAAATTTAAGACTCCATTTTTTGTTCCTCATCTGACCTTGTTAGGAAGTGTTCAAGGCGGAGAAAAACAAATTATTAATAAATTAAATCAATTAACTAAAAACTTAAAGCCTTTTTATTCAAACTTTGGAAAAACTGAATTTAGTTCAACCTATTTTCAATCTGTGTTTGTCAGGGTTAATATGAACGCTTCTTTGATTGGTTTGTATTTAAAAGCCAGGGATATTTTTAAGACAGATATAAATCACATTTTTATGCCTCATCTTGGCTTGATTTATGGTGACATTGGGATAAGTAAAAAAGAAAAAGCAGCCTTAAGTGTTAATTTAGTTGGTTTAAAGTTTAGGTTTAATAATATTTGGCTAGTTAAAGCCAGAAAAGGAGATAAGCCAGAAGACTGGCCGTATATAAAAGAATTTACTTTTTAATATATGAGTTTTTTAAAGATTAAAAAAGAACTTAAAAAAGCGGCTAGAAATAAGCAGGCCAAAACACTATCCCGGTTTTTTAAGACTGGTAAAGGTGAATATGGCGAAGGAGACCTTTTTTTAGGGGTTAAAGTGCCAGACATTAGAAAAGTAGCTAAAAAATATAAGGATTTAGAACTTTTAAAAGTAGAAAAGCTCTTGCAAAGTAAAATTCATGAATATCGTTTAACGGCCCTCCTAATTCTGACCTATAAATTCCCTCAAGCAGATGAGAAAGAGCGGCAAAAGATTGTTTCTTTATATTTAAAAAATACAAAATATATTAATAATTGGGACTTGGTTGATTTAAGTGCCCCTAAGATTGTAGGCGAATATTTTTTAGATAAAGACAGAAAGATTTTATATAAGCTGGCTAAATCTAAAGATTTATGGGAAAAAAGAATTGCTATTTTAGCAACTTATGCTTTCTTAAGGCAGAATCAGCTAAAAGACACCATAAAAATAAGCCTTCTTCTTTTAAAAGATAACCATGATTTAATTCATAAAGCCGTTGGTTGGATGTTAAGAGAATTGGGTAAAAAAGATGAAAAAGTGTTAACCCAGTTTTTAGAAAAACATTTTAAAGCCATGCCCCGGACAATGTTAAGATATAGTATTGAAAGATTTGAAGAGAAAAAGAGAAAATATTTTTTAAAAAAGTAAAAGGAAAAATAGAAAAAATTAAGTCTCTGTAGCTTAATGGATAGAGCGCCAGCCTCCGGAGCTGGAAATGTGAGTTCGACTCTCACCAGGGACACAATATTTCTTAAAAAAACAATAGAAAAAAGAAAGAATTAATGAAAAAAAAACAAGATCCTAGTCCAATTGTCGGCGCCTTAGTTTTTAATAGAAAAGGTGAAATTTTACTTGTAAAAAGCTATAAGTGGAAGGGCAAATACCAGATTCCTGGTGGCCACATTGAAGAGGGAGAAACAATAGAAGAAGCGGTTAAAAGAGAGGTTAAAGAAGAAACCGGTTTAGAAGTTTTTAAAATAGAGTTTTTAAATGTTCAAGAGGCGGTTTTTGATAAAGCTTTTTTTAAGAAAAGACACTTTATTTTTATTGACTATACTTGTCGGACAAATTCTTTAAAAGTAATTTTAAATGAAGAAGCCCAAAGTTATATTTGGACAACTTTGAAAAAAGCTCTTAAAATGAACCTTAATTCTTATACTAGAAAAGCCATAAAAGATTTATTAAAAAGGAAATAAAATGAGCTTAAAAAGAGAATATTCAGCTGGGTGCGTTGTTTTTAAAAAAGAGAAAGCTAAAATTCTTCATCTTATTGGCAAGCATTCTGGCTACCATAAATGGGTCTTGCCTAAAGGCCTGATAGAAAAAGGAGAAAAAGGGCCAGAAACAGCTATTCGGGAAACAGAAGAGGAAATGGGAGTCAAAGGAAAATTGGTTTTAAAAAAACCTATTTTTAAAGAGCAATACTTTTTTTACGCTGATTTTAAAAAAAATAAAGAAAAAGAGCGGAAAATAGAGTCTGAAGAAAGAAAGCAGGGAAAGCCAGTCAGAAGAGTAGCGGTTTATCAGGAAAAGGGAGGAAAAAAAACCAAAGTCTTTAAAACAGTTTCTTTTTTCTTAGCCGAATTTAAGTCAGGTGATCCTTCTAATCATGATTGGGAAATGAGTGAAGCCGGTTGGTTTGAATATGACAAAGCTTTTAATCTTTTAGCTTTTAAGGGTGAAAAACAAGCTTTAAAAAAAGCCAAAGAAAAGATTAGTCTTTTTAATCAAGAAAAGTTATTGTAAAATAAGGAGAATTTGGAGGAGTCGGATAGTGGCCATTCCACACGCTTGGAAAGCGTGCGAGCGCAAGCTCACGTGGGTTCGAGTCCCACCTCCTCCGCCACTAAAGAACCTTTTCTCCTATTATATCTATAATGTCTTTTATTGGTTCCATTAATTTTTGATCTCTTTGGATCCTGGTGGGAACCCTAGAGTTTTCTGTCTCATCAAGCCATTCTAGTAATTCTGGTTTAGTTAAAGTTTGTCTTTTAAAACTTACCGGTTCCTGAAGCCATTTTGCTAACTGGCTCATTTGTAACCTAAACCATTCAAGCGGCTCCCAGGTATAAGTGACCTTAAATTCTTCTAAGTGTTTTTTTGTCATAATAGATTAGGAAATATTATACAACATAAAATAAAAAGCTTAATCCTCATGGTAAAATAGGGCTATGGATCAAGTTGAATTAATTCAGTCTAAAGTAGATATTGTTGATTTAATTAATTCCTATGTGCCTTTAAAAAAAGCCGGTCGGAATTTTAGAGCCTTATGTCCTTTTCACTCTGAGAAAACCCCTTCTTTTATTGTTTCACCGGAGCGCCAGATTTTTAAGTGTTTTTCCTGTGGTGAGGGAGGCAATGTTTATCATTTTTTAATGAAATATGAAAACATGGAGTTTGGGGAAGCTTTAAGGTTTTTAGCTGATAAAACCGGAATTAAATTAAAAAGTTTTCGGCCAAGCAAAGCTTATCAGGAAAGAGAAAAATTAATTAGTCTTAATCATTTAGCTTCAGAGTTTTACCACTATATTCTTTTAAAGCATAAAGTTGGTCAACAAGGCCTAAATTATCTTTTGGGAAGAGGGATTAGTAAAGATTCCATAAAAACTTTTAAATTGGGTTATGCCCCTCAATCTTGGGAAAATCTTCAGGACTTTTTAGTCAAGAAAAAAGGCTTTAAGCGGCCGGATTTGTTTAAAGCCGGATTAGTGGTTAGTGGTCAAAGATCCTTTTATGATCGGTTTAGGGGTCGGATTATCTTTCCATTATATGATCATCGGGGTAATACTTTGGGTTTTGCTGGTAGAGTTTTGGAAAAAGACTTAAAAGGAGCCAAATATATTAATACTCCGGAAACGCCAATTTACCATAAATCAGACCTTTTTTATGGCTTAAATATTACTAAAAAAGCCATTAAAGAAAAAGACAAGGCTGTTATTGTTGAAGGAGAGCTGGATTTAATTTCTTCTTATCAGGCGGGAGTGAAAAATGTGGTTGCTATTAAAGGAACAGCCTTAACCGAGAGCCAAGTTACTTTAATTAAAAGATTTACCCCAAATATTGCTTTAGCTTTAGACGAAGATAAGGCAGGTGATCAGGCTTCTAGAAGGGGAATTGAAATGGCTGATAAGGAAGGTTTAAATATTCGAATGATAGAGCTTAGTTTTGGTAAAGATCCGGATGAAGCCGCTCGCCACTCTCCTAAGCTTTGGCGCCAAAGTATTAAAAAAGCCATCCCAATCTATGATTTTTATTTAAAAAGTGCTCTAAAAAGATTTGGTAAAAAAGGTGGAGAAAGCAAAAAGAAAGTATCTGAAGAAATGGTGCCTGTAATTTCTAAGATTACCAATCAAGTGGTTCAAGCCCACTATTTAAAAAAACTGGCTTTAAGTTTAAATGTTTCTGAAGAGGCAGTCTTAAGGGAAATTGAAAGATATGAGAAAAATGAAAAGATAAAAGATGATTTAAGACCAACTAAACCTCGGAAGGAAGAGCCTAAAGATAAAACCAGACGGGAAAAGCTGGAAGAATTGCTTTTAGGTCTAATCGTCCAAAAGAAAAAAGGCATAAAAAAATATTTATTAAAAGTTAAGATTGAAATATTAAAGGGGAACGCTATTAAAAGGATTTTTGAGGCTTTAAATAAATACTTTATAAAGGAGAGAAAAGACTTTAAAGTTAATGATTTTACTAAAGTTTTACCTGAAGAATTATTAGAAACTCTAGATCAGGCCTTTTTAAAAGATTTAGAAATTGACTTGAGTGATAAAGAAAAGTATAAATTAGATTTTGCTAAAGTCTTAAAAGAGTTAAGAAAGATATATTTTAAAGAGGAACTTAATATTTTAGTTAGCAAGATGAAAAAGGCTGAGACTAATAACCAGGGAAAAAAGCTTCAAAAATTAAAAGAAAAGTTCACCTCCATTTCTCAAGACCTTAGAAATCTAGTATAATATGCCTTATGGCGGCTAAAAAAATTGTTGATACCAAAAAGCTTATTAATAAGGCTAAAAAGCAAGGCTTTGTTACCCAGGAGTCTATCCTGGAAGTTTTTCCAGATGCCGAAAAAAGAATTGAAGAGCTGGATGCTTTATACAACAAGCTTTTTAAACTAGGGGTTGATGTTTTTGAAAGTGTGACTGAGGAAGAAATTGCCGGGGATGAAAGAGCCGCTTCTGAATTAACCAAAGAACTTAAAGTCCTTTCTACCTTAACTGATAAAAGACAAACTGATCCGGTGAGAATGTATTTAAAGGAAATTGGCAGGATTCCCTTGTTGACCAGGGAAGAAGAAATTGATTTAGCCCAAAGAGTGGAAAAAGGGAGTCTTAAAGCTAAATCTAAGCTAACAACTTCTAACTTAAGATTAGTAGTTTCGATTGCTAAAAAATATATTGGCCGGGGAATGATCTTTTTAGATTTAATTCAAGAAGGGAATAAGGGACTTATTAGAGCGGTGGAAAAATATGATTGGAAAAGGGGCTATAAATTTTCTACTTATGCTACTTGGTGGATTAGACAGGCAATTACTAGAGCCATTGCTGATCAAGCCAGAACCATAAGAATCCCGGTTCATATGGTAGAGACAATAAATAAGCTCGTTCGAACCAGCCGAAGGTTAATGCAGGAAATGGGGCGGGAGCCTAGTCCAGAGGAAATTGGTCTGGAAATGGAGATAGATGTTGTTAAAGTCAGGGAAATAATGAAAGTGTCTCAAAAAACTACTTCCTTGGAAACACCGATTGGGGATGATGAAGATTCTTATTTAGGTGATTTTATTCCTGATGAAACCACAGTCGGCCCTTATGATTTAGCTTCTAGAAAACTTTTGAAAGAAAATTTAGAAGAAGTTTTAGCCGCTTTGTCAGAAAGAGAAGCCAAAGTCTTAAGAATGAGATTTGGTTTAGGCGGTAAAAGACCAATGACTTTAGAAGAAGTGGGCAAAGAATTTGGAGTCACTAGGGAAAGAATCAGGCAGATTGAAGCCAAAGCTTTAAGAAAATTAAAACACCCTTCTAGAAGGAAGAAGCTTCAGGACTTTTTAGATTAAATGAATCCAGGAATTAAAATTGGGCCAGAAGACGGAATTGAAAAACTTAAAAAAAGCCAGGCTAAATATTGTGAGATTTGGTTTAGACTAGATTGGGAAGATAAATACATTAAGCTTTTTCAATACCTACAGAAAAACAAAATCAATTTTGGCCTTCATTTTTGGGCCACTATTGATAACAAATATTTTCCTGATTTTTTATGTTTAGAACCTGGTTTAGCTCAAAAAACATTAAAGCTTTTAAAAAAAACAATTGATATTGCCTCGAAATATAATGCTTATTATGTTAATTTCCACCCTGAGTCTTACCGGTTAGCAAAACTTGACTTAGACAACTCTAAAATTAAAGTGGTTAATCCTAAACTAAAGATTAATAAAGAAAAAACTTTTAATCAGTTTTTAAGATATTTAGAGAAAATAAATAAATATGCCAAAAAAAAAGGAATCATTCCTTTTTTAGAAACAGTCCCTAAATTCATGCCCTCTGACTTTAAAAACTTTAAAAAAGGCAGACTTAAACCTCAGTTATCAGAAGGTTTAGAAACAGAAAAATTTATTCAACTGACAAAAAAAAACTATCCCATTTGTCTGGATCTTGGTCATACCCAAGCTCAAGTAGTTTCAGATAACAGAAAAAAAATCTTTAACCACCTATACCAATCAGCTAAACAAATGAAAGACCAGATTGGCCTTATCCATGTAACCACTAATATTCCACCTTTTAATGGGACTGATTCTCATAACGGTATTTTAGAAAAAGACTTTGAAAAAGGAGCTTTGCCTAATAAAAAACAACTCAAGAAAATCCTCTCTATTTTTAAGAACAAAGATATCTGGTTAATTCCTGAACCTCCCCATAAAGAAATGATTGAAAACTTCAAAGAACTAAAAAAAATTGTAGACAAGATAGAAGCCAATTGATAAAATAGGCAAACCTTAACAATTTAATATTCCGCGGTAGCTCAATGGTAGAGCAGTTGCCTGTTAAGCATCTGGTTGGAGGTTCGAATCCTCCCCGCGGAGCCAGATGGGACGCAGAGGCAACAAAGCGTCCTTTTTTGTTGATTTGTCGGTCAATTCTGCATGTTCGAAAGTTCCTTTTTCAAAATCCTCTAAATTTTCCACTTTAGAACAATTGGTTTGGTCCAAGGCTTCGGAAAGTATTTTGAATGCCTTGGAGTATTCCCAAGAGAGCCTGCCTTCGTTAAGGGTTAACTTGGCGAAGACCAGCCTGATCAGGGCTCTCTGTTCGTCTAACATGTCCTTATTTTTGGCGGTTAGGTAGATGTCTCTGGCTCTCTGCGAGAGTTCATAGAGATTAATGCCTAAGTTTAAATAGCCAGTGCTGGCGGTGGAATGACGCTTGATGGTTTCGGTCAACTCATCCTTTTCATTGGAGTATTGCTTGAACTTGCGGTTATAAAACTCCTGAGTAATTTTCTCATCGAGCTTGTCGTCATAGAGTTTGTCCATGCGTTTGACTACCGCCTGATAACGGGTTTCGAGCTCGCCGACGGTGCTGTTGTGGTATTGAACTTCGTCCTGGTGGCTTTCCTTGAGAGCTTTCTTGAGCCACTCAGTTACTCGCTGGTTTTTTATCTTCAAGTTTTCAAAACCATCTAAAAGCTGTTCTTCGGTTTCTGGTTCTTTGACCCATGTTTCTTGGGTACAGTCGTGGTAGTGGTTGCAGTGTCCGTAGTGATGACCCCGATGTAGTTCCCAGGTAATCAGTCCGTCACAGCCAGAGCAGCGAATTAATCCTTTGAAGAGGTAGTCGTGCTTCATGTATTTGGGAGTGGTTTTGCTCACAAGCATATTCTGAACCTTATCAAATAGTTCTCTGCTGACTAACGGCTGATGTTTGCCGTCACTGATCTCGTTGTTCCATCTTATTTTACCCATGTAGAAAGGATCGCGCAGCAGGGAGTGAGTCCTACTGATCGCCAGTCTGTTGCCCTGTGGTGAGCGCATGCCTT
>PEZT01000023.1:59442-80057 GCA_002773945.1 Candidatus Beckwithbacteria bacterium CG10_big_fil_rev_8_21_14_0_10_34_10 | reverse complement strand
ACAGTGACTTTTTTTTATTTTTCTTTTTTGCTATACTAAAACTATGGCATTTGATGAATTGGTGGTTTCTTTTTTTGTTGATGAGGTTGTTGGTGGATTTTTTATTAATGTCCCTCCAGGTCATGTCTCTTGCATTTATGATCGGGGCCGGGGTGTTCTTTCTAAAGTTTGGGGACCCGGCCTCCATTTAAAAATCCCCTTTTGGCAGGTGGCCAAGCTTTTTAACGCCCAAATCCTGGAATTTACAATTTCTGAAAACTTTGATTTTACTAATAAAGAGGCGTTAGGAGACAAAGAAATAAATGTTAACACCCAAAATAACAAACTCATTCAAATTGAAGGCTCAATTCTTTTTAAAATAAATAAATCAATGGCTCCGGAAATCTGGGAAAATATAGGAGAAAACTTTGTTTCTAAAGTTATCAGACCGGTTTCCCGGAGTCGGATAAGATCTGTTGTTTCAGAAATCACCTCAGAACAATTAGGTGCCTATCGAACTCAGGTAGAAAAAAAGGTTAAAGATGAACTTAATGCTATCTTTAATGATAAAGGCTTAGTTTGTGAAGGTTTTCTTCTATCTGAAGTAAAACTCCTAGGTGATCCTAAAACCTCCAAAGATGACAAAATTATTCTGAAAAAATAAGAATAAATAATATTTTCTATATTAATAATCTTCTTGTTTTATTTTATGTTTTTTAATTCCAAGTAAATCCAAATAAGGACTCTCCTAAAATAAGGGAGTCCTTATTAATATAAAAAACAAATTTCTTATCTAGTAACGCTAATTGCTCCTCGTGTCTCAACTCTGGGAGCGGCAACTGTTAATCTTCCAGCTCCTGTTAAACAAACATCATAACAAGTGTCAGCTGCATCACAATCAGTGTGGGGATCAACCGGAACTTCAGCAATATATGAGGCAACCAAATCAGTGTTTAAATCAAGTCCAGCAGTTCCAATGTCAGTCATGGTTGGACAAGTGGCAAAAGTGCCAATATCCGTCACGGTTCCATTATGATCTACCTGATATTGATTCAAAGCGTTCAAAATAGCGTTAACATCGCTTTGCCTTTTGGCATCTCTAGCTTGTTGGTATTGTCTTCCTGGGTTAACAGCCACCAAAACAATACCCATCAAGATTACCATAATAGCAATAACGACTAAAAGTTCAATTAATGTAAAACCTTTTCGGGCAGATTTCAAATTATCTCACCCCCTCTCCCGATATCTTATGTATTTTTTAAATTCTAACTATATAAAAGCATATGCTGAAATAACAAGCCTTGTCAAGGGTAATTTATTTATTAAATTTTTTACTAATAGAAAGAAAACGATCAACTTCTAAGTCAATCGTCTGCTGAATTAAAACCTCTGGATCCATTTCCCGGCTTTTCCGATGTTCATCCATTATAAAACGAAGACTAATTGCTCCTAAAAAAAGCAATAACAAAACATCTATTATAAGAATACAAAAGTATAATTTCTTTTCGTCCATCTATATTTTCCTCATTATTTTAACAATCTTTTTTAATCTATTTTTACCTTTTAATTTTCCTAATCAAATTAAAAATTAGGATCAATATAGGCTTTCAGATTTAAAGTAATCATGTTTTTCCCTTCAATTCCTTCAGGGCTTTGAATAGTAACCTTTTCTATAACAATTACTTGAGACATTTCCTCAAGTTTTTTTACAAAATCAATCATCTGATAATAAGTAGCTTCAAAAATTAAGCTGAAACGAATCACTTTATAACTATCCTCACTGGTGACTGATTTAGTTCCAAAACTTATATCGGCCACTAATCCTGATTGACTGGCTTCATTTTCAATCTCATTAATAAAACCAACCACTCCTTCTTTACCAGGCAAAATCTGGCTAATAATCCCTACATCCTCTTTAATTAAATCATAATCTTCTTCCAGTCTTAAAAGGCTTTCATCTCTTTTTTCAAAAGAAATTAATCGCTGATTAGTTTCTCTTAATAAACTATTGGTCATAATTATTCTTTTAGCTAAAAAAACAATTAACCCGATTTGAACTAAAATAATTAAAATTAAAATTAACCAGTCAAATTTTTTAAGATTTTTTTTCATTTCCGTAAATTTTTATTATTTATATCCTTGTTATTAATCTTATTATCAATAATTGCCTCTTTATTTACTAATAGTTACTCTAATTCCTTAACTCTAAAGTTAGAGTAAATTTAGGCTGATCACTTTGTTCAAAGCTGGAAAGAGGAATATTAACCTCTCCCATTTTTGATAAAGACTTTTCTAAAAACAATAAGTCTTCTCTAGAGTTAGCCTGACCTTCAATCTTAAAGCTGTTATTACTGCTAACAAAGTTAAAACTACTAATCACAATTCCAGGTGGAATTTCTTTGATAAAACTTCTCAACTTGGGCGAGATTTTAGTTCTTTTTCCCTGAACTCCCTCAATAATTGCCACCTTTTGATTAAATAGGGCGGCTTCTTTTTCTAAAAGCATCTGCCGGGGCCGGAAAACAATCTTCTCCCAGCCAGAAAGAGCGGCCTTAGTCTTTTCCAAGTTAAAATAACTTGACCAGGAAAAAAAAGCATAGAGAGCCACAAATCCCCAAAGGAACAAAATAGTGGCTTTTAAAAGGCCTTTAAATCTCTTTTTAAATCCATAAGCTTTCCGCTTCTCTCTTAAATCTTTGGGAATTAAAGTGATTTTTTTACCCCTTTCCGAAGACAACATCGGTGAAAAAGAAAGACCAAACAAGGGAGTTAACCTAACCGTCTGGTCTAAAGACATATTAGGCGGGACAATAACCGGTAAAGGTAATTTTTCCAACTGAAGACCAAAATGCTCTTTAACCAAACTTTTAAGCATTAACTCATTTCTTATTAGTCCCCCAAAAAACACTTTTTTAATTAATTTTTTATTACCAAAGCTTGCCTGCCAATATTTAGCTGACTTGGATAATTGATCAAATATTTCTTGTTCACTCACTCCACTCTCATGATAGTTAAGAGTGGTATTTAATAAAACTACTCCTCTTTGGGCAAAACAAAAACTAACCTTATGGGTATTAAAATAAATAATTAAGCATGGATCTAAAGTACCAAAAGTAGCTAGTCGAGCTAAAGAAAAAGACTCTGGCTCAAAAGCCTGGGGAAAAATATTAGCAATCTTAAAAACACCTAAATAGGAATCAAGAATGCTTCTTTTAACAGCGACGACACTTAGTTCTAAATTATTAGAACCATCTTTTAAAACTTGCCAGTCTAAATAAAGCTCCTCGGCCTTGTAAGGCAGAAAATCCTTAATCTTAAAAAAAACAGTTGCTTCTAGTTCATCGCTTTTAATTTCTGGTAAAGTTAAAAATTTAGAGAAAACAAACTCATCCGGAATATTAAGACAAATAAAATTGCTTTTAATACTTTTGGGCTGACCACTGGCCATTAGTTTTCTAATCATTCCCCCTAAAAGCTCTTTTTGAACTATCTCTCCTTTTTGTAAAGCATCTAAGGGAAGCTTAGAGTAGGCTAAAGAAGAAACTTTAAATCTATTCTTATCAAGGTTACCTCCCATTAGCTGAAGATATCCAACGTCTAAAGAGATAAAAAAAGGAAATTCAGCTGATTTTAGTTGTTTAACCTTACTCATTTATCTTCTTCCAAATATATTTATTAGATTTAAATAAAGTTTAATATATTTCTTTTCTGGCACTTACACTAACACTTTCATCTTCATTAATATTAAAATCCACCTGCCAATGTCTTATCTTTTTATCCATTTTTCCAAAAAAATCAATAAAACCACCGGCCTCATCCAGGTTAAATTCCATTTTACAGGTAAAGCTTTCAATTTGTAAACAATCCTCAGTCCAATTAGGATAAGGATTATTAAGATTCTCATGATTCCGAATAAAACTCAAAATCTGATCATCTATCAAGGCTTCAACTGCCTGATTAATTTTTTGAGACTGAAACTGATTTAAACCTATTTTAGCATTGATAATGGAAACCAAAGTCACCGCAGAAATAACAATCAAAGTAATAGCGGTAATGGCTAAAACAGAAATTAAAGCCACTCCTTTGTCTTTTTTATTAATCTCCTTTAGGTATTTTTCTTTTAAAAACATATATTTTATTCTAACTCAAAAAAAGCACTGGTTTGATATTGTTTAACCTTCTTATTCTGGCCAAAAGGCTTTAATTCCGACTCTAAACTAAAAACTATTTGAATACTATTTCCTATCCTTCTAAAACCTTGGTTAGTATCTAAAAATACCCTTACTTTTTCATCCGTCAAACCAGTGCCATTTCTTTTTAAAATCTCGTCTTCAATAGTATAGGTAATTGTTTCCTCATCAATTTCTACCTGCAACTCATTAGAAAAATTATCATCAAAAGGCTTAATTATCTCATCTGCCTCCTTAATATCTCGGGTCATTTTATTAATCATTAAAACACTATTTTGGAGTAAATCACTGCTGACTTGATTATTTACTTTAAAAGTCGCTACCTGGTATAAAAAATTAGTGATTATCCCTAAAATAATGGTTAATAAAGCAACATAAATCAGAAGTTCAATTAAAGTAATCCCTTTCTTTAACTTAGCTCTATTTTTGTTTACCTTTTTTATTTTCATAATGAAATAATCTATTTTTAATTACTAAAGGGAATAATTAATACCTACCTTATCGACTACTGGTGTTGTATCACCATCACCAGTTAAAATCATTTTATATTTAAAATATCTTCCCAACATACTATTTAAAGGAATTTCTCCAGGTGATTCAAAATAAGACCCCGGAGTGCCATCAGGTCCAACAAAATTCCAAGTCAAATTATCATCATTAACGGCAATCTGGGCTAAAACATCGGTTCCCAAGGGCTCATCTGACTCCCAAAAAAGCCGGTTTAAAAGTACCTGAGAGCCAAAATCAAAAGCCGAGGAGATATATTCACCATAAACAAAATATATCCCGGAAATTCCCTTAGAATCAGATAAATCAAAAACTTCAATCGCTTTTAATTGACTATCATTACCGGCCGCATAACCATAATCACCAAAGGCGGCAATATCAGATAAATTTCTCTGAGTCGGAAAATAGCCGTAAAGTTGAGGATTAATTGGATTGGCTAAAGAAAATATTGCTCCTCTTTTTCCACTCATAGCTAAATACAAAATATTAGATTCTGCCCAAATCCCTTTTGGTTTATATAAAGGATTAATTTCACCCACTTTACTCGGCCAAGCAGGATTAACGGCAATATTATAGATTTCAATGGCAGAACTTTCTTCATCAGTCGCCACATATAAATAGTTGCCGGAAGCAGTTAAATCCCTGACAATTTCTTCTGTCCAGAAAAAACCCATAAATTGAGGATCGTCAGGACCATCCCGAAGATCATAAACAAAAACCACATTATCATTCTTGGCGGAAACAAAAAGATAATCTTGGGTCGCCCAAATCCCACCAGCTTGATAAAAAAGACCAATATAACTTTCATTAGGCGGATTAAGAGGATCAATCCCAATATTGTAAGTCGTAACTGATGGCAAAAGCCAAAGATCATCGCCCACATAAAGATAATCACCTTGAACACTTAAATTGTTGGTCCGGTATAAAGTATCAAATGAACCCTGAGATGAAGGGGTAGCGGGTGAATCACTGATATCAAAAACTTCCACATTCCCCCAGGTCCGATCTAAACCCAAATAAATATGGGTGTCATTAGCGGCAATGCCTGAAGCTTTAGCAATACAATCAACTGTTCCAATTGAAGCTGGTTCAGTCCAACCACCACCACCAGTCTGAGCAATCTGAATAAAACCAGGATTAATGGAAAAATCAGTTCCATCTTCAATTCCGTCACTAAAATCCTCAAGTTCATCTTCAATTTCCGATTGATTATTAAAACGCCTACTTAAATAAAATTCTTCTTCTAAGCTTAAAGGCCGAGGTGTTTCCCAAAAAATCTGTAAATTCACTTTTTTCATTCCCGGATCAAGAATCCCTCCCTGGCTGGCAATGGTTCCATCTTCCTCCCGAAACACATCACTAATGATAATCTTTCTCTTATAGATTCCCAATGATTCTTCATTTTCCAAAAGCTCCCAATCACCCTCAGAAATTTGAGGATGAAAAGTGCCATTTAAACTAATATTTTGCCAGGATAAAAAAGCCAAACTTTTAATGGCGGCTTCTGCCTCATGAAGATAAAGATAAGCACTTTGTTTTTGGTCTGAATTTAAATTAGCCTGCTGACTGCCAATTAAGGCATTACTCACGGCCGCTAAAATAGCCGAACCAATGGCTAAAGCCAAAAGCATCTCTATAATAATTGTTCCCTTATTACCTTTTATTTTCTTAAAAAAACTAATCATGTTATAAATATTTAATAACTTACCTTTCCTTCCTCATTAATAAAAAAAGTCCGGCTAGAACCATCTCTTGGATTTTCCAAACTAACACTTCCACTTGAAGCTGGTCGACCGGAAGCAACGGAAAAAATAAGGCAATCATTAGCCTGATAACAAGTATCGGGTAAATTAAAATTAGTAAAAACAAGTGGAAAAGGTAAATTAGTTACTAAATCAAAACTCTCTATCCGGGCGGCAAAATTACTGCCGGTGGCAAATTCTTGGTATGAGTCAGCTTCAAAAACAACTCCAAAGCGTAAAGGCGTATCTGCTTCTTCCAAGCCTGAAACAGCTTTATTCTGTGCCTGACGAACAACCGAAGATGTCTGCCAAAGATTATCATTCAAAAGTCTTGATTTTTGAATCCTAATATAAGCCGCTGATGATAAATAAATTAAAAGGGAAAAAATCGCTACCACCACCATTATTTCCGTAACAGTAAAGCCTTTTTTCTTAATATATTTAATATTTTTTTTCATCACTACTGACTTAAAGATCCCATCATTTGATAAATTGGACCAATAATAGAAAGAATCATTCCTCCCACCCCTAAACCAACTAAAAGCATTAAAACCGGTTCTACAATCGCGGAAAAGCTTTCCAACTTTCCCTCTACCTCCCCTTCATAAAAAACAGCCAAATCCTCTAAAATATCAGACAATTTCCCGCTTTTCTCTCCTACAGAAACCATTTTAACTAAAAGACCACCATATTCTTTCTGATATTTTTGAAAGGCTTCCGTTAAAGAAACTCCTTCTTTAACCTGGTTAGAAATATCCTTAATTGTCTCTTTTTTATGAGGCTTTCCAAAAACCTGACCTGAAGTATTTAAAGACTCAGCAATTGGCACCCCAGAAGACAAAAGTGAACTTAAAGACCGGATAAACCGGGCCATATTTATCTGCTCAATTACCTTTTTAACCACCGGAATGATAAAAACAATTTTCCCGAAAAACTTTGATCCCCAGTTAGTAAACCTATTAACAATTATTAAAACAGCCACCAAAACGCCAATAATTAAAATGACTAGGGTAAAATTGGTGCTAATAAAAGTCCCCAAGGTTAAAAGAATTTGAGTTGGAAGAGGAATCTTTAGATTCATCTGCTTAAAAACATCCCCTATTTTTGGTAAAACAAAAACAATAATAAAACCAGAAATTGCCACTAAAGCCATTGTCACCACCGCTGGATAAGCCATGGCGCTAGTAACTTTTTTCTTCAATTGATAATCTCTCTTAAGATCACTGGCAATTCTTCCTAAAGATTCAATAACTTTTCCTGAAGCCTCACCAGCCTTTAACATCGCTAAGTGAGCTGGAGAAAAAAACTTCTCCTTTTCTAAAATTGAAGAAACCGGCTTTCCTTTTTCCAAATCAGCCCGAAGTAAATCAATAATTTTTTTAAACTTAGGACTAGCCGTCTCATTCTTTAAAATATCAACTGATTCAATTATAGGTACACCTGCCTTTAACATCACCGCCAGGTGATGAGCAAAAGTAATCTTTTCCATCGGGCTGATTTTTTGATAAAAAATGCCCTTTATTACCCCACTCATATCTAAATCCATAATTCCTGCTTTACCTTTTGTCTCTTGAAAAGAAATCAGTTCTAAACCATTAACTTCTAACTGACGATAGATTTGAGCTGAGTTTTGAGAAGAAATATCACCTCTTTTTACTTGGCCATTTTTATCAATTGCAATATATGAATAATCAGTCATTAGTCTTCTGCCACTCTTAAGACTTCTTCTATTGAAGTTATACCTGAAGCAATTTTGTTCAAACCATCCTCAATCATATTAATCATTAAACCACCCTTGATTGCCTCTTGGTGGATTTTTTCTGAAGAAGCCCTGACAAGCGTCATTTCTCTAATTTTTTCATTTACCACCATCACTTCAAAAATCCCCACTCTGCCTTTATAACCGCTGTTACTACACTCTTCACAACCCCTGCCTTTATAAAACTTCTGCTTTAAAACCTGATCGCCGAATTTCTGGCGGATAAAATTCAACCTTTGATCATCCGGCCGGTATTCCTCAATACAAGCCGAACAAATTTGCCTGACTAATCGCTGAGCAATAACAATATTAATAGTTGAAGCCAATAAAAACGGCTCCACTCCCATATCAATAAAACGGGGAATAGTACCAGAAGCATCATTAGTATGTAAGGTTGATAAAACCAAATGACCAGTTAAAGCGGCATGAACTGAAACCTGGGCCGTCTCTTTATCCCTAATTTCTCCCACCATCATAATATCTGGATCATGGCGAAGAAGGGACCGCAAACCTGAAGCAAAAGTTAAGCCGGTCTTGGGATTGATCTGAATTTGAGTCACCCGGTTAATATCATACTCAACTGGATTCTCAATGGTGCAAATCTTAACACTGATTTCATTTAACATATTTAAAATACTATAAAGGGTTGTTGTTTTTCCACATCCAGTTGGACCGGTAACTAAAATCATCCCGTGAGATTTTTTAATTGATTCCTGGATCCAAGTTAAATTTTTCCCGCTTAAACCCAGCTCTTCCAAACTTAAAGGCCGAGCCGATTCAAATAAAAGTCTCATGACCGCATTTTCACCGTAAAAAGCAGGTAAAATTGAAGTCCTTAAAGAAATGGCTTCTTCACCAATAGAAAACTTAAACCGGCCATCCTGAGGAATCCGATGTTCATCAATTTTCAAATTAGAAAGAATCTTAATCCGGGCAATTATCGCCGCATGAACTGACTTGGGTAAATTAATCACATCCCGTAAAACCCCATCAATTCTCAAACGAACAATGACTTCATTAGCCATAATTTCAATATGAACATCAGAGGCTTTTTCAGCAATAGCATACTCTAAAATCGTGTTTAAAATCTCAATGACCGGCAGTTCAGACGCCACTTCAGCCAGTTCTTTTTTATTATCAACCTTATCAGTCTTAGAAACATTTTCCTGAATAACTTTTTCAAATTCTTTTTTAATATTTCTTTTGTATTGAGACAAAGATCGTTTAAAATCAGGGGAAGTAATAAAACAAGGCTGAATCTTTAAACCGGTTCTTCTTCTAATAACCTCATGAGCCTCTAAATTTTTAGGGCTTTCCATGGCGACTGATAAAACCCCGTTTTCCAGTTTAAAAGGAATCACCCGGTAGCTTTTAGCCAGGTGTTCTGGAATTAAATCTAAAATTTCTAAAGGAATAACTTTATTGCCAATTTTAATATAGGGGACTTGGTAATATTCAGCTATTAACTGGCCTAAAACACTTTCACTAATTAAACCCCGGAAAATCAAAATATCAGAAACCGGCTTTTTTAAATCAGCCGCCGCCGAAGCGGCCTCATCATATTCTTTTTCAGAAACAAAGCCGGACTTTAAAACAACTTGGCGCAAAATATCATTGGGCAGGATTTCCATTTTATTTTAAATAGCTCTCAATTTTTGCCACCACTTGCTGGGGAGTATAATCAGCCTTAGTTAAAAAAACGGCTGCTCCCAGTTTTTTAGCTTTACTAATTTCCTCTTCCCTACCCAGATTAGAGTAGAGAATAACAGGAATCTTAGCCGTCGAGGAATCTTTCTTTAATTCTGCCAAAACTTCCAATCCCGAAACCTTAGGCATCATAATATCCAATAAAATTACCTCAGGTTTCTCCTTTTTGGCTAAAGCCAAACCAATCTCACCATCAAAAGCGGTTAATACCTGATGACCATCAGCTTTAAGCCGGGTGGAATAAACTTTAACAATTAAAGAATCATCCTCAACAATTAGGATTTTTCCCATACCTTAATATTAGCCTAAAAGAGAAGCATTGACAAGATAAAAATAAAAATTTAAGCTTAGAAACAAAATTTTTATTTATTATTTTTCATCTATCTGGGGAAAGGAACCAAAATCTGGATCTTTTATTTTAACTGGCCAATCAACGTAAAACCTACCTTTATCAAAACCAGTATGAACATGATTCCAATAGACTTTAGCTAGTTCTTTATCCCCTTCTTTTCCTAAAGATAGCAAAGCCTGACTAGTAACATCTTTTCTAACCTGAAGAGCAACCGCCCTGGCTAATGGTTCTATTCTTTTGTTATCAACAGTCTCAATTATTGGCATATTAACCTTTACTAATCTTGATTTGATAACCGGAACATCTTTTCCATTTTTAACTACAAAAAATATTTCACCCCTAGACAAACCCTCAAGAACTGAAAGAGCTATTTCTCCAACTTTTAAACCTGAAGATTTTTCTTTTCTTAAGTCTTCACTTTTTTCTATCAACCAACCTAAAACTGCTTTGCCAGCCCGCTTTCTTTCATATCCTTCTTTCCCTTTTCTTATAAAAACTTCAGCTAAATCTTCTTCCATAAATAGTATTTTTTAAAAATAAAATAAAAAAATCAAGTATTTTCTAAAACTAATTTCAATAAGTCAGGAAATTTTTTAATTTTCTTATTCTCCTAAAGGCAAAACAAAATAAAAAGTGCTACCCTGACCATGTTCAGACCTAAGCCAAATATCTCCTCCCATCCCTTTGAGCAAATTTTGACAAATATACAAACCTAAACCAGTTCCACCTTTTTTCTTAGAGGTTTTTCCTCCCTGCCCTCTTTCAAACTTTTTAAACAATTTTGGCTGGTCTTCAGGTAAAACTCCCCGACCCGTATCTTCAACCGCCACTACTACTGCTTTCCCCTGATTAAAAACACTTAAACTTATCCCTCCATTATCAGTAAACTTAATTGCATTACCAACCAGATTAATAATAATCTCCCTCACTTTTTCCTGATCAGCTTTAACCATCACTTTTTCCGAAGCAAAATAGTCAACCTGAAGTTTTTTTTCTTCCGCTTGTTTTTTTAACCCCTCAATTGTTTCTTCAATAGTTAAGTTTAAATCAAAATCCAGAAGTTCATATTTTAGTCTCCCCGCCTCAATCCGAGAAATATTTAAAAGATTATTAACCAGTCTTAAAAGCCGCATGCTTTCATTATGAGAACCTTCAATAAACTCTTTAAGTTTAGGACTGACCTTACCAGCATAACCTTCTAGGATTGTTGATAGGGAACCAGAAATGCCAGTCAAAGGAGTCCTTAACTCATGAGATGTAAAAGAAACCAGTTCATCTTTAAAAGCAGAGACCTCTTTTAACCGTTTATTGGTTTTTTTTAAACGTTGATACAATGAAGCGTTTTCAACGGCAATCCCCACCGCATTAGTAAAACCAGCTAATATTTCCTTTTCATATTTACCCACTTCATCTGCTCCCTTAGATAAACTGAAAATCATTGCTCCCAAAGCTTCTCCCTTAGCAATAATGGGGTAAATCATACTGGTTTTTATTTCACATGCCTTCTGGATTTGTCTCCATATTTCCCTATTAGCCTGAGGATATAAAACATCTGATAAATCATGAGTAAAGTATATTTTTTTGCTTCTAACCGCCCTAACCAATAAATTATTATTAGCTGATAAAGGAATTTCTATTTTTTTAAAAGGAATCGGAGTTTCTCTAAGGGCAGTCGCGGCTGACTTTGTTTTAGAAATTGATATCCTCTCAACAATATCTTTTTTCTTATTAACTAAAGTTAAAACAATTATCTGATAACCTAATTTCAAATAATCTAGTTCTGTTAAAATTGTATTAACAACTTCATGAGTTAATTCTTTAAAATTTAAAGTGTCTAAGATAATTCTGTCAACTCGCCACAAACCCGAAAGAGCCTTAAATTCATCTTTACTATATTTTAATGATTTAAATCTTTTAAGTTTTTTTAATCTTCTTATCATCATTTCAATCAGCCAATTTCAGCCGTTACTAGAACCATGGTAGCGGAAAGACTTACTCTTGTCAAAAAAATATAATATAATACTATCTAATAAAGATGTTGTTTAAATTAAAAAGGGGGTGAAAAAATGACTTTATTAAAAGCATTATTTGGAGGAATGTTTTTATTTAATGCTCTACCTCACCTAATTAAGGGGATAACCGGCGATAAACATATGACTCCCTTTAAAAGAATTTCATCCCCAATTTTAAATATTTTATGGTCATTTACTAATATTGTTCTGGTAGTCTTAATATTGGGTTTTGATACTAATGGAGCCTTGAATTTCCCTAAGGGAATGAATTTTTGGATATTTTTGTTAGGTGGCTTTTCTTTATCTCTAACCGCCGCTAAACTTTTTGACGGACCCAATGCCCGTCTGCCTTGGCATAAAGATTAATTATTAAATTAACTCTGTCCACTTAAATTTTAAAATTGAGCGAAAGAATTTTATTTTTATTAGATAGTGGACATTCCCTGATTGCAAAAGATTATCATGAAGAACTTTATGCTCAGCTTCTTCCTCTTGATCATCTCCGCCCAGACATAAATACAGATGAACTTTTTCCAGCTAAAAGATGTCTTTTTTTTGAAGAACTTGGTGATTACTTACTTACCGGTGACCGCCATCACCTTCTTGCTGAGGGAGATGTCAAAGCTTACTTACCGACTGTTTTAGTTGGCGGAGAAAACTTTGGTTGTGGATCAGCCAGAGAACATCCTCAGATTGGAATGAAAAATATTGGAATTGAATTAATAATTGCGCCTTCATTTGATACTACTTTTAGAAACAATTGCACGGCCATGGGAATTTTAACTTCAACTGATACTAGCTTAGCAGGAGAACTCCTAAATGGTGATCCTCTAGACCGCACCCGAATTATGACTGAATTTCAAGGAATAGAAGGAGATATTTTATCAACCGGAGGATTATTAAACTATACCCGTGAACGCCTTAAAGGAATTATTCCTCCCCTTGAAATAACCACTGGTCCCCGGCCAATGACAATGGCGGAGAAAATAATTGCTAATCACCTTTCTAAAATTCGGGGAGAAGATACTTGGGTTAAACCTGGGGACCAAGCTATTATTCCGGTAGATTCAAGAATGAGTTATGAAGTTTTCACTCCTTTAATTGCCAGTCTTTTAAAAGAAAACCTAGCTGAATTTCCAGTTTCAGATCCTGCTTCAATATTCCTCTTTGCTGACCACTTTGTGGAAAATATTGGCAACCCCAATCATCCAGTCAATAATCTTTTATTAAACCAAAGTCAATTTAGCCAAGAAAAAGCGATTGTTTGCCACACCGATGGCATTGGTCATAACTTAATGATTGAAAGATTTTTACTTCCGGGACAACTGGCAATTGGAACTGATTCTCACAGCTCAATGTGGGGTGCTCTGGGAACTTTAGGAATTCCGGTCGGCGCCACTTCTATGGCAGCTGCTTTTATTAGTAAGGATCATTTAATCACTGTTCCTTCATTAGTCAGAATTGATCTAAAGGGAAATCTACCCTCAGGGTGTTCTGCCAGAGATATTAGCCTCTATCTTAGCCAAGTTATTCCTCTTACCAAAATAAGGGGAAAAATAATTGAATTTAGACTTGACGGCCAGGATTGGAACCTGGACGAACTGGCAGTTTTAACCTGTACCGCCAAAGAAATGGGCGCTTTAACCGCTATTATTGAACCCAACGAGACTATAATTGAATTCCTAAAAAAAAACAGAAAATTAGCTGAAAATATTGAGGATTTAATTGTTAAAAGCGACCCTGAAGCTAAGTATGACCATATTTTTTCTATACAAACTAGAGAAGTAGAACCCATGATTGCCCTTCCAGGAAATCCTAATAATACTATTCCTATCAGTGAATTAGAAGAAAAGCCAATAATAGACAAGGCTTATATTGGTGGCTGTGTTGGAGGCAAACTAAGTGACTTAATCTCTGCAGCTAAAATTTTAAAAGGTAAAAAAATAAATCCAGAGACAACCTTGTTTGTCCAACCAGCCACTCGAGATATTTTAGAAAAAGCTACCCAATTAGGAATAGTTAAAATTCTTTCTCAGGCTGGAGCAATTATTTTAAACCCTAATTGCGGCGCCTGTATTGGTCAAGGCCAAGGAAGAATTGAAAAAGGTGAAATAGGAATTTACAACACCACTAGAAATTATCCTGGCCGGGTTGGGGAAGGTGAAGTTTATCTTTCTAGTGCTGAAACCGTTGCTAGTAGTGCAATTCAAGGAAGAATCTGTAGTTTTGAAGAAATATAAAAGAATAATTAAAAATAAATATAAAATATTTTAAAAATTACTTTTTAAAATTAATCAAACTAAAAATTTCTTTTTTACTTAAATTCCTTCTCAAACCCTTGGCTGTATTAAGAACCTTTTTAATAGTTCTTTCAGATGGCTCTTTAAAACCCTTACTAATTGCCCAAAGTTTAACTGTTGAAGCCCCGCTATAAGGTCCAATTCCAATTTGATAATCTCTCCCCACAGAATTAGGATCAATGGCTGAGTATACTTTCCTGGCCATTTCTCTTAACTGAGGGACTAAATCAGAATGGCCCTTTTTTTCTGCTTCTAAAGCCAATTGTTCTGCTTTTAAAATCGCCGCCGTATGAATACCTAAACTAGTACAAAAAGCTCTTTCTCCCAAGCAACCATATTGAGGTAAATCATTATTAGTAATTTCCGCATAAACTTTTAAAAGAGTCGACAAATAACTCATATCCCAACGGGGAATTGAATCTGACTCCCTTAATATCTGAGAAGCATTAACTAAAAACTTTTCTAAAGAAGAATTGCCCGCTCTTTCACCAATTCCCAAAGCAACCAAATGAATTCTATCTGCTCCAGCCGCGACCGCGGCCATGGCATTGGCCGTGGAATAACCAATATCACGGTGGCCATGCCAATCAATTAAAATATCATCAGCTCCAAAATCTCTTAAAACTTTTTTGACAAACTTTATAATTCTATATACACCGATTGGCCGAGCAATCCCAATAGTGTCAGCCACACAAAAATATTTAGCTCCATTTTTAATCTGGGTCTTAATAATAGCTTTAAGAAAACCTGGAGGGGTTTGAGTAGTATGTTCAGTCGCGCCAATAACATTTAATTTATAAGTATTAACTGCTTTTTTAACGGCCCAAGAAAGCCGGCTAAAAACAAAGTCTTTTGTCCATCCCTCAACCAACATTCGAGATGGGGCTGAACCCATAAAAACAAGTACCTGAAGTTTAGGGTTAATGGCTGCGCATTCAGCCGCCCACTTCAATGATTCAGAGGTAGCCATGGATAAAACAATCGGAGAAATTTGGGGAAAGTCCACTTTCATTTTCCAAAGCAGTTTTTTGGTTGTCTTACTAACTACTCCATCACCAGAATATATGCCAATCGTCATGACTCTAATTTTCATTAAATAAGCTGATTTAACATAGCGAAGCATTTTTTTGACACTCGGATAATCCAACACTCCATGAAGACCATCACGCAAACCCTCATCAACAATGATTACTTTTTTAAGCTGACTTGCTTTTGGTTCAGGAGGAATTCTTTTATGAAGTAATGAACTTTTATAAAAATCGCAGTTCCAATTAAAATCTAAAGGAATTTTTCCCTCAATAATTTTCTTTAATTCAAGCGAGGGACGCATCTTCACCTCCAATTACTTTTTCTAAATTAGAAAAACCTATTACCGGATGGAAAAATATTCCATCATTATTAACCTCAATAACTGTTCTTACTAACCGTTGATGGGACGGCCCTAGTCTTAATCTTAAAGCATCTATTCTAAATGGCAATCTAGTAACATCATAGATTGAACTTGAATAACCTCCTTCAGCTAAACTTTCTTCATTTGCTTCCGCTAAAATCAGTGATAATCGATCACCAAAAGTACTCTTAACTCCCCTCCAGGTTGTCAAAGTCGGCTTAGAAGCTAAGTTGGCTGAAGTGGCTAAAAAAACAGCTCCTCTTGTTTCCGCTTCAAATCTTTCCACTAACCCTTTCAAAGGATCATTACCTACCTCCATAAAAACGTGGCCTTTTTTGTTTAAATTATAAGCTTTAGCAAATGGTAAAAGAACTTCTGCTTCTTTAGTAATAGGAAGAATTAAATGAGCTGTTTTTAATAATTTATTAACTAAATTAACTGCATCTTGGGCTTTAAATCCCACCTTATTTAAAACTAAACTATTCCAATCAACTAACTTATAAATTCTTTCCCATGAAGTCAAAGCAATTGGAGGTTTTTTTGTAAAATCCCTTTGCCTCCCTTCCCAAGATTTCAATTGAGTAATACTCTCTCCTTTAAAAGGATTAAGATAAGCTTCAGCTTTTCCTCCAAAACCATATATTCTTCCCTGACTTCCTCTGACTCCAAAAGCAATTGGATAACCTTGAGAGGCTAATTCAACTGCTTTCAAAACATCAACTTCATTCCAAATACTTAATATTTCCGGAGCAGAAGAATTGATTTCTGACAATCGCGTTGCTAAAGATAAAGCTTGTTCCTGTCTTTGTAGTTCTATTTCCACCATATAAATTGAATTAAATTTAATTGACTAAATTCTAACAAAGTATTATAAACTTTTAATATAGGCTTTACAAAACTATCTTAATCCTTCAAAATATAATCGATGGCTTTCAAATTTTCAAATCGATCAAAAAACTTAAAAGTCAGTCCCATTAGAGAAATCCTAAAATTAGGCAGTTCTCCTGATATTATTTCTTTGGCCGGCGGGCTGCCTAATCCCGAATGTTTTCCTAAATCAATCATTAAAAAAATCAGCCAGGAAGTCCTCACTAACAAAACTGAAGTCGCTCTCCAATACGGTATTACTGAAGGGATTATTGATCTAAGAAAAGAACTCGTAAAACTTCAAAACAAATTAGATAAAACTAAATATAATATTGATAATGCTTTAATTACATTTGGAGCTCAGGAAATAATGGATTTAGTGGCTAAAGTATTTATTGATCCCGGAGATACTATCCTAGTAAACAACCCCACCTATTTAGGCGCTCTTCAAGCTTTTAATCTTTATCAGCCTAAGTACGCTACTGGTCAAAGCGATGAAAACGGAATTATTCCTGAAAGTATTGAAAAAATCCTCAAAAAAAGAAAAGTAAAACTAATTTATCTTATTCCCAATTTTCAAAACCCAATGGGAATAAGCATTTCCCTGCCTCGAAGAAAAAGAATTGCTAAGCTTTGCCAACAATACAAAGTCTGTCTTTTAGAAGATGATCCTTATCGTCTCATTAGATTTAAAGGTAAGGATTTACCTTCAATTGCCAGTTTTGACAAAAAAGGCTTTGTCTTATATGCCAGCAGTTTTTCCAAAATCCTGGCGCCTGGTTTCCGCCTTGGCTGGCTGATGGCCCACCCTGATATTATTAAAAAAATAGTTTTAGCCAAACAAGGAAGCAATCTTCACACCTGCTCATTTACTCAACTGATTGCTTATTATTATTTAAAAAATGGTCATTTGAAAAACCATTTGCCAAAAATAAGAAAAGCCTACTTTAAAAAAGCAACCCTTATGAGAAAACTACTGGTAAAATATTTAGGAGAACTATTTACCTTTACTCAACCTGAAGGAGGAATGTTTATTTGGGGAGAAAGCAAGCAAAAGATCAATTTAACCAAACTCTATCCTAAAATGACAGGTAAATATAAAGTCGCTTATGTTCCAGGGGAAAGTTTTTTTGCTCCGGGACAAATACAAAAGTCTAATACTTTCCGCTTAAATTTTAGTTATCTTAATAAAAACCAGATTAAAGAAGGGATAAAAAGACTAAGCCAATGCTTTTATAATGAATACCCTAACTATTTTAAAGCCACTTTTAAAACTTGATCTAAAGTGTTGGCAAAATGGAATTTAAAGTCTTTTTTAATCTTTTGGGGGACTTTAATTAAATTCTTTTTATTATCTTCAGGTAATATAATTTCTTTTAAACCTGCCCTATGAGCGGCAATTACTTTTTCCTTAAGCCCACCGATTTCCAAAACCCTACCCCTTAAAGTAATTTCACCGGTCATCCCCACTTCTCTTCTTACTTTTCTACCAGTTAAAGCAGAGGTTAAAGCAGTGGCAATGGCAATTCCCGCTGAAGGTCCATCTTTGGGAACCGCCCCTTCCGGAACGTGAACATGGATATCCAGTCCTTGAGTGGCTTCTTTTTTAATCCCTAATTTATGCCAATGACTTCTAATATAAGATAGGGCGGCCCGGCAGGATTCCTTCATTACATCACCTAACTGACCAGTTAAAATAAGCTTGCCTTTCCCAGGCATTAAAGCGACTTCAATAAATAAAATATCCCCCCCTGATTCAGTCCAGGCCAAACCAGTACTAATTCCCTGACCATCTTTTTTCTCAATTAAAGTGGCTTTAAACTTTGTTGGTCCAAGTAAAACCGCTAAATCTTTTAAACTAATTTTAACTTTACCTCTTTTCCGCTGGGCAATTTTAGTAGCCACTTTTCTCATAACTTTGGAAATTTCTCTTTCTAAATTTCTTACCCCTGCTTCTCTAGTATAACGCTCAATAATTTTCTTTAAAACTGAAGTAGGCACTTCAACCTGATTTTTTCCCAAAGCATTAGCTCTTAAAGTTTTGTCAATTAAAAACTTTCTGGCAATCTTGTATTTTTCATCATAGGTATAGCCAGAAAACCTAATAATTTCCAGCCTATCCTTTAAGGCCGGGGGAATGGTTTCCAAAATATTAGCTGTGGTAATAAACATGGTTTCCGATAAATTAAAAGGCACTTCTAAATAATGGTCGGAAAATTCAGAATTTTGTTCGGGATCTAAAGCTTCCAGTAAAGCTGAAGAAGGATCACCTCTAAAATCTGTGCCCACCTTATCAATTTCATCTAACATAAAAACGGGATTTTTTGTGCCTGAGTTTTTTATCCCTTGGATAATCCGACCAGGCATGGAACCAACATAAGTCCTCCGGTGACCTCTAATTTCTGCCTCATCTCTAATCCCGCCTAAACTAATCCTCACAAACTTCCGGCCTAAAGCCCGAGCGATTGACTTACCCATAGAGGTTTTCCCTACTCCCGGCGGCCCAACAAAACAAAGAATAGTCGGTGATTTAACTTCCTTTTTTCCTTTTTTGTTTTTCTTTTTTCTTCTATTCTTCAACTCTTTTAATTTCATTACCGCCAAATATTCTAACACCCTTTCCTTAACTTCTTTTAACCCATAATGATCCTCTTCTAAAACTTTTTTAGCATTTTTAATGGAAACATTATTGGGGGTTTTTTTACTCCAGGGCATCTCCACTAACCAATCAAGATAAGTTCTAATATAGCCGGCCTCAGGATTATAAGCATGCATTTTGCCAAGCCGACTAGCTTCTTTTAAGGCCTTTTTTTCTACTTCAGGAGGCATTTTGACTTCTTTAATTTTTATTTTTAAATCACTTATTTCTTTGTCTTCTTCTTCTTCTCCTAATTCCTTTTGAATGGTTTTCATTCTCTCTCTTAAAACTGTCTCTCTCATTGACTTATCAAATTTCTTTTGGGTTTTTAAGTTAATTGAACTTTCAATCTCTAAAATCTTTAATTCAGAAGACAAATAGTCATTAACTTTTTCTAGCCTTTTTCTTACCTCAATAATCTCCAAAATCTCCTGTCTTTGCTGGTTTTTGATGTCCAGTAAAGTGGCCGCCTGATCAACTAATTCTATTGGCGTCACTCCAGACATAATGTGCATAAAAACCAGAAAATCAATTGGTTTGCCTAAATTAACCGCTTTTTTTAACTGGGCTCTTAAGTGTCTAGTTAAAGCCTGAACTTCATTGGACTCATCAATAATTTCGGGAATTTCCGTCATTGCCGCCAGCAAAAATGGCTCTTTGGCCCGCAAGGCTTCAATCTTAACCCGACTAAGACCCTTAACTAAAGCATTTATCTCTCCATTAGTCTTTAAAGTTCTCTGAATCCGGCAAAGCGTTCCCACCTGATACATATCAGCCAAACTAGGATCAGTAATCACCGGACTTTTTTGGGAAACAAAACAAATTAAACGATTTGAACGAAAAGAAGCATTAATAGCGGAAACTGACTTGGTTCGGCCAAAAGTTAAAACTGCCTCAGTATGGGGAAAAACCACCCCTTGTCTTAGAGGAACTAAAGGAATAATTTTAAAATCTTTAGTAGAATTTCTTAATATAATCGGCATAATATTCTAAAGTAAAACTAATATCTTAGCAGTCTAACACACAAAGTGCCAGGTGTCAACGATAATTATTCTTGGGGAGCATTCCCATAAACCAAAACTCTGGTGCCTGGATTCTCTTGATTTGGGTAAATAATCCACTCATCTTCAGGCAAAACCGGGTCAGTCCAATTAAAAAGAGTTTGAGCGTCT
>PEZT01000023.1:42601-59395 GCA_002773945.1 Candidatus Beckwithbacteria bacterium CG10_big_fil_rev_8_21_14_0_10_34_10 | reverse complement strand
ATCCGAAAATCTCCAGTTGGAGTCCGGCCCCACTTCCCAGAAGAAATAAGAAAATTGTAAACCAAACTCCCACCTTGAAAGGCATAAAGCCGTTGCTTTGAAAGGTCAACCTCAATTCTTTTTTCTGCCTTAGGATCAGTAGCTGATAAAACCCGGGCCAACCTGACAAACTCAGTTTCCAAAAAAGGCTCCTCTGGAGCAGAAATTTCTTTACTATTAAAATAAGCCACTGGCTCACCTTCAACAAATAAACCATTAGAAAGCCTAGGTTTTAAAACCCGAACCTGAGGAGAAAAAAGAAATAAAATCACTAAAAGGATGGCTCCCCCTAAACTCAATAAAGGCAAAAATAAAGTTAAAGCTTTTAAAGGATTCAACTTAAAACTCATAAATCCATCCTACCATAAGTTTTAAAACCCAAACAAGAAGAAAATAATATCATTAATAAATATTTAAAATAGTGTTTTCATTTAATAGTTTTTTTCTATTCCTACTTTATCTTTCAATTATTAAAGTGACTGGCCCATCATTTATAAGCTCAACTTCCATCATTGCCTGAAAAATCCCAGCTTTAACCTTAACTCCTAAAGCTTCTAACTTTTCTATAAACTTTAAATAATATTCTTTGGCTTTTTCAGGTCGAGCGGCTTTAATAAAACTAGGCCGATTTCCCTTTTGACAATCACCAAATAAAGTAAATTGAGAAACCACTAAAACTTCTGCCTTAAAGTCTTTTAACGATAAATTCATCTTTCCCTGCTTATCACTCATAATCCTTAAAGCGGCTATTTTTTTTACTAACCAATCCAAATCTTTTAAAGAATCGTTTTTTGATATTCCCAAAAAAACTAAAAAACCTGGCCCAATTTGACTAATAAGTTTTCCAGCCACCTTAACTTTAGCTTTTAAAACTCGCTGAACAACAACCTTCATTTAAAACAAGTAACTAAAGATTCTAAGAAAACCTTAGGGTCTGAAGATTTAACAAAAGCAGAAGATAAAACCACTCCTTTAAGACCAAATTTTAAACTTGCCAAAACATCTTTTTTATTACTCACTCCAGCACCAATTAAAGGGATGGCTTCAATCTCTTGAGAAAAATTCTTTAGCATTTCCAAAAGCTTAGGAAACTCAACCATGGCCTTGCCACTTGAAACCAAACTTGGTTCTTCTAAAGCCAAATAATCAGGCTTAAACTGATCAATTTTTTGAGCTTCTTCTAAGTCTTTTGTGAAAACCAAAGTTTTCAATCCATTTTCTTTAGCTGCCTTAATTCCTTTTTCTAATAAAGACAAATTTTTATAAGGATGCTCTGAATGATTAAGAAAAACTCCTGAAGCTCCGGCTCTTTTTAAAGACTGAGCCATAATAAAACCTGTATTTCTGCCTGGTTCAAAAGGATCTAAGTGCTGTCCAAAAACAGGTAAAGAAACAGACCGACTTACTCTAAAAATATCCACCGCCTGAAGACCAATAATAATAGGAACCCCGGTCTGATCAGCCACTTCCTTACAAATTTGGGCTAGCTTTAAAGCTTTATCTCCAGTTGACTCAGAATAAGTTTTAAAATTTAAAACTATCATTAAAAAATATAAAATTATCTTTTATTCTTCCAATTCTGTCTCTATGTCTTCTATTCCTTGATCTATTTCCAGGTCAGACATGCCTTCTAATTCTGCTTCCATTTCCTCTAAAGTCATATCTTGGGGATTTTTATTTAACTCTTCTTCTTCATCTTCCCTTCCCATAAGGGATTCCTCAACCTCTTCTTTTTTAGTAGAAGCGGCTTTTTTAAAATCACTAATTTTTTGGGTACAACCGGATAAAAGAAAAGAAAAACAAACTAAAGAAATTAAAAATATGATTTTTTTAATTGGCACTTTCTCCTCCTTTTAAATTAGCTAAAAATCTGACAGCTTGAGCTAAAGATTGCCGGCTTGTCTGAATATTCTCTTTTACTTCTTTTAAGTCTTCTTTTAAAGATGGTAATAAGCTTTTGGGGTCTTCAGATTCAAAAACCTGATCAATCTTAAGATCAACCTGACTTAAAAGTTCAGTCGCTGTTTCTAAATTAAGCTTAGTCCCACTAATCATCATCATTACTTCATTAGTTTCATAACCATTATTAGAGAATTCCATTCTTTTTTCTTCTATTCCGGCTGTTAAGGTTTGAAGCCGATTGATTCTTCTTTCCAGCCTATTTCTGATCCGGCCATAAATATTTTGAATTCTTTGTCTACCCATTTCAGTCACTTTTTGTTTAACCTGCTCTTTTTTCTCAACCATGTCCTCTTTTTTAAGCTCAATCTTGTCCTTAATATTTTCTCTTATTCCTCCAGGCGTTGCTTCTTTAGCTAAAACTGGAAAAGAAGAAAAAACAAACAGGCAAAAAAGAGAAACAAAAAAAATTATATTTCTTTTTTTCATTAAGCCTCCATTTTAAAAGATTAAACTTCTATTTTTAAAAGTATGATTTATTCTAGCGAGTCTTTTTTATCTTTTCAACTAGAGAAGAATTTAATAGTGGACTACTACTCTAGTCCCGACTGAAACCCGATCAAAAACAAATTGGGCTTCGGGAGTCTTCATATTAACGCAACCATGACTCATCTGCTGACCAAAATTGTTATGCCAGTAAGTCCCGTGAATTCCATAACCTTTGTAAAAATACATGGTGTAGGGAACCCCAGGTAAATAATAGCCGGGCCCTGACATAGTTGTACTAACTAACTTTGTCCAAATACTGTAAGTTCCGGTTGGAGTTGGCGTCCAGGGCATCCCCGTAGAAACAACAAAACAATTAGTTCCACCCCCATGAAATAAACATAAAGTCTGAGTCGATAAATTAATATCAACCCAAATATTAGAATCAGCTGATAAAACTCTTTCATCTTTCTTCTGACTTAAAAACCGAGGAATTTCCACATTAAGCTTCTTAGACCGGAAAACTGCTTTTTTTAAATCTTTTCTTTCATAAGCATTATTTTCCTCCACCTGATTTCTAATCCTTTTCACATAAGCATCAGATTTTAGACGCTGATAATCAAAATAGGGATAAATATAAGTATCTTTAAAAGCAAAAAACGAAATTAAGAAGAAGAAGAAAAAGGCTAATAATTTTTTCATATTCTAATCATAACCAAATTCTTCAACCTTTGTCAAAGAATTTAAAAATTTAATTTATTAGAAATTATTCCGTAAATCTTAGAGAACTAAGAATCTTCTCAAAATCTCCCAAATACTTTTCGTGAGTCTCTTTATGGGCTAAGGCTGAATAAGTCAAGCGATAAAACTTATCTTTAAAAGATAATAATATTCCTGTCCCCGGACCAGATGACGGGGCGACTCCCTCAAGATATTTTATTCCTTCAGCTCCCCCATAACTTACCTGACTAATATTTTCCTCTTCTCCCGCCCTAGAAGAAGCGGTAAAATTATTTAGATGCTTTTGCTTAGCAGTTAGCCCCTCATCATTTTCTTCAACCGCCATCGTAATTTGATAACTAGGCACCATTTCCTCATAAACAAAAACCATTTCTTGGGAAGTATCTTCCATTTTTAAAGATAAAATTAAAGAATCAGCCTCATCTCTAACAACTTCTAAAGACCAACTAGGAGGATAAGAAAAAGAAAATCCCTGGGCTTGACTAACATACTCCATCCAATCAGAAGGCACTAAAGGCTCAGTTTTTTTGTCTATCTCATTTTTAAAAATACTCTTCTTAGGCAAACAACCAGTTAAAAAAACAGCCAAGCTAATAAAAACAACCAAGAAAAATATTTTTCTTTTTTTCACTATTCCTTCTTTAAATCCAGCCTATCAACTTTAAAACAAGCTGTCAAATCAGGTTATAAACCTAATTTAACTAAAACTTAAATTACTAGCTCGAGTTAATAATTCATCCCTTCTCCAGTCATCATTTCATCCATGCCTAAAAAATTAACTTCAGCTGGCGGCTCAAATTTATCATCTCCAAAAACTGCTGGCCGGCAGCTAAAATCAATGTCTTCAGGCGGCCTCATTTGATCCACCCCCACCTGATCCATACTTTCATCTTCCTCAACTGGCTCCTCAACCTCTACCTCTTCAGGAGAAAAACACATTTTAAACCCTTGAGGATTATCCCCTTGCCAACTCCACATACAATTATCAACAAAAATAACTGAGTTGGTTTTACCATTTGCATAAACTTCGCCAAATGATTTCTTTCCCTTAATCCAAGAAGTCCCATAATAACTATCATCTTTTTTCCATTCACATTTTAAAGGAATTCCCAAGCCCATAATTTTTGCCATATTGCCGGTATAAACTTCTTCCTCACCTCCTTGCTTCTCCCCATTTTCATTTACCTCGCCCTTTTTAGTCGGAAAACAACCAGTTAAAAAAACAGCTAAAAAAATCATTAAACTAATAAAAATTACTTTTTTAATCTTACTCACCTCCCCTCACCTAAACTAAATTCTTAATAAAAATAGTTAAAACCATATTTTATCCAAAATCAACTAGGGATAATCCTAGAAATAAAATCTAATCATAAAAAAGCAACATTATTAATTAAAAAAACTAATAATGTTTTATATCAAAGCCGGAAAAAGCCCGGTTATAAAATCTGTATATTTTCTTGTCACTTTCAATTAATCTTAAGTATTTTTCTTTATCTATGTCTTCTTTTTTTAAAAAAATAACTTTTTTTTCAGGAAAAAACAAGTAATTAAAATCCGAATATTTTAAATCCGGGCTAATCGAATCAGGTAAATTTAAATCTAAAACTGGATAAGACTTAGAAAAAATATAACCTAGGTTATTGATATATTTTTTAGTATAAAGGGCTCTTTTTTCCCACCGGTTAACTTCGTGAATAAAATAAAAAGATTGATTAACTAAAAACCATAAGGAAATCAAAAAAAGCAGATTTAACCTTCTTTTTTTAAAATGCTTGTTTTTTAAAAAATAAATATTTAAACCAAAAAACAAACCAATAATAAATAAAACCCGGGGAAAATAATTATATTGAGGGCTTAAAGCATAACCAAGATTAGAGTTTCTCACCCAGCCAATTATAAAAAAATGGAACAAAACAAACAAAAAAATCAAAGAGGAGTAAAAACGATTACTTTTATTTAAAAAACTAGGTTTTTTTCTGGACCTAATAAAAAATAAAATTAAAAACCCTAGAATTAAAAAAATTAAAAAATAATTTAAAATATGAGAATTAAAAAAATAAACCCAGGGAAAAACCTGTCCTAAAAATGCTCCCGACCAAAAACCAGCCGCCACAATCCTTAAACAAGCAATCAAATTATTTAAATCAAACATTTTAATATTTGGGCTTAAATAACTTTTATCAGCAAAAGTGAAAAAAAGCCCAGCAAAAAAAAGGAATAAAATCAAAACAAAAAAGGCTAATTTATTTTGCTTAGAGAAAAATAAAATTGTTGTCAGAAAAACAACCACTAAAACAGCAAAACCGACCGTGTAAGTCAATAAAGCCAGAATTCCTCCTAAAATAGATAACCAATAAAAGATTAGTTTTTTCTTTTGATAAAACAAAATTAGAAATAATAACGAAACCAAAGAGAAAAAAGCCTCTAAAACCCAAGTTTGATTAGCTAAAGTAATAAAAACTTTGTAAGAAGAACCAATAAAGGCGGCCATAAATCCAAACAAAGCCACCATTTTATCCTTAGTAATTCCTTTTAAAATAAAAAAAACTAGCCAAATATTAAGTAAATGGTAAAAGAAATTTACTCTTAAATACTTAAAAAAATCCAGTTTAAAAAAATCAAACTGAAGCCAAAATAAAAGCCTGGATAAAGGATAAAAATGTTCTGCGTGAGGTAAAAAAATCTTTTTAAAAGAAAAGTCTGAAGCCACCTGTAAAACACTGTAATCATCCCTAACAAAAAAAGCCCTATCTTTAACTGTCAAAACCAAAAACAAAAAAATAGAAAAAGAAAAAAGGAATAAAAAAATATAAAGCTTACTTTTAAAAAACATAATCCTATTTTACTTTATTAAATCAACTTAGTCTGACTAGCCCTAGACAAAATATTAATCTTCCTATTTAATAAAGATAGGAAAAAAATAATAAAAATAATAAAATAACAAATCTCATTCAAATGGACGCCCCTCCAACTCCAGATAAAATAAAAAAGAATACCAAAACCCTTTTAGAAAAAGCAACTGGCTTAGTTTCCCGGTTTTTAGGCAGTTGGTGGGCCGTCATTTTCCACACTATCTGGTTTACCATCTGGTTAATCCTTAATTTTGATATTAATGTTTTAACTTTTAGTGTTTCTTTAGAAGCCATTTTTATTGGTATTTTCCTCTTAATGTCCGCCAATAAATCAGAAATTCAAAGAGATAAGCGAGAAGCTAGACAAAGAGTCAATGATCGGAAAAGACTGGAAACAGATATTAAACTGGATGAAAAAGCAGATAGGCAATTAACTGAAATAAAAAGTCTCCAAAAAACCCTTTATCAAGATATTAAAAGCATTAAATATAAACTAAATAAACTGACAGAAGAGCAAATTTTAACTTCTAAAAAGAAATAATTTTGTTGATCTGCTCTTTAACCGAAAACCAATTCAATCCCTTTTCAATCAAAAAATTATCAAAAATTTCCAACTGTAAATATTTTGAAATGATATAATTCAAATATGGTTGAAGGAATTTGGGATAAACAAAATAAATATCCTGGAGCTGTCTTACAAGAATATAAACATTGGGTTTTGGAAGTAAGTTATAGGCAACATACTTTGGGTTGCTATATAATCTTTGCCAAAAGAGCGATTGAAAAAATCTCAGATTTAAAAGAAAAAGAAATAATTGAACTTAAAAATGTCATGAGTAAAATTGAAAAAACTTTATTAAAAATTCCCGCTTTTAAACCTGATCGATTTAATTATTGGCAAATGGGAAATATTCTCCATCACCTTCACTTCCACGGCATCCCTCGTTATTCAAACAAAAGAATTTTTGCCGGTAAAAAATGGGTTGATAAAACTTGGGGAACTGTTCCTGTTTGGTCAAAAAAATTTGCTCCATCCAACTTAGTCGAAAAAATCAAAAACTCCATCAAACCACACTTAAATTAAAAACTTATTCTCCTTGGGATCAAACTTTCCTAGTTTGGTAACTATTTTAATAAAAAAATTAATTATTTTTTTCTTCCCAATATTTTTCTCCTTCTTGCTCCATCTTTTCAAGCCTAGTATAGTAATCAGGAAATTCATTAAGATGGGCTAAAGCAATTTTTCCGGTTACTAAAGGATCATCGTTGCTAACATTAGTATGAGAATCAACTAAACCATGTTCTAATTCCACATCCATTCCCATTCTAAATTGCTCAATATCAAATTTATCCCATTTAATTCCTAATTTTTCACCAATTTCTTTAGCTTCATCAAGAGAAAATTTTTTATTTGAACTCAAATTAATCACCTCCTTTTTTAAAAAATTTATCTCCACTTATTATAAACTAAATTCTAACTATTGTTCTCTTTTAGGCTCAAAGTTTAACTGAATTTGGCTGGCAGAAACACTCCCATCAGAATTCGTCTTTCCAAAAACCATTATCTGTTCACCAATAGTTAAATCATCCATTGTCGCTTTGGTAGCTTTATTAATCTCAGTCTCTTTTGAAACTAAAATAATTTTACTGCTATCATCCACTAGTTTTACGGTAATGCCTTCTTTATCCTGGCTGATTATTTCTCCTCTAATCATTCCTCCTTGTCTACCACTTTGTTCTTCTAAGCCGGCTGGAATATTCCCTGCTTGTCTCATCTCTCTCATTGATTGGAAATCGTTTCTTAATGGTTGCTTAATTTGTTGATATTTCATTCCTCCAAAAAAAGCTCCAGCTCCAACAGCAAGAGAAATAATTATTACTAATAAAAGGTTATTTTTCATTATTTTTCACCTCCTTCTAATTTATATTCTATTCATATCTTAAAGCATCAATTGGCTGTAAATTGGCTGCTTTTTGGGCTGGATACCAGCCGAACAAGACGCCAATAGTAGCTGACACGCCAAAGGCTAGAAGAACTGATGGTAATGAAAACACAAAGGGTAAACTCATTGAACGGGAAAGAATGGAGGATATCCCCATTCCCAGAATTACCCCGATTATTCCTCCAATAAAAGTAATCATGATCGCTTCAATTAAAAACTGAGCGGTAATAATTTTCTTTTTAGCTCCTAAAGCTTTTCGTAAACCTATTTCCCGAGTTCTTTCCGTGACCGTCACTAACATAATATTCATAATCCCAATCCCACCCACAATAAGAGAGATAGCGGCAATTCCAGACAAAAGAGTCGTGAATGTCCCGGTAACTTGACTAACTGTTCCTAAAATATCCTCTTGAGACATAATAGAAAAATCAGCTTGGGTCGGATCTTTTATCTTGTGTCTTTCTAATAAAAAATAGCCAATCTCATCTCTCGCCTGACTCATAACATTTTCATTATCAGCCTCAACGTAAATAGAACTAACATAATTAACGCCAAAAAGAAGTTTTTGGGCGGTTGTTAAAGGCACAAAAATCCTATCGTCCTGATTCATCGCACCGCTGCCGCCCTTACTTTCCATTAAACCAACAACATTAAAAGAAATCCCATTAATTCGAATATTTTTGCCAACCGGGCTAACCCCCTCACCAAATAAATCACTGGCTGTTTGCGAACCTAAAACAGCCACTTTACTCATTCCAGTTAAATGAGAATCACTAATAAAAAAACCAGCTGTAAGAATAATATTTCTTATATTAGCGTACTCGGGAGTAACACCGGAAACTTGAGTATTGGTATTATTTCTCCCGGCTACCGCTTGAGTTCTGCCACTATATTCAGCTGACACATTTTTGACAGTCGTAATTTCAGAAGAATTTTCAATTGCTTTAGCATCATTATAAGTTAAAGTGGTTATTCCTCCAGAGGCCCCCCGAATTCCGCCGCTTCTCTGAGCTCCGGGTGTAATGGTTAATAAATTTGAACCCAAGGATTTAATTTGATTTTCTACGGAACGCTGTGAAGCCTGACCCAAAGAAATAAGGGCAATTACACTCCCAATCCCAATAATTACCCCAAGCATCGCCAACCCTGTCCTAACCTTATTTAAGGCAAGGGTAACAAAACTTTCTAATAATAACTCCTTATAATCCATTTTACTTAACTATTTTTGATAATTTTTGGCGCTTTTGATTTAATTCATCTTTTTCCAACCTACCGTCTCTAAGACAAATAATTCTTTTAGTACATTCAGCAATCTCATTTTCATGAGTAATGACTACAATCGTGTGGCCTTTTTTGTTCAAATCGTCAAGAATTTTCATCACTTCAATCGCTTGTTTAGTAGCAATATTACCAGTTGGCTCATCAGCTAAAATAATACTCGGCCTCATTCCCAACGCCCTGGCAATGGCGACTCTTTGCTGCTGGCCTCCAGACAATTCATTAGAAGCATGCTCCAACCTATCTTCTAAACCAACCATCTGAAGATATTTTTTAGCTTTTTTTATTCTTTCTTCTTTAGGAATATCCCCATACATCATTGGCACCATGACATTTTTCAAAGCCGTGGTCCGGGGCAATAAATTATAGCTTTGGAAAATAAAACCAATTTTCTTATTTCTAATTTCCGCCAGTTCATCTTCCTCAAGGTCAGCGATTTTTTCTCCATCTAAAATATATTCACCGCTGGTAGGAACATCCAAAGCTCCCAAAAGATTCATTAAGGTAGATTTGCCTGATCCGGATGGCCCCATAATAGCCACAAACTCGCCTTTTTTAATCTCAAAACTAACATTATCTAGAGCCACTACCTCTATTTCACCAGTCTTATATATCTTAGTAAGGTGGGAAACTTTAATCATTTTTTTCCTCTTCCATTTTAATGGGCTATTCTCATTATTCCGCCAACGCCGCCGCCAAATGGTGAAGTCCCATTTTGTTGCGACCCTGCTGAAGAAACACTCCCATTAACTACTAAATCTCCTTCACTTAAACCAGAAACTATCTCTGTTTGAGTATCAGAAGATAAACCAATTTCTACTAGAACAGATTCCTGTTTATTACCCATCAAAACACTTACATAGTTTTCATCTCCCTGACTTTGAATCACTCCTGAAGGAACCATTAAAACATCGTTTTTTCTTTCAATGGTAATACTAACCGTAACCGCCATATTAGGAAGAATCTGTTCAGCCGAAGAATCAAGCTCAATAATCGCCGGGTATTGGGTAACGCCACTATCTACTTGACCAATTCTATCAACCCCCATTACTTTACCAGTAAAGGTTTTGTTAGGAATACTATCAAGAATAACAGTCGCTTTTTGCCCTATTTCTACCCTAGAAACATCAATTTCCGATAAATTAACCGTTACAATTGGCATTCCCTCTGTTCTAATGGTGGCTACTTTTTGATTAGAGGTACTGCTGCCAGTATCAAGGCTACCAATACTCATTCCCTCAATATACATTAAACTAGTAATTACCCCGTCCATGGGCGCAGTTATTATAGGAGATGTTTGGACATAAGTTAACCAAGCACTACTCATAGCCATCTTGCTTTGAACAATCACTTCTCCCTGATTTTTGTATTTTGCCTCAGCTGATAACCATTCTTTTTCAGGAATATGGAATTCAGGTAAATTACGGCTGTCTGAATTAGTATCCTTATACTCATCGCTTTCAGCCAGTTCTTTAAAAGAATCCCACTTACCAAACATCTCCGCTTGAAGACTATATTGAGTGGCTTTAGCTGATTCTAAAGAATTCTTAGCTGACAAATAAGAAGACCAGGCTTGAGTATTTTTTTGTTCTCCCTGGAAATCAAGTTCTATTTTAAGGATTTTGTCCCCCTTATTAACATAGTCACCATTTTTAACATAAACTTCCTTAACAATCCCCGAAGCCTGAGTATTAGCACTCATAACATTAACGCTTAAAACCTGGCCAGAAACAGAAACAGAAGAAATAATCATTCCCCGTTCAACTTGAGTTGTCTTTAACTCAACCTTTTCATCTTTATTAGCTAAAGTTACCCACCAGCCAATAAGACTAGTTAAAATTATTAAAATAATAATAATGACTCTTTTCCTGTTAGAAAAGATTTTTTTTAATCTTTCTAAAAGTTTTTCTTTAATATTTTTATTAATCATAAAATATTAGTAAACTAACTTATTCTAATCTATTTAAAAATAAAAAAAGAAATAGGTTAGTATTTCTCATTAGAATATTATACCACCTAAAATGGTGTTTTAATTCCATCTACTAATTAATACAATTAAATAGATAAATTTCTTTCATTTAAATAAAACTGACAAAATAATTAAGAAACTTAGAGAATTTTAACTGTTATGGCTTGGTGGAAATTTTTCAGAATTGATTTCTTGACCGGGGACAAAATTCAAACCTATTTTGTTACGAAAAATATTTATCGGTTTTCCGATTAAATCAAACTTAAAAAATTTTATAAATCATCCCAACCGCTAGCTTCAAAAAAATCTACTGCATTTTCAAACTTGCGTGGACTAAAATAATTTCCAAGTCTCTCGCTTAAAACACTTTCAAGTTGAACTACATCGATTTGTCCTTTATCCCCAGTCGCCTCTAAAAAATATTCTAAGTAGGCTAAAAACGAAGCATCGGCAATATTCTTGCGGAAAAAATCATAAGATGGATAAACCAATTCCCATTTTTCATGGTACCATGCACGTAACTTATTTCCAACATTTTTCTGATACTCACTGAGTTTTTCTGGATTAATAAAGACTAACCGTTCAGCCATTTCGCGAAAGTTTATCATATACAATATTTCTAAACAACACGACGCTTATGGAGAAAGTTAATTTTATATTAAAATTAATTAGTTGATTTTCCCGCCAGCCAGCCAGTACTAAAAGCTTTTTGGAGATTATAGCCTCCGGTTGGTCCATCCAAAGCTATTATCTCCCCGGCAAAAAATAAATTAGGAACAATTTTTGATTCCATTGTTTTGGAATTAATTTCATTAATATCTATTCCTCCACTAGTAACAATGGCTGTTTTCAAAGGCATCACACCGGTAATTTCAAACCTAAAATCCTTTAAAAAATTAATTAAATTGCTAATCTGAATTTCAGTTAAACAAGCATTTTTTAAATGTTTATCAACCTCAGTTATTTTCAAAACATACTCTATTAAAAGCCTTGGCAAAAGAACTCTAAGTAGATTCTGATATTCTTTTTTAGGCATTTTCTCAATTTCCCGATGAATTCTTTTCTTTAAAACACTTTTTTCTAAAGCTGGTTTTAAATCAATTTGGGCCAAAATCTTTTTCCCCTTATTTAACTTTTTATAAACTTCTTTAGAAAATTCTAAAACAATTGGACCAGAAATTCCCTGATGGGTAAACAGCATTTCTCCAAACTCTTTTAAAAACACTTTATCTTCACAAAAAAAAGATAAATTGATATTTTTTAAAGATAAACCGGCTAGAGAATTTATTTCCTTATCATTAACAATCAAAGGCACTAAAGCCGGCTCTGGTCTAATAATTTTGTGTCCCAGTGCTTGGGCAAACAGGTAACCATCACCAGTTGATCCGGTCTGAGGATATGACTTACCACCGGTGGCAATAATTAGTTTTTTAGCCAAAATTGTTTCCTCTTGATTAATTAATTTAAATAAATTATCCTTAACAATTACTTTTTTAACCTTAAATTCAAAATTAATTTTAACCTTTTTCTTTTTAAGTTCTTTTTCAAAACAATTTAAAATTGTTTTAGATTTATCGCTTTGAGGAAAAACCCGGCCCCCTCTTTCAACTTTTAACTTAACTCCTTTTTCTTCAAAAAACTGCCTTAAGTTTTGATTTGAAAACCTGGTTAAAGCCCCATATAAAAATTTACCTTTCTTCCCAAAGGCATCAATAATTTGGGGGATTTCTTTTGAAGTGGTTAAATTACACCTACCTTTACCAGTTAAAAGGAGTTTTTTTCCTAAAGATTGATTTTTTTCTAGAATAATAACCTTATTTTTACTAGTCTTCGCCTCAATTCCAGCCATCATTCCAGCTGGCCCGCCGCCAATAATAGCCACCTCAAAAACATTATTCATTTAATATTTCCACTGATTCTATTACCACCGGATTAACCGGGGTTGACCCTTCCCCGCCCGGTTTAGCCGGAGCAGTGGCAATTTTATCCACTACCTCAAGGCCTTCAACTACTTTTCCAAAAATAACATAATTTGGAGGCAGGGAATAATCCTGGTGCATTATAAAAAACTGGCTGCCATTAGTATTGGGGCCAGCATTGGCCATGGCTACCGTTCCTCTTTTATACTCCCCTTCAAAGGGTTCATCATCAAATTTATATCCTGGCCCGCCAGCACCTGTTCCTTGAGGGTCGCCTCCCTGAATCATAAAGCCTTTGATTGTCCGATGAAATATAGTCTTGTCATAAAAATCTTTTTTACTAAGATAAACAAAATTATTAACGGTTATGGGGGTTTTATCTGCAAATAGCTTAATCGTTATCTCGCCCAATGAAGTTTTTAGAACCGCTTGATAGGTTTTATTTTTATCGATCTCCATTGCCGGAACTTTATTCTCATTTTTAATCATTATATCTCCTTCTTTTTCTAATTTGTTTTTAACAGTTTCTTTTTCAATCGAAGAATTTTCTTCTTGATTGACAACTTTTTCTTTATCTTCTATTTCATTATTTTCTTCTATTTTATTAGTACAGCCAGTGATTAAAAAAACTAAACCAAAACTAATTAAAATTTTTAAAATTGTTTTTAAATATATTTTCATTTTTAAAATCCTTAAAAAAATTGAGAAATAACATTTTCTATTATAGAATAAGTTTGTGTCAAATAACATCAAGTGTCCCCATTGCGGCAAACTAGTTGAAATAACAACCGCTTTAAAACATCAGATAGAAGAAAAAGTTTTAACTGATATTAACTCAAAACACCAGCAGGAAATTGAATCAATTATCCAAAAGACAGAGGAAAAAGTTAAAAAACAGCTGGCTGAAAAAAGAACCTTAGAAATTACTGATCTTAAAAAAGAACTGGAGGAAAAAAACCAAAAAGTTGATGAACTTAGAAAACAAGAACTAAAACTTAGAGAAGAAAAAAGAAGAATTGAGGAAAAAGAAAAAGACCTGGAGCTGGAAACCCAAAGAAAAATTGACCAGGAAAAGAAAAATATTGAAGAAAAGATATTAAAACAGGAGCAGGAAAAATACCGGCACCAAGAACAGGAAAAAGAAAAAATTATTGAAGATTTGAAAAAATCTTTGGAAGAAGCCCAAAGAAAAGCCCAAATAGGCTCCCAGCAATTACAAGGAGAAGTTTTAGAACTAGATTTGGAAGAAACCCTTCGGTCTGCTTTTCTAAATGATCTAATTGAACCTATTGGCAAAGGGGTTAAAGGGGCTGATATTAGACAAGTAGTTAAAAGTCCAGCTAAAAAATATGTTTGCGGCACAATTTTATGGGAAACCAAAAGAACTAAAGCCTGGACAGACAAATGGATTACTAAACTTAAAAATGACCTTCGAGCCGAAAAAGCCAATATCCCAGTGATTGTGACTTCAATCATGCCTAAAGAAATGAAAACAAATATGGGATTAAAAAATGGTGTCTGGATAACAGATTTTAATTTAGTTATTCCTTTAGCCTTTCTTTTAAGAAAAAATCTTTTAGAAGTAACCAGAGAAAAAGTAACCGCTAAATACAAAGATAAAAAAGCCGATATTCTTTATCAATATATTACTGGCCATGAGTTTAAACAACAATTAGAAGCCATAGTAGAAGTATATCTTGAAATGCAGATTCAAATTACCAAGGAAAAAACCGCTTTTGAGAAAATCTGGAAAGCCAGACAAGGACAAATAGAAAGACTTTTTACCTCAACTGCTGGAGTAGCCGGTAGTATTGAAGGAAAAACAGGCCTAACTTCTTTTCAAATAAAAGGTCTTGATCTTTTAGATAGCGGCGATGAATAAAATAACATTGGGACTAAATTAGAATCCAATAACAACGACAGCCCCCACCCTACCTGATATAATTAAAACCGATGTTAATTACTGAAATAAATATCAAGTTTAAAGCTGGTGATGGGGGAAGTGGCAAAGTTTCCTTTTATAAAAGCAGAAGAGGCCCAGATGGCGGCAATGGCGGCAATGGCGGGAGTATTTTTATTACCCCAACTTCAGATATTTATGCTCTAGCTAATCTTTCTCAAAAAGTCAAAATAGAGGCTGAAAACGGCCAGTCGGGAATGGACAATAAAAAAAACGGCCGGTTTGCCAAGGATTTAGAAGTTAAACTCCCCTTAGGAACAATAATTACTGATAAAAATACTAAAGAAGTTTTTGAAGTCACTCCTAAAAATGATTGTTTTCTCTTGTGTCAGGGAGGAAAAGGTGGTTTAGGCAACTTTGAATATCGTTCTTCTATAAATGTAACCCCCATGAATGCTCAAAAAGGTTTTCCTGGCGAAAAAAGAGATTTATATATTAATCTTAAACTAATTGCCGATTTCGGTTTAGTTGGTTTTCCTAATGCTGGAAAAAGCAGTTTACTTAAAGAAATAACTAACGCTAACCCAAAAATTGGCTGCTACCCTTTTACTACCCTTGAGCCCAACTTAGGAGAATTAGGAGGTAAAATTATTGCTGACATTCCTGGCCTTATTAAAGGCGCTTCAAAAGGAAAGGGTTTGGGAATAAAGTTTTTAAAACATATTGAAAAAGTTTCCCTTTTGTTTCATTGTCTATCCTGTGAGATTGAAAACCCTGAAAAAAACTATCAACAAATTAGAAACGAGCTTAAAAAATATAATCCAGAATTATTAAAAATCCCGGAAATTATTCTTCTTACTAAAACAGATTTAAAAACAAAGCCGGAAATAAAAAATATTCTCAAAAACTTAAAAAAAATAAATAAAAAAATTCTACCAGTTTCCATTCATAATTGGGAAAGTCTTAAGAAACTGAAAACCCTTATTTTAAAATCTTCTCAATAAAACAAGGTTAAAAAGAATAATAATAAGCAAATTAAATGAAAAATCTTAAGCAGGAGTTATTTTTCAGGCTTTAAAAAAATCTTTCGTAAGCGCAAATGCTTAGGAGTCACTTCCAAAAACTCATCAGAGTCTAAAAAATTCAAACATTGTTCTAAAGACATTTTAACCGGGGCATTCAATTTGAGGGTAAAATCAGAGGCAGCCGCCCGCATATTGGTTAGTTTTTTACCCTTGCAAACATTCATCCAAATATCACTTTGTTTTTTAGCTTGACCAACAATCATACCGGGATAAACTTCTTCTCCCGGTTCTATGAAAATATCTCCTCTATGCTGAGCTTTTTCAAGACTGTATGATAAGGCCTGACCAGCTTCAACCGAAACTAAAACCCCATTTCTTTGCCTCATCATTCCTTCACCTTTTTCCTGGTATTCCAAAAAGCGGGAATGAATTAAAGCTGAGCCAGACGTTTTAGTAAGAATCTCACTTCTTAAACCAATTAAGTTTCCAGTCGAAATCTTGTATTCCATTCTCACTCCTATTTTCAAATTCTCCATATTAATCATTTCCGCCCGGCGCTTATCCAGTAAACTTAGAATAATTCCCGTAAAATGCTCTGGAACTTCAATTGTCAACCATTCCCAGGGTTCCTGCCAAAGATCGTTTATTTTTTTCAAAATAACTTTTGGCCGGGAAACAGAAAATTCATAACCTTCCCGGCGCATGGTTTCAATTAAAATGGCTAAATGAAGTTCACCTCTCCC
>PEZT01000023.1:0-42571 GCA_002773945.1 Candidatus Beckwithbacteria bacterium CG10_big_fil_rev_8_21_14_0_10_34_10 | reverse complement strand
GAGGATTAGTAGGATCGCTTAAAGTATCTCCAATATTGGCTTTGGAAAAACCACATAAGGCAATAATATCTCCGGCTTGGGCTCTAAAAATTGGTTCTTTTTTTAAACCTTTAAACGTATATAAATATTCAATTTTCCCGGTAAAATTATGATTATCAGGTTTTAATACCTTTAAATTATCACCAACCTTGGCTTCACCCCGCAAAAGTTTACCAATTACATAACGACCTCGATGACTATCATAATCAAGAGTAGTTACCTGCATTAAAAACCCCAAACCCTTTTTTGTTTGGGGAGAAGGAATAGTTTTAATAATAGTTTCAAATAATAAACTAATGTCTTTTTCCCCGGGAATAGTCAAGGAATGATCCGAATTTAATTCAACCTTATTACCAACAATTCCCTGTTTACCAATGGCATATAAAACAGGAAAATCCAACTGCTCCGGAATGGTGGCCAACTCCAAAAATAAATCGTTGATTTCTTCTTTTACCTCCTTAGCCCGCTGGTCTTTACGATCAACTTTATTAATCACCACAATTGGCTTAAGATTTAGCTTAAGCGCCAAGGATAAAACAAAGCGAGTTTGAGATAAAACCCCTTCGGCGCTATCAACTAAAAGAAGGCAACCATCGGCCATATTTAAAACTCGCTCTACTTCTCCGGAAAAATCAGCATGGCCTGGGGTATCCAAAATGTTAATTTTATATCCCTGCCACTCAACGCTGGTATTTTTGGATAAAATAGTCACTCCTTTTTCCCTCTCCAAATCACTTGAATCCAAAATGGTAGTCCGCTTCATTTCAGCCTCATGGGCGGCAAAAATATGAGCCTGCTTTAGCATGAAATCAACTAAAGTAGTTTTTCCATGATCAACATGAGCAATAATAGCAATATTTCTAATTTTATCTGAATTCATAAATTTAATTAAACTTAAAAAAACTAAAATAAGGCAAAGAAAAGTTTCTTTACCTTTATTAAACTATAGGATAATGTATCTTACCTTATTTGTCGTTAAATTTCTACCGTTGTTTTAAATATCTCCGTTTATAAGAGCAGCTTTTTTTGCTTTTGGCCATTTTTTAAGCTGAGCTTCTCTTTGCATGGCTTTTTTCCGGCTTAAGTGTTTTTCTAAATAAACTAGAGTAAAACTAGCAAAATATCTTAAATATTTGGCGGACCGGGAAGATTTACTCCGGTGTTCTTTTAAGCGCTTTTCCAAATTATTTGTCTGGCCAATGTAAAAAGTATTTAAAGATGTTTTTAAAATATAAACATAATACATCTAAATCTCTCAATTAATTTCCTTATTTTAATCTTGTTTTATTACTGATTATCTATGTTTTTCTGCCTTACTTGGCATAAGCAATAATTATTGCCCCTAAAGTCATTAGTAAAGCTCCTAAAGCAACTTGAACACTTATCCTTTCCTTTAAAATAATACCGGCAAATATGATGGTTAAAACTAAACTTAATTTATCTATGGGGACCACTTTACTGGCCTCTCCAATTTTAAGGGCATAAAAATAAAAAAGCCAAGATGCGCCGGTAGCAATAGCGGAAAGGATTAAAAAAAGCCAACTGTTTTTTGAGATTTGGGGAATGGTGGAAAGAGTTCCCTGAAAAGCAGCAATTCCCCAGGTAAAAACCAGGATAAAAGTTGTCCTAATAGCCGTAGCTAAATTGCTGTTAACATCCTTTATCCCAATTTTAGCAAAGATGGATGTAAAAGCGGCAAATACTGCCGAAAGAATAGCGGCGATATACCAAGTCATAATTTTAATATCCTTTTTTTATAAAAAATATTTTTCCCTATGGACTGGTGGCCAGAGTATCAATTTTCCAAAAATCACCTTCTTTAACTAAAACCACCCAGCGAATATTAGGATTATCTTCCCAACCATAATAAGGAATAGGAGCGTTAGCAGTCTCAGAAGATACATAAGCTTCTAAAGTGGCTTTGTAAGTTTGGTAAGAGGCGGTCCAAGAATCAGGGTTAGCTGGTTCAATATCAATTACCTTTATAGATTTAATGGCATTAAAATGAACCCCCCAGGCTTGTTTAGAGCTATCATTATTAGTGTTTTGAGCACTCATCATCCCCACCGCCTCATCAATCCGACGCTCATTTATTAAATTAAAAAAGAGATTAACGACGTCCAATCCATTAGGAATGGGAATTTTTGGATCAAGTTTTTCCAAAATTGGACTGGCTGAAGCTTCCTGATCAGCAACATTCTCCGTCTCTGTCTGTTGGTTTGAAAAGTTGGAAACAGTACAAGAAGAGAGCAGAAAAACACCCAAACAACACAAAATTATTTTTTTCATAATTTCCCCTTTTTAAAAAAAGTTAATCAAGACAAATTATACTAGCAAAGCCATTTCTAATAAATCCCCGACAACCAATAACTTTGAGAGTCGGGCTGCAAGTACCATTGGTTTTAATTATTTTACCTTTCATACCAGATTTTAATTGCTCTTGGGTTAATTGGGCCAGGCAATAGCCCTGGCATTGATTTGAATCAGTACAGAATTTGCCTGAATCAGAAGCCGGCAAGTTGCATTCTTTAACCGGATGCGGACCAATCTTCCCCCAAGTTCCGCCTTGAAGTTCACAGGTTTCTTCATCTTTAGGAAAATCAAAAAATTTAAATACTTCCTGAGCACTTGGCGGCTTTTTTCTAAGTAACTTGGTATCTATTTGCCAAAGAATAAGAAGTAAAAAGAAAATTAATAACATTCCTAAAAAAGCTTTTTTAATTATTTTTAAAATAATTGAAAAAACATTTTTCATTGATTATCTTTCTCCCCTCATAGGTGATAATTTCTTTACTCTTTATAGACGGTTTCCCTTAAACATTCAAAATTGAAACTGCGACGAATCGTGGACAGAGCCTAGAACATATTTTATAAAAAATTACATCTTTATTTCAGCTTTTACTACTAATTCTTATCTTTTTCACTTTTATTTTTTATTAACTCCTTTAACTTCTTTAATAAAAAAGTCCACTCCATCACATTCAAGAATAATATAACCAGCATTTTCTATTGAACCTGGTGGTAATTCTTCATAGGTAGTAAAACCAAGATGGGTCAAAAATATTCTCATCATTCCTCCATGAGTAACAATAAGAACTTTCTTTTGGGGGTAAGCCATTGCTGTTTCCCTAAGAAAGGTAATAAAACGACCCATTGCTTCTTCATCGGTTTCAAAACCATCTTCTAATCTAAATTTAAAACGTTCTTCATGGGTTAACTTGCCTTTTTTTTCCAGTTGCTTTTTTAACTCCTCTCTCATTGTCATTACTGCTTTCCCCTGAAATCTTCCTAAAAGCCTCTCCCTTAAAAGTTTGCTGGTTTTAACCGCCATTTCTCTCTCTAAAACAATTATCTCAGCTGTCCTTTTGGCCCTAAGTAGATCAGAAGAAAATATTTCATCAAATTTAATCTTTTTAAAAAGTCTGGCCGCTTTTTTAGCTTGGTTAATACCTTGCTCTGTTAAAGGAGAATCTTTTTGTCCCTGGACTATTCCTTTTATATTCCATTCTGTTTCTCCATGACGGATAAGATAAAAAGTACAGTAATTTTTTTTATTATTTTTTTTCATTCGAGTTTATTAATTTATTTATCTTGCCATTTAAAATAATTGGCTTCATAGCTAAAAGCTCAGCCGTATATGACATTTTGGGTAAAGGATATAAACAATAAATCTTTTTCCCCAGAACATAGCCAAAACCCATCTCCATTAAAGTATTCCCTCCAATATATCCCTTAATCCCTTTTTTTTCAGGATTAACTACTAAAACAACCTCATGTTGTTTTATCAGTTCATAATATTTTTTAAGCAAATTGTATTTAATTTTTTCTTCTGCTTCTTTAACATCAACAATTACTTTCCGATTTTTAACTCTTTTTATAATTTTAGAATTTTTGCTACCATAAGGAATTTCTACTTGGTGGCCTTTGGCCTCCAATTTACTTTTAATCTCCAAAATTTTGTTAGTAGCAGTCAAAGAGCCACAGATAATAATCTTCATTGTTTTCCTTCTTACTGCTATTTTACTTAAACTTAATTGTTTTATAAAGAATAAATATTAAAAAAATATCTAATTTTACTTGCTCTTAAAAAAATCGTTAATAAAACAAAAACCTGACAATATAGGCAAATAATCCTCACTTTCTCTGTTATTTTGCTATTCTGGTTATCCTTCTGTTATAGTACGCTATTATGGCAAATTTTTCAGTCGGTTTTGTAGGCTTTCCCAATGTGGGAAAATCAACCCTTTTTAATGCCTTACTCCAAAATCATCTAGTCGATGACTCAAATTACCCCTTTTGTACCATTGAACCCAATGTGGGGATAGTCAAGGTGCCAGATATACGGCTTGAGGTCCTGGCCAAAATAGTAAACACCAACAAAATTGTCCCCGCCCCAATAAAATTTATTGATATTGCCGGAATCGTTGAAGGCGCTCACAAAGGTTTAGGCTTAGGAAATAAATTTTTGTCCCATATTAGAGAAGTAGATGTTTTAGTCTTTGTCTTGCGGGATTTTATAGATTCAAACGTAGAACGGGTGGGCAGCAAGTCACCTCTTGATGATTTCCAAATCCTAATGACAGAATTGCAATTAGCAGACCTGGAAACATTGGAAAAACAGAAGGCCCCAAGGGTTAGCGCCACCAAAGAGGAAACAGCTCAATGGCAAGTAATAACTAAACTAAAAAAAGCCTTGGAAAAAGGTAGCTCCGCCAGCCAAATCTCACTTAAGACAGAGGAAAAGCACCTTATAAAATCATTTTCCCTGCTCACTTTAAAACCTATTGTGGTAGTTTTAAACAGCGATGAACTTAGCCTCAAACAAAAGACCCCAAAATTTGACAATCACCCAATAATAAGAATTTGTGCCAATCTGGAAGCTCAAATGGACCAATTAACAGAAAAAGAAAAACTAGAATTGTTAAAGCTTTATGATATTAAATGTTTTGGACTTGATGCCTTAATCTCAATTACCTACGATTTGCTGGGATATATCACCTTTCTAACCGCCGGGAAATTAGAAGTAAAAGCCTGGCCAATCCTAAAAAACACCAAAGCTCCTAAAGCGGCAGGAACAATTCATTCTGACTTTGAAAAACACTTTATTAAAGCTAAAGTTGCCAACTATAAAGACTTTGTTTCCCATAACGGCTGGGTAAAATTAAAGGAAGTTGGCAAAATCAGAATGGAAGGGAAAGACTACATTATAAAAGAAGGAGATGTAATAGAATTTATTACCAGTATTTAAAAATTAATCTCTAAACCTTTGGGTATTTGTTTAATATATTTACTATTAAACTTCTAAAAAAAACTTTCGACTTAATTTTAAAACATTAACTTTTAATAATAGTGATTCTGCTTTTAAAATCCTTGTCCACAAAAAAGACTAGGTTCAAACCACAAAATTTAGGTAATAATAAAAACCTATTAAACCCACAAAACCAAACCATATTTGTGAATAGGCCCAACTATAAAACTTATTTTTAATAAGCTTAAAAGGTAATAAGGATAATAGAATAGCTGTTAAAAGAGTTAAAAATAAAAAACTAGGTGTTCCAAATATTAATGAAACTAACAGAAAAAATGTCAGTCCGCTTAGCCACATTAGTTTTGAGTTAGAAATTTCTCGATGGCCTATTTTATGAAAACTATCGGCAAATAATATAAAAAAGGAAGCGGCTACATAAAGTTTAAGATTATTTAACCCCACAGGAAGAGTAAAAGGGATAACATAAATAAATACATTTCCCAAGCCTTCTATTCGCTCAAGAATAAAGTTATTTCTTCCAGTAAGAGAGCGTAAGTTTGCCACCACATCACCTAACATGGCTAAAACCGTAATTAAAGGAAAATAATAGGCGGCAAAAGAAACCAGAGGTAAAACATAATATGGAAATGGCCTTTTCTTTTCTAGCCAATCATCTAAGGTCAAAACAGAGTAATGAATAAAAATAACAGAAAGAAGATGAAACCAGCCAAAAAACCCGTACTTAAAGTAAAAAACTAAAACTAATAAAGTTAATGAGGAGTTAACTAAATAATGTCTTAAATCATTCTTTAATAACTTTAAAGCTATTATCTTTACCATACTTAATATTACTATATTAGCTAATCAGGTCGGTCTAGAACTTTCAAATCCTTATAGTATACTCTCCTGGATTATTGCAGAATCAAAAACCTATTCTGTTAATTTTAAGCTTCCCTTACTCTTCTCAAATTAAGCTCGAACTATGATTTAACAGTTTTATTTTGATTTATTAAATCTGGCATTTTTAAGCCTCTTCTTTCAAACTCATCTTCAAAAAAAATTCTCCTCAACTCTAGTTCTGAGGTTCCTTTGTCTGGGTGCTCCCATCTCTGTTGTAATAATGCCATTGTGTTCTGGAAAACAAAATATAACTGATCCTCACCAATTCCTTTTAACCAGTTTATATAATCTTCCCGTCGCTTTATAGTTTGTTCATTAGTTAAACCAGTTAAAGGAGTTGTCATCTCTGCAAGCGAACGACCATCTTCTAACAGTTTTCTACCTTCCTTTGATCTAGCAAGATGATTCATGGCTGTCTCAATTGAACCACGGAGTATTTCATTATCTTCAGTCATTCTATAATTCTACTACTTTAAAATATAAAATCTATTTACTATTATCATACACCTCGCTCTAACAACTACGAATCGTCATAACATACTCTCCCGGATGGCTGCAAACCGTGGACAAAGTTAAAACCTATTTTATGAAAAAATTGGTTGTTATACCAGTATTTAATATTTAATTTCTAAAACTTTAGGAATTTGCTTAATAAATTTATTATTATATCTACCAAATGACTTTATGCTAGCTTTTTGAATATCAACCTTTAATGATGGTGATCCTGCTTTCAAAAGTTTAGCACCAATCTTATCAACTTCTAAAGAATTATTCCTTCCAAGAATAACACCCCAATTTAATATACAAGCTACTTCCTCCATAGATGAATTTGTATTTGAAGCTGTAAAAACTCCCTCAATCACGAATTTACAGTTAAATAAACTTCTATATATCTTATTAATATCGGCAATGTTTTGGGATAAAGATTGATCATCTTTTCCATGATATTTTGAATATCTAGACGGATCAGGAATTAAACCAAAAAAGTTATTTTAATTCCTCTGTCTCAAAAAGGATAATCTCTTTTTATATTTTTGAGACTATAAAATAACTGACCAGAGAAACTAAAGCCCCCAAGACTGTTCCCCAAACCATGTCAACAATTGTGACTAAAAGCGGCCAGTCTTTGATGGTGGCTAAATTTGTCAAATCATAGGTGGCGTAGGAGATAAGTCCAAGTAAAGCTCCCAAAAGAAGAGCTTGGATCCAGGAGTTTTTCTCCAAAGCTGGTAAAACTGAGAAAACCACCAAGCCAACCACAAACAACAAGTAAAACAGACCGGCTGCTACAAAATTGACATTTGTCTTCATCAAATAACCTAAGTTTTGGACGTAAAATTTCCTAGCGATTAGAGTAAGCCAAACAAAGTCGATTGCCAAAAAAACTGGTAGGGTGATTAAATAAGTTTTTAAAAACATTTTTAACGGTTTAAATAAGTAATAGTTAATTGCAAAATAGTTGCAAAACTAACCCACAACAAATAGGGAATTTGTATAAAGGCAATCCATTTTTGATGGGGATAAATGGCAATCATCGCCCAAAGTAGAGTACCCAAGACAAGAAGGATGTCAATTGCCGCCAGGAAATTGTTTCTTAGTCCAAATTGTAAAGGCGTAAAGGCAAAGTTAAAGATGAGATTAAAAATAAACGGGAGAGCAATAATAAATGAGATTCGTTTTTGAAAAGTTAATTGAAATACTTTAAAAAAGGAAACAGCGATTAAAATATATAGAAAAGTCCAAACCGGACCAAAGAGCCAAGACGGTGGTGACCAAGATGGTCTAATTAATTGCTGATACCATTCACTACTTTGCATAATATTATGTTAATTATAACAGAAATTGAAGTTTATTCTTTGTTTTTAACACTAAGCCGGGAGGGCTACAAAATTCGAACTGTCCTACTTAGTTATTAATTTTTAAGGCTAAAATTTATTGCTGGGAACCGTGGACAAAGTTCGAACCTTTTTTTATAACAAATTATTCAGTTATAGACACCTCCTCTATTAGTTAAACACAATATTTTTTAGATCCTTATGTTTGCTTTGCTCTTCTTCACTGTTTAATATAGATATATAGAACATTTTCTTAAAATCCTATGGATGGAAAAACTGCTGCCCTAGCTAAAATGCTGTCAGAAATCAGCATTAAGTTATATTTTTACAAAAATAGGGTTTATTTATTTTCTTCCAAGGAAAAACAGACACCCCATATTGCTGAAAGCTCTAATGGTTTTGATTTCCAAAGTTCTAAATATGATCAAAAAATTCATAAACAATGCCTAAATACTGAGAAACAGGAACAAAAAAAGAAGCGACAATATCTTGAGATTATTGCCTCACGGACCGGAAACGAAAATCTGAATAATTTAAACATAGAAGCTGTTTTTACAGATAAAAAAAGAAATCTTGTTATTTACCACTTCATCACTGAGAAGAGAACCATCAGGATTCGGATCCTGAAATTTGATAAATCAAAGCCTGACAAACTGCTTTTAAGCCCAATAGAGTTAGTTTGGGAAACACCTCGGTCATGGACAAAAAAAAGCCTGACATTTATTAACCTCTTAAAAGTAAAAAACAAATATATTTCTTATTGGTTTGTTAAAGGCATTGGTATTTTTGCTGTTAATTATCCCCATTTTAAATTAGACGGGAAAGTTAAAATTAAGAGCAGTTGTCGTTTGTCTAAAATAGATGACAACCCGATTATTTCTCCAAAAAACAAAAACCACTGGGAAGCCTTTACTACATTTAATCCCGCTGTTGTTTATGAGGCAGGAAAAGTTCATATTTTTTATCGAGCCCAGGGTTATAACTATATTTCAACCATCGGTTATGCTAGTTCTAATGACGGGATCAAGATTGATGAAAGGCTTAAAGAGCCTGTTTTTGGCCCGACTCCTCAGTCTTTTGAAAAGAATCCAAACTACAAAATTAATGACAAATATGTTTCTGGTGGCGGGTATGGCGGGTGTGAAGACCCCCGAATAACAAAAATCGACAATCGTCTTTACATGACTTATGTAGCTTTTGATGGCTTTAATCCTCCCAGAATAGCCCTTACATCAATTTTGCTAGAGGATTTTCTTAAAAAAAGGTGGCTTTGGGAAAAACCAGTTCTAATTTCGCCTCCGGGAGTAGTAGATAAAAGCTGTTGTATTCTTCCTGAAAAAATCAGGGGAAAATATGTTATTTTCCACCGGATTTTTCCCAATATTCTTATAGATTTTGTTGATCATCTAAATTTTGATGGAACTTGGTTTTTAAAAGGAGAGTATAAAATTCCGCCCCGATCAAAAGAATGGTGGGATAGTCGCAAGATTGGAGCTGGAGCTCCACCTATTAAAACAGAAGATGGATGGCTGTTAATCTATCAAGCGGTAGATGACAAAGATGATAGTCAGTACAAAGTTGGAGCCATGCTGTTGGATCTTAATAACCCCAGTAATGTACTTTACCGATCAAGAGAACCTATTTTAAAGCCTGAACAGCCATATGAGCTTAACGGTTTTAAAGCAGGGGTTGTTTATCCTTGCGGGGCGGTAGTGATTAATAATACCCTTTTTGTCTATTATGGTTCAGCTGATTCGTATGTTGCCGTGGCAACTGCTAATCTGAAGAAATTTGTCAACCAACTTAAAAAGGATGGCTTAAGTAAAGTTTATCATACCCAAATAAAAGGGATGGAGTGAACATGAACAAATTATCCAGACATTCTGATCCAATTCTCCAGCCCAATCCTGAAAATGATTGGGAAAAAGAAGCCGTTTTTAACGGTAGCATTATTAAAGAAAAGGGGGGTTATTATTTGCTTTACCGAGCAATGTCTTCTCCAAAAGATCATGACGGGAAACAACTAAGTTTATCAAGCATTGGCTGCGCCCAAGGAAAAGATGGAATCAAATTTTCTCAAAGAAAACAATTAATAAGATCTGAGTATGGGTGGGAAAAATATGGTTGTGAAGATCCAAGAGTTACTAAAATAGACGGCTTATTTTATATATTTTACACTGGTTTATCCGATTATCCTCCAACACCAACAGGAATAAAAGTTTGTTTAGCCATAAGCAAAGATTTAAAAACTATTCAAGAAAAACACCTTATAACTCCTTTTAATGCCAAAGCAGCGGCTTTATTTCCTAAAAAAATAAATGGTAAGTATGCCCTTATAATAACAGTTAATACTGATATTCCCCCAGCCAAAATTGCGATCGCCTTGTTTGATAAAATCGAAGAAATTTGGTCTCTGGAATTTTGGCATAAATGGTATCAAAATCTTGAAAACCAGACGATTAGTGTTGAAAGAATTAATACTGATCAGGTAGAAGTAGGAACAGTCCCGCTTGAAACAGAAAAAGGCTGGCTTGTGTTTTATGGACATATTCAAAATTATTACCAGGAACAAAAAAGGATTTTTGGCATTGAAGCTTTATTATTAGACCGTGATGACCCCAGGAAAATAATTGGTCGCACTCAGGACCCATTGCTCATCCCTGAAAAAGATTATGAGATTGAAGGGATAGTTAAAAATGTTATTTTTCCCTCAGGTGCTATTGTTAAGAATAAAAAACTATATCTCTATTATGGCGCTGGGGACACGGTTTGCGCCTTAGCTTTTGGCAATATAGAAGATATTCTTAAAAATACCCATAATAACCCTATAAAAAAAGTATATAAATTAAAAAAATACCATCAGAACCCGATTTTGTTTCCTGATCCTAATCATGCCTGGAAGTCCAAAGCTGTTTTTAATGCTGCGGCTATTTATCTCAATAATAGATTTTATTTAATCTATCGGGCGCTATCTAATGATAATACTTCAACTTTAGGATGTGCTGTAAGTACAAACGGGTTTAAGTTTGAACATTTGTCTAATGAACCTATTTATGTTCCCAGAATAGTTTTGGAACAAAAAATTAGAGCCAATGCTTTTTCAGGTTGCGAAGACCCCAGAATTACTAGATTAGAAAATAAATACTATATGTTTTACACTGCTTTTAATGGTTTGAATTTACCTAGAGTAGTCATGTCTACTATTTTGGTTGAAAATTTTGCCAAACATCATTGGTTATGGTCTGAGCCGCAGTTAACTTCATTAGAAGGTGTTCATAATAAGAATGCTTGCGTTTTTCCAGAAAAGATAGCTGGTAAGTATGTTCTCTTTCATCGAACTGGAGGGAGTGAAATTGCAATTGACTTTACTGATAAGTTAGATTTTAGCAGTACAAACTCGTTGCAAAATGAAGGAACAATTTCCCCTAGACCAGGCCTATGGGACAGTAAGAAAATAGGGATTGCCGGCCCGCCTATAAAAACACCCAAATGCTGGTTATTGATTTATCATGGAGTAAGTGAAATTGATGACCAGTATCGTTTAGGCCTAATGCTGCTTGATTTAAAAAATCCTTTAAAAATTTTATACCGATCAAGATATCCTATTCTAGAAGCAACTGAATTATATGAAAAAGAAGGTTTAGTTAAAAATGTAGTTTTTTCATGCGGATCAGTATTGTCTGGGAAAACACTTTATATTTATTATGGAGGAGCTGATAAGGTAATTTGTGTAGCGACTGCCGATATTGATGAGATTATTTCTAATTATTAGCTTTCTCACTTTTTAATCGGCTGCGAACCGCGAACAGAGTTCAAACCTATTTTATATCATACCACCAAGCTTTACCTAACCCAAAAATTCCTCTTGATTATTTAAAATAAAAAGTTTATAAACAAAGACAATGTTTAAAGTAATTAAATTTTTTACGCTTTCATTTCTAATATTTTTGTTAACTTTTTTACTGCCAAAAGTTGCTCGAGCCCAGGTTTTAGAGAACGAGATATTAATCCAGTCAAATCAAGATACCCTTGCCACAGAATTTGTCAGCCAGCAGAATCCTCAACTTACTGTCATCAGTAGTAATCCTATTAAAGCCGAAATTCATTTTATCGGAGAGATGATTTTGTTTTCTTCGGAAGCGACCACTAACACAGAAGTAGTTAATCTAAATTTCTCAGGCTTTATCCCTAAAACCATTTACCATTTTTATCTTGATGAATACCACCAACACTATTCACTGGAAAGTGATCAAGACGGCCGGATTGATTTTCAACTTGATATCAGCAGCCCTCACACTTTAATTATTCAAAACCACCCGAGCACCAAATTTATCAAAAATGATGACACCGGAGGAGATTGTTTGACAATCGGCACCTGGAATTACTCCACCAAAACTTGCACTTTAACCGGCGATGTTTCTGAAACAATACAAATCGACACGAATAGTATAGTTATTGATGGCAATGGTTATTCGATAATCGGCAGTAATACCGGCAATGGCATATATAGCTACAACAAACAATATGTTACCATTAAAAACTTGGTAGTTAAAAATTTTGCCAATGGTATTTATTTTAACCTAGGCAGTTATAACCAAGTTATCGATAGCGAAGTCAGGGAAAATGATGTTGGTTTACGTTTTTATTCTTCCAATTACAATCAAATTTTAAGAAATAAAGCTAATAACAATCGTTTAACCGGAATCTGGATTCAGAAATCTTCAAACAATACCTTGACTCAAAATCAAGCCGAAAGAAATGGCGCAGCAGCCACAGCTTATACCAATGACGCATATGGAATATTTATTTATGATTCTCCCCAAAATATTCTCACTCAAAATATTATGAACGATAATTACATGAACTTTGCTCTTTTCAGTTGGAACGTTGCCTACTTAAACCAGACGATAGACCAAACAAATTTAGTTGACGGTAAACCAATTGTATATTTACGTAATGCCGCCAATCAGATTATAGATTCTGCCAGCAATGCAGGCACAATCTATTGTATCCAATGTCAAAATATGACCTTTAAAGATCTAAGTTTTGCAGACGAGTTGGCCGGTGTTTATTTACACCAAAATCAAAACTCAACTGTCGAAAACATTTCCTTTAAAAACGGTTATTTAGGAATATATGACCAATACTCGATGGGTAATAAGGTCCAGAATAGTGAAATGGATAATGGCTATTATGGTGTTTTAGTCGTTCCGGTTGGTGGTTGCTTTTCGGGCACTTGCCAGTATGCTCAGATTAAGAATAATTACATTAGTAATTGTGACAGGGGTATATATTTTAATCACTACTACGTTACCCTTTATGGAAATTACTTGGAGAAAAATAAAGTTGGAGTATTTGCTTATGGTTCTTACGCTTTAATACGGAATAACACTTTTACTGAAAATGATCTTGGTATCCAGTTTAGATTTTTTAATGATAATAAAATGTATAACAATAATTTTATTGATAATATAGCGCAGGTAGCTATTGATAATACCCGAAACCCCGTTTTCAATCTTGGCATTCCCACAGGGGGGAATTATTGGTCTAACTGGTTCACTCCGAATGTAAATGGAGATAATTTTGCTGATTCTCCTTATGAATTGACCACCGGTTATTTTGACAATTTGCCTTGGGTAATACGTGATGGTTGGTTACCAGTGACAACGGCATTTCCAACAGGAGACGTGGGTGAGGATGGTTGGTATCGTTCCGATGTAACAGTAACTCTTCAGGGAGAAGACAACGAGGGAATTGACCGGATAGAATATAGTTTTAATAACAACGATTGGATAGTTTATACAGGGCCTATTATTATTTCTAATGAAGCTGAAAGCTCACTATATTATCACTCAATTGATATAGTTGGAGACAAAGAGAAAACAAAATCATTAACGGTTAAGATCGATAAGAACCCTCCAGAAATTGTTTTAACACATCCTTCGGATGGAGCCATTTACTTTAAAGATCAACAGATTGTTTCTCAATGGTCGGCTAGTGATGATCTTTCGGGCCTGAAGAGCGCAACTGCTTCTGTTGACAACGGACAACCCATAGATACTTCCACAACCGGTCTTAAGGAGCTTGAGGTAACCGCCGAAGACTTTGCCGGTAACAAAACTACCCAAAAGATTAATTACTCGGTTATTTATTTTTACAGCAGTCTTTTTGATGAGAATAAAAAACACGATCAAGGATACAAAGCCGGAAGTGGCCTACCCATAAAGTTTGATATTCAAGCCGAAGGTATGGACCTGGGTCAAATAGAAGCGAGATTGTATTTAGTGCCAGTGATCAATGGAATAGTGGGTAATAAAATTCCAGCTTTTTCAAAAGGAAAGGCCAACGACGAAAATATCTTCCGTTACTCAGATTCGGAAGACCAGTTTATTTTTAATCTAGATACCAAAGGATTATCGAGTGGAATCTGGCAACTTATCATTGAGTTTAGTTTCGGGGCTTCAGTAAGTACAGAGATTGAAATCCGTTAAAAGCCTGGCTGGTTAAAAACATTTCCAACTTTGCTGTGAACCGTGGACAGAGTTCAAACCTTTCTTATTTTTAATTTTATCGGAATTCCTGTTATTAGTTATAATTAATCCAATAAACAAAATTAATAATTAATTCGTGTAAAAACTTTTCAATCCGCTATAATTAAACCATGCCGGAGAAAAAGATTTATATCACCTCAGAAAAAGTCGTAAAAGTATCATTCTTAGTAGATATCAGTGATGTTTTACTAAATTTACTGATAGCAATAATTTCTGGAAGCGTTGTCATGTTTTCTCAAGCCTTACAAGGAGGCGCTGATCTTTTAGCTTCTGGGCTTTTGGTTTTCGGTATTAAAAAATCAAAAAGACTACCGGATCATAAACATCCTTTTGGTTACGGTAGAGAGATATATTTTTGGACTTTTCTTTCAGCTCTGACAACTTTTTTAATAACAGCAGGTGTGTCATTTTATTTAGGATTAAAAAGATTTTTAGATCCCCAACCGATTGATAACGTTAATTTAGTGATAATAGTTCTATTAGTATCAATATTGACAAACGGATACGCCATGTCTTTAAGTTTCAGAAGACTTTTAGGTAAAAACATTTATAAGAACATTTTTAAAATTTTTCTTCACTCGGCATTTATTGCCACCAAGACCGCATTTGTTTTAGATTTAATGGGTACACTAGCCTCAATACTAGGACTAATTTCTATTTTGCTTTATAAATTTAGCAACAACCAAAAATTAGATGGTTTGGGCGCAATGCTCATTGGTATTACTTTAGCGATTTTGGCAATTTTCATCTTAAAAAGTGCCAAAGATCTTCTGGTTGGCCAAAGCGCGCCACCAGACACAGAAGATAAAATTAAATCTACCGTCGAAGCTTTGTCAGAAGTTAAAAAGGTAATAGACTTGAGAACACTCCATATTGGTACGGGAACCTTACTGGTAGATATAGAAGTAAATTTACAGAATGATTTGACTACTGACAAAATAGAAATTTTAATCGACAAAATTCAGGCCGATATTATAAAACAAGTTCCCGAAGCAAAAGAGGTTAGAGTAGAATTAGAAACTCCCAAAGTCGAGGCTTTATTAAAATAGCTTAACATCTCTAAATTCCAGGAAATAGGTGCTTTTAGCTAAGTTTTTAGAATATTTTAGTGTAAACACCTTCAGATGAAACAACTTCGTACCTATCAAAAACTGCTGAGTATTTACAGGCTGGTTCTAGCATATTTTAGAGACATTTATTGATAGGCTCGCCGCGCCTTTATATTTCAATTTTGCGGACTATTATTTACCTTAATAGGCAAGTTTAAACTGGCTAAACTATTAAACCAAAAAGTTAAATGTTATTATAATATTGAACGAACAAACTGAATTCAGAATTAATTAAGTATGGTTGACTTTAAAGACTACGAATTTACACCTTCTTCAAAACGGAAAAATCCTTACATAGAGGGAATTAAGTACAATAAGTTTGATCAACCAATGCTGGGAAAATTAGATCTAGGGCATTTTTATAGGGAACCTCTACACGGAGATATATTACTAAGGGGAGAAAATATATTTATCGATAAAGGACATTCAAATTTCGAAAGTAATGCTTCAAAGGAGTCCATTCAACAAATTCAACAAGGCTTGGGTGAAGCAGAGATTAATTCAGATAAATATTCCAGGGTGGCTGATTTAGGGGCTGGATCTTCACCTTTTTACAGATTAGTATTAAAGCCTCTTGGCTGGAAAGCAAATCAACTAACGAACTTTGATTGTAAAATTCCAAGAAAAAATCCTGTTCCTGGTTCAATGTGGTTACCAGTTGATTTACAAAATTTTGAACACGCTCTTTATGGCGGATGGGAAATTCCGCAAAAGTTAATCAACTTAAAAGGCAAATTTGACTTTGTTGCTATGACTTATGGAATTGATTGGGGTCCAATATCATCTATAGAAGCTATTTCAGCCTTTTTACTTCGTAATCAAGGTGTAGTGTTTGAAGATTTTGGGCAGGCAGGACAAATTCTTAGCAGAAGTGGTCGATGGGAGGCGATAAACACACAAACCCTACCTTTCCATTTTTGGAGAAAAATATCAGACTAGTTTTCTCCAATCTAAATCTTTCCCCAAACTGCTGAGCAGCTCGGTCTAGGCCCATTCTATCCTATACCTCATATGTTCGAATCCGAAAAGATTGAGCAGGTCGGTCTAGCCCCTGCAAGTCGTTATAGTATACTCTCCGGGATTGCTGGGATAAACAGTTATATGTTAATCACCTGGAAATAAGCGTAAATGACCTTCCATAGTTGTTATGTTTTTAAGTAGTTCTTGCTGTTTATCTGGAAGCAATTTTTGATAAGTAACGCTTTGTTTTAATCGATTTAAATAGCGGTTTTGTAGAAAACGGAAATAATATCGCACCATGTATTGTTGAGACGTTTTTATTTCTTCTGAAAGAAATGGACACGTTAACGTTGTTGTTTCAATCCTGTTCATTAATGGTTGAATATCAGGTCCAAAATATAAACCGCCATCCAACAAAACGTCAGGAATGAATTCACTAAGAGCGTTTTCCTTTCCGGTAAACCATTCCTGAAAAAGCTCACTTTCCTGTTGTTTGGAAAATTGTGGGTTGTTTTCTAAAAAACAGATTGTTGACTCAATTTCTTCAGGATTATGAGATGGCGGGTAATCTCCATCGACTTGAATTTTTACTTCAGGAAAAGAATCAGTTAACATTTCTAGTAAAAATTTATGTGATGCTTTAATTTCTGTTTTTCTAAGATCAGCAGAGTTTAAAACAACTAAATCTAAGTCTGACTTGGGGATGGACATGCCATATGCCAGAGAATCAGCCACTAAAATTCCACTTCCAAATTCTTTTTCAAACTCTAATGCGATTGGGACAATCAATTCTAATCGTTCTTTACTAATAGGAGTTTCACAAGATCTATATAAGGATATGAAGGGTGACATGCAACCAATAAGTTTTCCATTGCCTGGCAACTGTGTTTTTCTTTCTTCCCAAAATAGCCCTAGGCTAAAATTTTTTTTATCAGCCGGATTAATAATCGTTAGTGGTTGATAATTGTCTGTTGGTTTGGTTTCTTGATACATAAAGCCGATTATATCAAAAACCAGAGAGGATTAATAATTATAGGTCTTTTAAGAGAATTATGAAAAAGGCCTTAAAGTCGTTATAGCTTATTCTCCGGGATTGCTGCGGGGCAGGGATTCGAACCCCGATTGATCGGTTCAGAGCCGATATTCCTACCATTAGAAGACCCCGCAATCATTTAAGATAAATATCTTATCCTAATTCCCGTATATTATATAACTTTTATCTTAATCTTAAAAATATAAAAGGGAGGCTAGAAGTATTTTTCTCTTTAATCTGTTATTTCCTCTATTTTCTCTAATATCTCTTGTTTAACATTTTTCACCACCTCTTTAATCTTATTCTCAATATCTTCAACCTCTTTTTTTAAAACTTCTAAAAGTTTGGGATTATCAGGTTTTTCATCCAGTTCCTTTAAAAACTCCTTATGCTTTTCTTTGGGTAAATAGGATAACACTTCATCTAAAATCTTTAAATTAAACGTATCATGAGCCACTTTTAAAAGATGATAACTTTCTTCTTTAACCATACCGTGCTTATCAAGCTTAACTTTAATTTCTTCTACTTCTATTAAATAGTCCCAGAATAGTTTTTTCATTTATCCCCCTTTGTATTAGCGTAGTAATACAAAAACTTAACCTAATTTAGGTAAACCCTTTCTAATATTAAAATCAATTGGCCCCAAAGGAATCTTGTTTTCCTCATCCTTAACAAAAAGAACAAAGACCTTCCCTTTTCTCATGCCTAAATTTAAATCCAAAGACTTCATTACTTCCGGTGAACCACCAAACTGCTTCCCCGTCCACTTGGCCGGCCCGGCATCACCAATCACCGTCACACAAGCGGTTCCATTTTCCGGATTAACAATAATAACCTTTCTATATTTATACCACTGGTATAATTCTTCTGAATTAGTCTGCCATTCAGGTAAATACAAAGTTTGAACCACCGAATAATATTTTTCCCTTAATTTTTCCTCTTCTGTCATGGCTGCTTTAGAATCAGCAAAATATCCCCAGGCACCTAAACCTGGAGCAATCCCGGCCACCAATTCCTCATCATGCTGATCTAGGGTATCACCCGGATAACGATACAAATGCTGTTCATAACCAATCCAGCCATAAGCATAATTTAATTCATTCCCTTCTAAATTAGCACAAACATCAATTCCTAAAACCTTTTCTATGGCCTCACAAATCTTCTCCTCTTGTTCTTTAGTTAACTTCCCTATTTCTCCGGGCAATAAGGAGGTTAAATTTTCCTTTAACATTTCATTTAACTCGTAAGATGATAATAGGCCTAACTTAGATATTTCTTCCACCGGCCAATCTAATATTTTAGGAATGGTAGATCCACCAGGATTTAAAAACAAGGATCCAGCCAAAGTTGCCCCAGCCAACAACCGCTTGGGTTTATCTAAACCAGGTAAGAGTAATTTTTTCTTTTTAAAATGCTTTAATGAAGATTTGTGTTTTTTACTTAAAGAAGAGGCGGCTTGACCCCTAAGTTTATCTAGCTTCCGATAGGCTTTAAAGAATTTCTTTTTTTTCATTACTTATTTAAATATAGTCTATCTATTCTAATTCTCTATTAAGCTTAAACTATTTTGCAGTCTTTTTAAAGTTTTCTCTCTTCCTAAAATATCTATACTTTCCAACAAGGGCGGACTAATTTTCTTCCCCGTAAGGCTTAATCTTAACATCATAAAAAACTGGCCCTTATGATAATCATTTTTTAAAACAATATCCTGAATTACCCGGGTAATTTCTTCCAAGTCCCACTTAACATCTTTTAAGATCTTAATGACCTCTTCCAACTGCTTTTTAACTAACTCTTTAGTTCCACTTTTAACTAATAAATCCTCAGGGCTTAGTTTAAAATCATTAACAAAAAAATCAATCAAACCTTCAACTTCAGTTAATTTATTAATTCTTTCTTTAATTAAAGGAATAATCTTTAATAATTGACTGTCTTCTATTTTTATCTTTAAAAAGGGTTTTATTAATTCCAATAATTCTTCATCCTTAGTATTTCTAATATAAACCCCATTTAAATAATCAAGCTTTTTTAAATCCACCACTGGCCCCACTGGCGATAAATCTCTTAAATCAAAATATTTCGTAAACTCAGTTAAGCTGAAAACAGTTTTCTCTTTTGGATGAGACCAACCCAAAAGACTTAAAAAGTTTAAGATTGCCTGAGACAAATAACCATTATTCTTGTACCAAGAAACACTGGCATGACCATGCCTTTTAGACAGCTTTGATTTATCAGGATTTCTAATAATCGGGGTATGAACCCAAACAGGTTCTAACCAACCAAAATATTGATACAGTAAAACATGCTTCGGGGCTGAAGACAACCACTCTTCCCCCCGAACAACATGAGAAATCTCCATTAAATGATCATCAACTACGACCGCCAAATGATAAGTCGGAAAACCATCGGATTTTACTAACACCTGATCATCTAAAACTTGACTATTAAATTCAATTTCTCCCCTCAGCAAATCCTTAACAATAATTTTCTCATTTAAAGGAACTTTTAAACGAATGACTGCTTTTTCTCCAGCTTCTACTCTTTTTATTGCCTCTCCGGACTTAATTTCCCGGCATTTTTTATCATACATAACTGACAAGCCCTTTTTGACTTGTACCTGCCTGGCTTGTTCCAATCTTTCCGGAGAACAAAAACAATAATAGGCCTTATCCTTATCTATTAATTTTAAGACCTGTTTTTGATATATTTTTAACCTCTCTGACTGACGATAAGGCCCAAAAGACCCTCCATAAATAGGACTTTCTAAAGGCTCCAAAGAAAACCACTTTAAAGCGGAAAACAATTCTTTTTCTGCCCCCTCAATAAATCTTTTCCGATCAGTATCTTCAATCCGAACAATAAAATCACCTTTATACCTTTTAGCATAACTGTAATTTATTAAAGCCTGCCAAATCGTCCCAATATGAGGGGAACCAGTTGGTGACGGAGCAATTCTAACTCTTATTTTCATTAATAACTAAGTAAATAAAAAATATCTTAGTTGAATTCTAACAGATTTTCAGGGTATACTCAAAAAAGAATGACTAGCCTGTCTAAAACTGCTTTTTATGCTCAAAAAACAATAAAATATGGGATTTTAGGCTTTCTTTTGTTAATTATTGGAAAATTAGCTTATGATCTTTTTGAAACCCAGTGGGAAAAAACCCACCCTACCCCCTTACCATCACCAACAGTTACTTTTGGAAAGCTACCCCAGCTTAAATATCCCAAGCAAGAATTTGATTATCCCGGAGAATATGTTTTAGAAACTTCAACCGGAACCTTTCCCCAGTTTACCACCCAATTAAGAGTCTTTTTCAGCCCTTTTAGACAACCAAACTTACTCGCTTTTGACCGAGCTAAAGAAAAAGCGGCTAAATTGGGTTTTACCCAAGAACCAATTAAAGTTAATGAAAACATTTTCCGCTGGACTAAAGATAACCCCTCGGGTTCAATTTTAGAAATGGATATTTTTACCGGCACTTTTAAACAAAACTATGACTGGCTTCAGGAAATAGATTTATTTGAAAAAGGCTCTAGCCCCAACATGGCCAAAGCAGAAGATATTGGAAAAAGTTTTTTAAAAAGAATTGACTCCTTGGAAACTGACTTAATTACCGGCAAAACAGAAAGCAGCTACCTTCAATATAAAGGGGGAATTTTAATACCCGCTAAAAGTCTTTCTGAAGCTGATTTTACTAAAGTAGAAATCTACCGCCAGGATACAGACAATCTTCCCGTCATAACCGCCTTTGAAAACCAAGGTATTATAAGTCTTTTAATCTCCGGCACCCAAGCCACTGGGAAAAAAATCGCCCGGGTAGAATTTAACTACTATCCAATTAATCTTGATTCCCAAGCCACCTATCCTTTAAAAACAATTGCTCAAGCCTGGGAAAATTTAAAAGAAAATAAAGCCTATTTAGTAAGCTTTAAAGGAAACGAGAAAGCCACTATTAGAAAAATATATTTAGCCTACTATGACTCCCAAGAACCCCAAGAATATCTTCAGCCAATCTATGTTTTTGAAGGAGATGAGGATTTTAAAGCGATTCTTCCAGCAATAGACCAGAATTGGATAAAATAATTTTATCCTCACTTTCAAAAAAAACAACATCATCCATTAATAAAGAAACCAGGTCTGCCATATCTCCAGGCCGACGATTTAACTCTTCAACAATCCCAAAAATTCCAATTCCAGCCCTATTCCTTAAAGTTAAAGACCTATCTGGGGAATGTTCTTCTATCTCACCTTCTGTTGTTCCTAAAAAGTGGTTTTCAACTGTTTTATAAGAAATCCCCAAGTCTGAAGCAATCTTCTCATAAGAAGTTAATCCTTTTAAAATACATTCAATTACTTCCCTTTGTCTGGGAGTAAAAGGATTTATCGGCACTAATTGGGGAATTTTTTCCATAAACGGGATTATATCCTATAGGATAAAGAAGTCAAGATATCTGTCTTAATAAACCAGCCAGATCTTTCCAAAACCCAAACAGCCTCTCTCCTAACATCTGCCTTGAAATCACCCCAGGTGTTAAATCCATAAATGTATCTGTTTCTTCAGGCATTCTTGCCTGAACTTCCGGAGAAACTGGCCGAGTCCAAAGATTATGATATCCTTTTCGGCCGGACACCAACCTAAATTATCCCCCTTAATATTTATTTGTCTTTCCATATTCAACTTAAATATTTAACTATTCCCACTTAAAATTTCCAAACACCCATTCAATTAAAGCCTTGGTTTCTCCAAACCTGTCCTGACTGCCTAAAACAACGGTAATTATCTCCCTCTCATCTCTTTCGGTTAAACTAACTAAACATTCACCCGCACTAGCAGTCCAGCCAGTTTTAATTCCTTTTAGTCCTTTTACCTCACCTAAAAGCTTATTTACATTCTCAAGCTCATGAGTAATTTCTCCTTCAACATCACTGACTTTAATTTCTTTTGTGCCGACAATTTCTAAAAATTTAGGTTCTTTAATCGCTTCCACTGCCAAAATCGCTAAATCATGAGTGGTGCTCAGGTGGCCTAATTCATCAATTCCCGCTGGATTAGTAAAATTAGTTTTTAAAAGATTAAATTCTTTGGCTTTTTGATTCATTCTTTTAACAAACTCTTTTTCTCCACCCGGATAATAATCCGCCAAAACTTGGGCGCTATCATTCCCAGACTGAACTAAAAGACCATATAAAAGATTATTAACAGTAATTTTCTCTCCATCTTCCAAACCCATCTTTTGACCAATGGAATTAACTTCTTTTATTTCAACAACTTCATTCAAATCATATTCTTCCAAAGATACTAACGCTGTCATAATTTTTGTGGTTGAAGCAGGAAACAATTGATAATCAGGGTTTTTTTGGAAAATAATGGTCTTGGAATCAAGGTCAATTAAAAAAGCTGAAAAAGCACTTAAATATGGTGCCTGCCTCCCAGTCACATTAGTAGGATACAAAGAAACCTCTCCCAAATCATACTCTACCTCTCTAATCGGCCCAGCCTGAACCTGATAATCCAAGGGATATTTGTATTCCCCATAAGGCAAAACAGCAAAAATAACCAAGGTAGTAATAAAATTAAAAAAGCGAAGTTTATCTAATCTTAAAAAAATTAAAAAATTCTTAATCTTTAAAGAAGCATTCATCCTATTTAATAACTTTTATCCCTAACTCCTTTAGTTGTTCTTGACTAAGTTTTGCCGGGGCAGACATAACTGAAGTCTGACCTGAAGCCGTGGTTGGAAAAGCGACTACTTCCTTTAAAGCAGTTTCACCCGTTAAAACCATTAGCAAGCGGTCAATTCCCGGCGCTATTCCACCATGAGGCGGCACCCCATACTTAAATGCTTCTAATATGTGACCAAACTTTTCCTGGATTTCTTTATCCTCGTAACCCAAAACAGAAAAAACCTTACTTAAAATTTTAGGATTAGTACTTCTAATGCTGCCCCCGCCTACCTCATAACCATTACAAATTAAATCATACTGACTGGTCCTAATGCCTTCAATCTTGCCCTTTAAAAACTTTTCTTTATCTTCTTCCACTGGATTGGAAAAAGGATTATGAGTATAAGTCCACTTGCCCTCTTTATCTTTTTCAAAAAAAGGAAAATCAACTACCCAGGCAAAAGAAAGGATATTCTCTTTTTTTTGGCTTTCATTTCTTAAATCAAATTTATCTGCTCCAAACTTTTTTAAAGCCTTCTCATAGGAAAAAACCGGAAAGGGCTTTTTTAATATTTTCCCTCCTAATTTTTCAAAAACAGAAATAAACATCTCTTCAGTAATTTTCATAATATCTTCTCTCTTAACAAAACTCATTTCCATATCAATCTGGGTATGTTCAAAACCCCGATCAGCCCGCAAATCCTCATCCCGCAGGCACCTGGCAATTTGAAAATATCTCTCAAAGCCGGCTACCATTAAAAGCTGTTTATACTGCTGAGGCGACTGAGGCAAAGCATAAAACTTACCGGGCTGTAAGCGAGAAGGAACCACAAAATCCCTGGATCCTTCGGGAGTGGATTTAGTCAACAAAGGAGTTTCAATCTCCACAAAGTCATTTGAAAAAAGGTACTGCCGACACAGATCAACAAACTTGCTTCTTAATCTAATATTTTTATTTAACCTTGGCCTCCTAAGGTCTAAATAGCGGTACTTTAACCTAACCACCTCTTCAATATCCCGACCATCACCTGAAACTGGCAAGGGTAATTCCAAAGACTTAGATAAAACCTTAACTTTCCGAGCTTCAATTTCAATCTTACCGGTAGAAAGATTAGGATTAATAAGCTTTTCCGGCCTTTTCTTAACTAACCCCTCTATTTCCACCACATCTTCATCCCGTAAACTACTTAATTCCTTTCCTCCCACTACCTGAACTATACCCGACCGATCCCGAAGATCTATGAAAATAACCTGGCCATGATCCCGTCTAGCATTAACCCAACCCTGAAGCAAAACTGTTTTTCCAACCCCTTGAAGACTCTCTAAAATTAAAGTTCTTTTCATAAATATATTCTATCTTTTTAAAAAATCCTTGACAAGGGGAAAGAAAAAGAAAAAAACAAAGAAAAGAAAAAAATCTAGGGCTACAAAGCAATATCTTTCACCTTTAACTGGAGACTCTTTTTATTATTCCAAACATTTTTATCCAAACTAAAACAAACATTAACTTTTTTTCCAATTGATAATTCCTTGGCTTTTTTACCCTGACTAAAAGCAATTGCTTCAATAAAACCATCATTTTTTTTACTACTCTTAATTTTAAACTTTAATTTGAGATGACTGTTATCCCGACCTACGGTTCTTAAAGCCACTACTTCCACTCCTTTACTTACAAAAACCGGCCGAGAATTAGCAATTCCAAAAGGAGCAAACTTTTCAATTTGGTCAAACAAAGAAAAATTAGCCTGCTTTAAATCAATTTCCATATCAGCTTTAACTTTAGGAATTAATAAGTCTCCCTTAATTTCCTTTTTAGCCAGAATTAATAGTTTTTTTTCCAAGGCTTTTAAGTTTTTGGTTTTAACCGTAAAACCAGCGGCCATCGGATGACCACCTAAATCCTCAAACAAAAATTTAAGTTTTTCCAAGGCTTTAAAAATATTAAAACCTGAAATTGACCGGGCCGAGCCCTTAGAATATTTCTTTTCTTTAGCTAAAACCACACTCGGACGATAAAATTCTTCCGCTAATTTACCGGCCACCAAACCAATTACTCCCTGATTATAGGAAGAACTGGCAATAAACAAAAGCTTATCTTTTAAAAATTTCTTTTTAGCCAAACTTCTGGCATGTTCAAAACTGGCTTCAGTTAAATTCTGTCTCTGCCGGTTAACCAAACCAAGCTTTGAGGCCAAGCTGACCGCTCTTTTATCATTTAAAGTACAAAGAAGTCTTAAGGAATCAATGGCTTCATCCAATCTTCCCATCGCATTTAAACGAGGACCAATAATAAAACCAAGATGATAAGTATCAATTTCCGTTTGCTCTACTCCAGTCTGACTGCATAAAGCCTTAATCCCCGCCCGATTACTTTCTGCAAGCTCTTTTAAACCAAACCTCACTAAACTTCTGTTTACTCCCAACATGGGCATCATATCAGTTACTGTTCCTAGACAAGCCAACTCCAAAGAATTAGAAGCTTTAAAACCTTTTAAATTCTTTTTAAAACTCTTATGTATTTCCCGACTTAAAAACCAAGCTACTCCTACTCCAGCAACTTCAGTTGAATGAACCACGGCCAAAGCTTCCGGCAGTTTTTCAGGCGGCTGATGATGATCAGTAATAATAAGGTCAATTTTATTTTTCTTTAAATACTCTGCTCCCTTATAAGCGACAATCCCATTATCAACGGTGATCACCAAACCAGGCTTATCTTTCTTTTCCAAAACACTTTTTAACCCCTTAACACTTAACCCATAACCATGTTTTTCCCGGTGAGGAATAAAAGGCAGAACTTTTACTCCTAACTTATGGAGAGTTTCCCAGAGAACAGCACTGGCCGTAATCCCATCAGCATCATAATCACCATAAATTAAAACTAATTCCTTTGCCTTAATGGCTTTCTTAATTCTTAAAATTACCTTTTTAATTTCCAACCCTTTAATTCCTGTCCTGCTTAAGGGAATATCATAAGGACTTAAAGGATTTAAAAACCGATCAATTTCTTTTTTAGTTTTTAACCCTCTGTTTTCCAAAAGAACCTTTATAATTTCCTCTTGGGAAATATCCTTGTCTTTCTTAATTTTTACTGAAATTTGCCAGTCTTTTTTCATCTTGGTGTAGTATAATGATAACATGCTAAAGTTTCAAATACCTCTCTTAGCAGAAAAAGTTATTACTAAACTCCAAAAACACAATCATAAAGCCTATATTGTTGGCGGTGCCATAAGAGACATTTTACTTTCCAAACCCACTTATGACTGGGACTTTACTACTGATGCTAAACCGGAACAAATCCAAAAAATATTCCCGGAAAGTTTTTATGACAACAAGTTTGGAACAGTAGGCATTACCAGTGAAGAACTTTTGAAACAATTCAAGCTTAAAAAAGATACCCTAAAAAAAGATAACCTTAATCCTCAAGATATTTTAGAAATCACTACTTTTAGAAGTGAAAAAGGCTATACCGACAGACGAAGACCTGACAAAGTCAGTTGGGGAAAAGACCTAAAAGAGGATTTAAAAAGAAGGGACTTTACCATTAACAGCTTAGCCTTATCACTTATTCCTTCTTCTAAACCAATCAATAAAGATGAAAAACCACTTAAACAAAAAAATAAATGGCAGTTAATTGACCCTTTTAACGGCCAAAAAGATCTAAAAGATAAAAAAGTAAAAGCGGTTGGTGACCCTAACAAAAGATTTTCTGAAGATGCCCTAAGAATGATTAGAGCGATTAGAATTGCCGCCGAACTAGGCTTTACTATTGAGGAAAAAACTCTTAAAGCAATTGCTAAAAATTCACAGCTCTTAATCCATATCAGCTTTGAGAGAATCAGAGATGAACTTCTAAAAATCCTAAAATCCAATCATCCTAAAGACGGCATTCTCCTTTTAGATAACAGCAATTTACTTAAAATAATTCTCCCCGAACTTTTAAAAACAAAAAATATTACTCAGGCCGGCCACCACACTAAAGATGTTTGGAACCACTCTTTAGACTCTTTAGAAAGCTGTCCTTCTCCAGATCCGATTATAAGATTGGCCACCCTCCTTCATGACGTTGGCAAACCAATTGCCTACCGAAAAAAAAAGGAAAAAATAACTTTTTACGGTCACGAAGTCGTGGGAGAAAGAATCGTAAAAAAAATAGCCGACCGGTTAAAACTTTCAAAAAAACAAAAAGAGCTTTTTGTTATTCTTGTTCGTCAACACATGTTTGCTTATGACTCAAAAATGACTGATGCGGCCATAAGAAGATTTATTCAAAGAATCGGCAAAGAAAATATCAATAACATGATGATGTTACGAATTGGAGACCGGAAAGGCGGCGGTAGTAAAGCCACCTCCTGGAGGTTAAGAGAACTCCAAGAAAGAATTGGAAAACTTATGTATACCCCTCTTCAAATAAAAGACATGAAGGTTAATGGCAATGATATTATTAAAATATTAAAAATTAAACCCGGACCAAAAGTAGGCCAAACACTAGAGAAACTATTTAAGGAAGTCTTAGAAGACTCAAAGAAAAACAATCGAGAATACCTTCTTAAAAGAATTAAAGAAATCAGCTCTTGACAAATTGTACAAGATATTGTACATTATATTTATTATGGATACCATTGCTATATCTAATCTAAGAAATAATCTTCCTTTTCTTATTAAAGAAACAAGTGAAAAGCTAAAAAGGTTTGTTGTCACTGTTTCTGGCAAGCCTAAGGCAGTAGTTATAAGCCTTGATGAACTGGAGTCTCTTGAGGAAACAGCAGAAATCTTATCTACTCCTAATGCTATGGAAAAAATCAAAAAAGGATCTTTAGAAGCTAAAAATGGGAAAGGAACCAAAATAGCCAAATTTGACTGGACAAAATGAATCAAGTAATTCTTACTCCCCAGGCTCAAAAGGATCTAAAAAAAATCCCCACTAAAAAAAGATTAAAAATTAAAAAAAAAGCAGAACTTCTAAAAGATAACCTTCATGGTGGTAAAAAATTAAGCGGAGATTTAAAAAACTATTACTCTTTAAAAATCTGGCCTTATAGAATTATTTATCAAATTATTAAAAAGAAGGTCTGGATTATTCATGTTCAACACCGCCAAGGAGTATATAAATAAAAAGGCTTTTAATTCTATCCTTATATTATCCACTAATCTCTACTAATTTTTAACTATTTTTTCTTCAACTTCTCCCAGACAACTAACAAAGGCGCCGCCGTAAAAGTAGAAGAATAAGTCCCGGCTACTGTTCCAATCAGTAAGGCCAAAGTAAACCACCTAATGGTCTCTCCTCCCAGAAGATAAAGGCACAAAAGCATAAAGATAATGGTCATCGAATTATTAATTGACCTTGTTAAAGTCTCCCCTATAGCTTTATTAACTAAATCCTCAAAACTTAAATCCGGATGTTTTCTAATTGATTCTCTAATCCTGTCATAAACAACAACTGTATCATGAACTGAAAAAGATAAAATGGTTAAGACTGCCGTCACAAACAAAGTATCCACCTCAACTTTGAAAAAATGACCTAAAATAGCAAAGGCTCCTAAAAGAATCAGAGTATCATGAAACATGGCTAGAATGGCACAAACTCCATACTTCTTGTCTTTAAACCGATAACCCACATAAAAAAAGATAAACCCGGCCGCCAAAATAATCGCTAAAACAGTTTTTCTAATAAGTTCTTTACCAATTGAAGGCCCTAAAGTGGCAAACTTTAAAAGTTCTACTTCTCCAAACTCAGCTTCCAAACCTTTAATTATTAACTCCTTTTCATCCTTGCTAATTTCTTTAAGTTTTAAAATATATGAGTTATTAGAAGAGCTTTGAAGAGAACTTAATTCTAACTTATCTCCATTCTCTTCTCTATTTTGACCAGCGACTATAATAATTTTCTCAACTTTTTCTTTTTCTTCAATTAAATTACTATTAACTCTTAGTTCAATCACACTTCCGCCGGTAAAATCAACGGCTGGCTTAAGACCCCAAAAAACTAAAGCCAGCACTGCCGGAATAAGAAAAATTCCCGATACAAGAAAGTATAAATATTTATATTTTAAAAAATCTAATTTCATTTATTTTCCTTCCCTTTATAAAACAGCCTTAAAAAAGTCCGGGTAACGACAATTCCGGTAAATAAAGAAATTCCAATTCCCAAACTTAAAGTTAAAGCAAACCCCCGAACCATACCTGAAGTATTTAGAAAACCCCAGTTAAAGGGGTTAAAAAGAACAAAACAAGTAATTAAAGTGCAGACATTAGCATCTTTAATTGAATCCCAGGCCCGGCCAAAACCTAATTCCATGGCTACAGAAAAAGGCTTGCCCGCTCTAATTTCCTCTTTCATTCTTTCAAAAATCAAAATATTAGAATCAACTGCCATCCCGACTGAAAGTAAAAATCCAGCAATTCCCGGCAAAGTTAAAGTCACCGGAATCAGCTTATATAAAGCCAAAGTTAAAAACCCATAAATTATTAAAGCAAAACCTGCCAAAACACCTGGCCAAACATATAAAGCAGCCATAAAAAGAGCCACAATAAGTAAACCTATTAAACCAGCCCGAACACTTTTTTGAACTGACTCTTCTCCTAAAGTCGCTCCAATCGTGTTTTGCTCAACAATCTTTATTGGCACTGGCAAAGCCCCGGCATTTAACTGAATACTTAAAGCCTTCGCTTCTTTTAAATCAAAATCACCGGAAATAATGGCTTCCCCATTTAAAATCGGTTCATTCACCCGGGGAATGGTAAGCGGAATATCATCTAAAAAAATGGCGACCGGATAGTTAACATTTCTTTTAGTAATTTCTGCAAACTTGGCAGCTCCTTCAGAATTAAAATACAACCCCACTGTTGGCTCACCAGTCTGATTTCCGAACTGAACCTGAGAACTTTTTAAATCCTTACCCGTTAAATCAGTCTTTAAGAAATCAAAAATCAAGGCTCCCTCAGGTGAGGCTTTTTTATCATCTGAAAGTTCCCGAAAATCAAGTTGAGCGGTCTTACCAATTAAATCAATGGCCTCATCAATATTTTTAATCCCTGGCAATTCCACAATAATTCTTAAATTACCTTCAGTTTTAGCGGTTTGAATAATTGGTTCAGCTACTCCATATAAATCCACTCTTCTGGAAATAACATTTTTAGCCGCCTCCAAAGCAGTTTCTTTTTCTCCCTCTTCAACTTCAGTCATATCAGCTTCTAAAACTAAATGAGAGCCACCCTGAAGATCTAAACCTTTTTTAATCTCTAAATCCCGCTTAAACTTTAGATTACCCAAAGTATAATCAATCTGGGGTGAAGAAAGGTTAATTTCTTTATTTATTCCAAAAAGATTAATCTTCAAAGGATAATTTTTAGGCAGGGAAATATACAAAGACAATAAAAACAACAAAATAATGAAGTAAAAAATGGTTTTGGGTTTTATCATCTAGCTTGCTAGCTTAAAGCTAGCTCCTATCTTTTTATTTATTTTTCTTTATCTTTTTATTCTTCTTAATTCTTTTTTTCTTTAGAAAACCTTCTCCAATAGTTAACTGCTGAATCCCAGAAAACTGATAAATAAGTTCATTTTTATTTCTTCTTCTTAACACCTCAACTTTATCTCCTGGTCTGATCCCCACTAATTTAGCAAATTCTGAAGGAATGGTTACTCCGAGACTATTACCGACCTTTAATATTTTCTGCTTCATTGGAGTTCATCAGGCTTAACATTAACCATATCTTCTTCATCACCAACAATCATAATCCTAGATGACAATAACACCCGGCTAATAAAGGGATCCCGTCTCTTTTTCCTAAAACTAAACTCCTCTAATGTCATAACCGTATAATTAATATCCCTCCCCAATTTACTCTCAAAACTCCTAACAGCTGAGGCTAATTGCGGTAAAACCACTTCCCCAACTACTAAAAGATCCACATCTTCAGACTGGTGTTCTTTAGCTCGAGCCAGTCGACCAGACAACATGGCATATTTAATCTTGCCAATCTTGTTTTTGTTTTTAATAATCTCTAAACCTAACCCAGTAGTTTTAGACACTAACCTTAAAAGCTCATCGTAAAAAAGATAATCCCTCCTAAAATGGTAATATACCCTGTTGGCCCGAGGCTCTCTTTTAACCATCCCTCTTTCTTCCATTCGAGAAAGTTCCCTTCTAACCGCATTAATCTCCTCCCCAGCTTTTCTAACCAGCTGGCGAACATAAAATATCTCTTTGGGCTCAGAAAGAAAAATCTGGAGCAGTTTCACCCTTACCTTAGAGACAAACATATCCTTCAAGGATGCCATCTTACTCTCCTTTAAGGCAGACAAAATTTATTACTAGTAGTTAACGTCTGTACCTGTGGGCAGAACTTCAATCCAAATCCTGCCCCGAACAAACTCAATTTCGCTGCCGCCTTCGGTTGTAAAGACAGTTCTTCCGATTCGATTCTTTTTACTCCAATTGGCCTTTACTACTTTTCCATCCTGAAAAACTAAAGCTTTGCCAGTCCCGGTGGTACCATATAAAAGGTGAACATTACCAGGATAGCCATCATTAGCCGGTGACTCCTTGGCAAATTGAATAACCACATTTTTAGTCGTTACTTGACTGTCAGTATTTAAATCCTTATGAGCTTCACCACCATTAACCCGCTTGTATTCATTATTTCCACTATCATACTCCCACTTAACTCCATAATCTTTATATTCATCCCAGAACCCAAAGGAAATACTATTAACACTCCCGCCCGGCTCACCATCTTTAAAACTCCAAGGAGTAAAGTTATCAATCCATTCTCCCTCCTCAGGATCAAGGTTAGTCCAATCTCTTTTATCCGCTACTTTCCAAAGTTTTTCGGTCGTACTATACATCGTGTGTTCTGTGGCCACCGTATGACCAATCCTCTCGTAATCCCGCCAAAAAGTAGGATATCCCAAAGAGAATTGATTTAAATCATTTTCCCCTTCCCAGCCATAATCATAAATCTGCCCTAAAGCATCAGCCCGGCCGCCATTTAAACAACCTTCACTCGTCTGAGGATCACAGTGAGCCCCACCAACATGGGCATATAAAGCTGGACCATATTCAGACGCCCAGTCAACAAAATAGGTTCGGGCACTTCTAACTGGCCCCATAATTGTTTCTTTAGCCTGAGTATCACAATAAAAAATCGCTCCAAAACGAGTAATCCCACCTTCAGCCACGGCTTCATAAACAATATCTGTCTTAGATAAACCAGACTGAGGCCTGGCTTCCTCATGGTTTTCAATCATGACAAACAAAGGCCTTCTTTTAGACCAGGATTCTTCTTCTTCTTTAGTAAACATCTTTCCATTTAAAGGACATTCCTTGTCTTTAGGACCCGTTACATCCAAACGTAAACCTTCTTCTGTTTCAATCGCAAAACCATCTTTAGGCATTGAAGGCTTAGCATAATGGTTAAAAACAGCGTAAGATACACCGGTAGACAAAAGGTATATCCCCAAAAAGGCTAAAATAGCAAAAATTTTATCACTAGTAATTTTTTTCATTTTTTATTTTCCTTTCTTGGCTTTTTTAATTGTTTCTTCTTCTTCTTTAGATAGGGGGGCTTCTTTACCCTTGGCTTTAGCAACTGCCTTACCATAAACCCTGGTCTGACCCCGACTATGCAAAGAACTTAAAACTATCCCATTATCTTCCCCATCGAGTAAACTTAAACAAAAACTCTGATCTCCACCAGTATCAGAAAAAGGGTTAAAGCGGACAAAACCGACCTGCTGGAGACTTTTCAAAGCCTTTTTCTCTTCCTTAGTCAATCTCTCCCCTAAAGATTCTAAATCCTTACCCTGTTTATCAACTCTTCTTAAAATTTCTTCTAAAATTACCTTTAAATCTCCTTTTTTAACCTTAGAAATTAAATAGCGGTAATGTCTGGCAGTCTTAATTAAAAAAAAGCTTAAAAAAACCAACCAAAGAAAAATTAAACCTAAAAGAATAATAACTGTATTTATTTCCATTTTATTAAAAAAACATCAAACATTAATTATACTAATCTTATTATTTCCCCTACTAATTTTATCAAATAAGACAAATAATAAACAATTACTCTTTTTTGTGAGTAAGTTTCTTGTTCTTTCTTATTTTAAGAATATTAACCCCCGCTTGTCAATATGATAAAATATCTTTATATGTCTAAGAAAAAAAGAACTAAAAAACAAAAAACCATTGCCAAGCTTAGAAGACAGCTTCAAAAAGTTCAAAAAACCCAAGCTAACCCGGAGATTCATTATAAACTAAACGAAGAAAAAGATCTTAATAAAAAAAATATAAATAAAAACAGTATTAAGACAGTTAAAAAAGAACTTTTTAAAAAAAATAATAATAAACCTATAAAAAATGAAACGTCTTTATTAAATAATCAATTAATAAAAAAAGACCTTTCAAAGGCCTTAATTATCAGTCTTTTTTTCTTAATCCTAATCTTCTTAATTAAAATATTTTTAAAGTAGCTTTTAAAAATATTAATTAAAATATTTTCCCATCTTTTAAAACAGTCTTCCCATCAATTATCACTTGCGAGCCTTTTTTTCTCATATCTTTAACTAAATCCCAATGGATGGAAGATTTATTAATACCCCCGCCTTCCTTTTCTTCATAAGCTTTACCTAAAGCCAAATGAATTGTTCCTCCAATTTTTTCATCAAACAAAGTATTTAAAATTGCTTTTTTAATCCCATAATTAGCCCCAATAGCAAACTCACCCGGCCTACTAGCACCAATATCAGTTTTTAAAACTTTTTTTAAATGGATTTCATTTTGTAAAGCAGAAGCCCTAACCACTTTTCCTTCTTTAAACTTTAGAAAAATTCCTTTAACCACTTTGCCGGAATGAAGGGAAGGGAAATCAAAATAGATTTCTCCATTCATCGTCCCATCTAAAGGAGCGCTAAATATTTCTCCATCAGGCATATTACATTCCCCCGCTGCTACCCGAGACAATCTACCTTTTAAACTAAAGCTTAAATTAGTTTTGTACCCCTTAATCTCTACTTTTTTGGCCTTGTCCATTATTTTTTTAACTTTTAAAAGCTTAAGCTTAATTTTCCCCCAGTCTTGAAGACAGGAGGAAAAATAAAAATCCTCCAGCTCATCCAAACTCATTCCAGCTGACTGAGCCATAGAAGCAGTTGGATAATAAGTTATCACCCAGGGTTTTTTTATTTGTTTATTTAAAATACCCCTAACTGCTTTTTGTCTTAATAAGATTCTTTCTGAACTTATATTAGCTAAAGCCCGGTCATTTTTTGCCGCTTTAATTTTAATAGACTTATCCAGCCAATCAGTAATAAAATCCAGCACCTCGGGTTTTTTCTTTAATTGTGCTAAGGAAGCGTTTTTAAAAGTAAAATAATCTAAGTCTTCAGTCCCCAGCATTAAAAAAGGATAAGCCCCTTTTTTCAAAACCAATTTATAGACTTCCTTGGCCAAAGGCAACCCCAAAGGATCAGAACAACTGACAAAAACCTTGTCTTTAAGTTTAACTTTAATTGAATAATCAACTAAAATTAAAGCTAGCTTTTTTACTCTTTCATCAATCATAATGGATAGTATATCATACTGTGATAAGATGAAAATAATAATAAATAAACAAAGAATTTTCTTTATTCTTTTAATTCTTCCTCTTCTTTTTCTTCTCTCTGCTTGCCAAAAAAAAGACAAATCCTTAGAATCTACTAAAGACAATGAAAATATTGAAAATCAAACTATGATTAGAAAACCTGCTGTCAGCGGTTCTTTTTACCCCAGTAGCCCAGATAACCTTAAAGACCAAATCAATGCTTTTCTTTCTCAAACCAAAGTTCTGGATGAACAAAATCAGCCCCAAATTCTAATCCTTCCTCACGCAGGAATAGATTATTCCGGCCAAACAGCAGCTTGGGGTTTTAAACAAATAAAGGGAAAAAATATCAAAAGAGTTATTTTACTTGGTTCTTCTCACCGTCAATATTTTTCCAAAGCCGCTATCTATAATAAAGGAGCCTGGGAAACCCCTTTGGGTAAAGTAGAAATTGATGAAAATTTAGCTGACAAGCTTATTGCCTCCAGCTACTTAATTGAAGCCAATCCTAACCCCCATCTTGAAGAACACAGCTTAGAAATCCAGATTCCCTTTCTTCAATTAGTTTTAACAGACTTTAAAATTGTCCCCATTCTTTTAAGCCAAGCTGATGAAAAAACAATCTCTAAGTTAACCGAAACCATCAGCCAAAACCTGGATAATAAAACTATTCTTTTAATAAGCTCTGATCTTTCCCATTATCCTGATCAAAAAACAGCTAAAAAAGTTGACCAGGAAACCATTAATTCAATCTTAACTGGAAGGGCTGAAAATTTTGAAAAGGTAATTTCAAAAAATATCAGTTTACCCGGAGTAGAAACATGTGCTTGTGCTGATAAAGCCATTAAAATAGGCCTTTTAACTGCCAATAACCTTGAAATTAAAAATATTAAACTTATAAACTATTCTACTTCGGCTGACTATGGCGGGGACATAAAAAAAACAGTTGGCTATGCCAGTATTGCTTTTTACCCTATCCAAAACCAACCAAAGACAATAAACGTCAACTTAAACAAAGACTCTCAAAATAAGCTCCTTCAAATTGCCCGATCTACCCTTGAACAATATTTAAAAGACAAAACTATTCCTCAAATTGAAATAACTGACGAATCTTTAAACCAAAATTTGGGTGCTTTTGTTACTCTTAAAAAAAACCAAAAGCTTAGGGGCTGCATTGGTGAATTTGAACCCCAAAAAAAACTATATAAAACAATCCAAGAAAAAGCGATTGATGCTGGTTTAAATGATCCAAGATTCCCCCCAATCACCCTAGCTGAACTTAAAGATATCAATATTGAAATATCAGTTTTAAGCCCTAATAAAAAAATAGAAAACTACCAGCTTATAGAATTAAAAAAACATGGCGTGGTTATAAAAAAAGGCAACAAAGGAGGAACATTTCTCCCTCAAGTAGCTCAAGAAACAAACTGGGATTTAGAAACCTTTCTAGAAAACCTCTGCCAAAGCAAAGCCGGCCTTCCCAAAGACTGCTATAAAGATCCAGAAACTCAAATCTATACTTTTACGGCTCAGGTTTTTGAAGAATAGATTCCCTTTTCCTATTTTGTATCCCATAGTCTTTTTGGTATAATTCAGTTTATTCAAAATTACCCTAATAGTTTCTCAAAAATACTTTTCGCCACCCCGGAAAAAGACCAACCTGTTTGTCTCATTGTCCATAATAATGTAGGAATAGGAATAACAATCTCTAGCCGATTAATTGAAAAAGGAATTTTTCCTTATCTATATGCTGATGGACAAGGCTTGTTACATGACTGGAATCAAAACCCAGAAAAATTTAATAATACTCAGACAATCATGATCCATAAAGACTTGGCTGACGGTGGAGGACTAACAGCTTTTAATACCCTTGACTATATTAGAGAAACCCCTCAAGGTGAAAACTTAAGAACTATTATTATAAGCGGCGAATTTTCATACAAAGATACTTGTCTAGAAGCTAAAAATAAACTAAAAGCAGATGCTGGTTATGATCCAATCAACCCTCATAATGGTTATCTACCTAAATGGATGGTAGAATTCATTAAACTAGGTCCTGTTTCTGACCAAGAAAGAAAACTATTTAGAGGAAAAGCGATAATTATAAATGAAAATGAAGCTATACAAAGAAAAACGTGGCTTGAATTTAATAAAAGAAGAGGAATAGAAAAAGAGTAATTTTAAATAAACTATAAAAGTCTTCTCAAGGCTTCAAGATAAACATCTCGATTAAGCCTGGCTGGCTCTTCTCCTAAACCAGTATTAACACTATTATCAACCAGGATAAAATTGCCCTGCAAAATACCTGGTTCTAAATATGGCCTAACATACTCTCTATCTCCGGGCAAAACCGTCGCCTCAATTTGAGCTAGACACTGATGTTCAGTTCTACCTCTTTCTGAAATATCCCGCTCAATCCTTCTTTTAATACAGATAATTTCAGGAGCAAAAACACCTATTACCAAATCAGCTTGATCCTTTAGTGCATGGGCCGTCATAATTCCAGACACTAAAATAATTGGCCGGGGCTCAACTTTTCTAAATTCTCCTCCCGCTCTTCTATGAGTTGAAAAATCATAAATTGGCGCCTTAATAACCAAACCATCTCTTAGTAAACCAACCTGGTGTTCTAATAAACCCCAATCAACTGAATGAGGATGATCATAATTATTAGCATAAACTGACCTGCCATCATTAATCTTGCCAAAAGGGCCATAATACCAATCAGCTGAAATATGAGAAACACTCTCTTCCATCTCAGCCAGAATTTCCTCCACTACAATATCTTTCCCAGAACCAGAAGGACCAAACAATAAAACTATCTGAGGTAAAACAGACAATTCTATTTTCTCTCCAGATTCCCAAAGATATTTCCATTCATCCAATCTTCTGGTTATTTCTAAAAAATTATTTGCCTCACTTGAACTTACATCAATAATTAAACCGCTCTCATCACCAAGAAGCATCCAGCTATCAGCTGAAACTAAAGGAATTCTAGAAAACTCTGATTCCATAGACATACATAAACCTATATATATTTAATTTAAATATTTTGATTATAAACTATAAAAAACTTCCCTTAGCAGTTAATTTTGTGAATTATACTATAAAAAACCTATAATAAAAACAAATTAGTTCTTATGTTAAAATAAAAAGATGCTAACTCTTTTGCTGGCCACTAACCAACCAGGCAAGCTTAAAGAATTTAAAGATATTTTAAAAACCTTTAAATTAAAAATGGTTTTCCTAAATAACCTTAATAAAAAATTCAAAGAGCCCCAGGAAAACGGAAAAACCCTTTCTAAAAATGCTTTTATTAAAGCCCAATATTATGGAGAAAAAACAAAGCTTTTAACCTTGGCTGATGATACTGGTCTCTTTGTTAAAACTTTACCTAATAAACTAGGCATTAAAACCAAGCGCTACCACTCCGGATCTGATAAAGACAGAAGACAAAAACTATTAAAGGAACTTAAAAATATTCCTTTTCCAAAAAGACAAGCTGTTTTTAAAACCGCTGTTTGTCTATACAACCCTAAAACTAAAAAAAGCATAACCAGAATTGGAACCTGCCCAGGCAAGATATCCTTAAAGGAAATAGGCGGGCAAGGCTTTGGTTATGACTCTATCTTTATAGTCAAAGAAAAAAACAAAACCTTTAGTGAGCTTTCTTTAAAAGAAAAAAACAAGTTAAGCCATCGCGCCAAAGCTTTAAAAAAGTTAAAACCCCACTTAAAAAAATATGAAAAAAGTTAAAACTTTTCTCTTTCTCCTTATTTTTTTATTAACTACCCTTCTTTCCTATAAATACTTTTTTCCTAAAAATAATTTAGCCACTTTTCTATCTCCCAAGAATAATGTCTTGGGTGAAAGCCAAACCACCAATCAAGAAAAAAACAATCTATCTAATAAGGTTGAAAATAGTAATAATGAAGCCCAATCTTTTTCTGACCTTATAGATGAAGAAATAGAAAACAAAAAACTCTTGGAAAAAGAATACCAAGGCCTTAAACAATCTAGTTTTGAAGGCGACTTAAACATTGTTTTATTCGGCGACAGCCAAATAAAAAACACTAATGCCTCAAATCTTAAAACTGAATTAAAACCATATTTTCCCTTAGCCAACATCTTTATTCACTTTTATGGATCAAATGATCCTAACATCGAATCTGGCTTTAAAAGATTGGAAAATAGCCTTAATTCCATCAATAAGTTGGAACCTTCCCTTATTATCATAAACTCCTATGCTTCCTCTCCTTTTTTGGAAAAAGAAGACCAGTTATTCAGACATTGGGCAGGATTGGCTAAAATGATTGACTTTATCGACCATAAAACCAAAGCTCAGGTTTTAATAATGGCTGACCCGCTTCTTGTTCAAGAGTCAAACCAAAAAGCCGAAGAATCAACTGAAATAACCCTAGAGGAAAAATATCTTCAAAACACAATTCAATTCTCAAAAGCCCATCAAATCCCCTTAGCCAATCTTTATGAACTCAGTCTCAAAGAAAATCTAGCTTTAAATAGTGCTTTAATTGAAAAAATTCTAGCTGAAGCCATTAGTCAACTTGATTTTAAATAAATTAATTATCTTTAAGAAAAAACCAAAAGCAGAAGACCTAAAATAAAACAATAAAAAGAAAAATACCAGAGCTGAGCTTTTAAAACTACTTGTCTTAATATTTTTAAAGCTAAAAATCCAACTATCGAGGCAATCACTAAACCAATTAAACCAAAATAGAACTCTTGCTTTTTAACCATCATGTCCGGCAACTGCAAGCATAAAGCCCCCAGCATTGCCGGAGCCCCTAAGAAAAAAGAAAAATCAAAAGCCTTTTTTCTGTTTATCCCTTGAAACAAACCAGCGCTAATAGTTGAGCCTGACCGGGAAACACCAGGAATAATTGCTAAAGCCTGAAAAAGACCGATAATAAAAGCGTTTTTAGAAGATAAGGGCCTTTCCTTATCTTTATTTCTTTTCTCCCATCTTTTAGTTAAAAATAACAAACCAGCGGTAACCAGCAAAGCCAAACCGACTAATTTTAAAGAATTAAAAAGAACTTCAATATAAGAATTGAGAATAAATCCTAAAAGGGCGGCGGGAATAGAACCTACTATTATTAAAATCCAGTTCTTTTTATCCTTATAAAAACCAAATATTTTTTTATTAAAAAAAATAATAATTGATATCAAAGTTCCAATGTGAACCAAAATATCAAATAAAACTGGCGGGTCTAAAAGTCCAAAAAGCCTTTGGCCAATAACTAAATGGCCAGAAGAAGAAACAGGCAAAAATTCAGTTAAACCCTGAAATAGCCCTAAAAAAACGGCCTGAACTAAATTCATTTTTTCTTAACCTCTTTTTTAAAATTCTCGTACCAATCAGTCAAGGCCCGAGAAACTAAGTCTTTGGAACCTAAACCGATGGCTAAACCAACTCCCAAAGCCAACATGGCTACAAATCCCATAAAAAGAGTGTTAATTAAAGACTGAGCTATTTTTAACTCATTAATCGCTGCCAAACTGGCAAAAACAATTACCACATAACTGGCAATTTTGGCCATCAGCCTTGAGGCTTTAACATCAACTTGACCTAAAGCGCCTTTAACCACTCCTTCAACTAAACCAGCCAACAAAACACCAATGGTTAAAACTAAAACCGCTGATATTACTCTTGGAATGTAGCCTAAAATACTGTTTAAAACCACAGACACTGTTGATAAACCTAAAACATTAATGGTGGCAATAAAGAAAACCAAAATTATAAGCCATCTGACTAAACCGCCAAAAAAATACTCCACTTTAATTTTCAACTCCGCTTTTTCTAAAAAGGGGTCTAAACCAGACTTTTTGACCAAATCTGATAATCTAATTGCTTTTAAAACTTTAATCACTATTGTCCTCGCCCATTTAGCTAAAACCAAACCAACAATAAAAACCAGAATTGAGGCTAAAATCGTCGGTAAAAAGGACAAAACATTAACTAAAGTATCACTTAAAGCCATTAAAAATGCATCCTGCCAATTAAGCGTACTAGCATAAGCCATTTTTATCACCCCCTTTCATCTTGTTTCCATCATATCAAGATTATCTCTTCTTGGCAAACAAAAAAAACTTTGTTTTTCTTGACTTTTTTGGTAAAATAAGGGGCCTAGGAAATCCAAAGTGACGCTGTTTTGATTCATATCTTAACAGAGGAAAGTCCAGACAGCTGGAAGCAGGGGACCTAAGTTAAAATTAGGGCGGGTAACCGACGGTACAAGCCACAGAGACAACAACTCATTAAAAACCCTAAGGGTTTTTAAAAGAGAGTGAAAAGAGGTAATTCCCCCCGCTGCAACCTCCGACCGATCCGTTTTAAGGACGCTTCCCCAAGGATCAAAGATAGAGGGCATAGACAAATGTCACTTTTAAACACAGAATCTGGCTTACGGGTTTCCTAGGTTTTTTTAATGAAGAACTCTTCTTCGAGAAGAATAGAAAAACTTAATAAGAATTTCAATAAATAAAGCGGCTGGAACAGCTAATAAACCCCCGCCAATTCCCCCAATTTTAAAACCAACCATTAAAGCGACCAAGGTAACTAAAGGATGTAAGCCAACTGACTTTTTCATCACCTTAGGAACAATTAAATTGTTTTCCAACTGCTGAATTAAAATATATAAAGCTAACACCCCTAAACCAACCGGATTAGAAACAGAAAAACCAATAATCACCGCCGGAATCAAAGCAATAGTTGGTCCCAAATTAGGAATTAACTCCAAAAAGCCAGCTAAAATAGCTAAAGGTAGGGCAAATTCAACCCCCAGTAAACCTAAACCAACAAAAGACATTAAACCAACAATTACCATTAAAATTAATTCCCCTCTTACCCAACCACCTAATTTTCTTTCCAAAGCCAAAATCAATTGTTCAGCTTTCTGCTCCCCATTTTCATAAAATAAAAAATGAAGGTGTTTTTTTAACTGTCTTCTTTCCATTAAAAGATAAAAAGTAACTACCATAAAGGCGAAAATTTGAATCACATTATTAAAGACTGAAGCCATAATCTTTAAAGCATTCCCAGTTAAGACCGTTATCTGGTCCTTATAGTCAGCTGGCTGAAGATTAAGCTTATAGTAGCCAATGGTATTTAGAAACTCTGGTAGTTTATCAATTAAAGCTGAGGTTTGTTTCACTAAAGCCGGGATAGAAGATGCAATCGCAAAAATAAAACCGCCAAAGATTAAAATATATAAAAGAAAAATTGATAAGGCTCGAGGAAGCTTAAGCTTTTCCAATTTATCAACCATGGGAGATAAAGCGGCGGTCACAATCAAAGAAATAAATAAAAACAAAATAATGGCTCTAATTTGATATAAAAGGAAAAAACCGGCAATAAATAAAAAAAAGGTAAAAAATGATTTATAACTAACTTCTATTTTTTGCATTTTTTAGAATCAATAATTAATAAATATTTTGTATTTTAATCATACCAACTCTTTACTAATTTTACAATTTGTTTTTCAAATCCCCCTTTTTGTATAGAAAACCACTTAATTAATTTCATTTTCTTTAAAAAAGTTAATTGCCTTCTTAAATAATTATGCTCATCAAATTGCCATCTTTGAATGACTTCTTTTAAATCCTCTTCTCCTTTAAAATATTCCCG
>PEZT01000025.1 GCA_002773945.1 Candidatus Beckwithbacteria bacterium CG10_big_fil_rev_8_21_14_0_10_34_10 | reverse complement strand
TTGGCAGTGCTGCCTTAGGTTTTGTTATAATTTTTATTAGTTTTTGGATTATTAAATTAATTGAATTTTTAACAGGAATTGATATATTTAATTCAGGAGTTTAAATATGGCTGAAAATATTATTGGCGAAATAACCCCCCCTGCTTGGCTAGGTAAGCATGGAGATATTAGTGTTGACCAGCAAACAGGTAAGGGTTTTGGCTTAATTAACTTTTTTAGTAATATGTTAAGACTGGCAATTATTGTCGCCGGGTTATTTGCTCTAGTTAATTTGATTATTGCCGGCTATGGAATTTTAACTGCTGGCGGCGATGCGGAAAAAATGTCTACTGCTCAAAGTAAAATTTGGAACTCTTTGTATGGCCTGATTATTATTGCTGCTTCTTTTACTTTAATTGCGATTTTTTCCTTTCTTTTATATGGTGATGCCAGTTTAATTTTAAATCCTAAAATTTTTGGTCCTGGTCAATAAAATGAAAAATAATATTAATCAATCTATTTTTTTAAAGATAAAAAATATTTATAAAGTCTTTTTAATAAACTTTTTAATTTTAAAAAGTTTAAGCCTACCTACCTTGGCTTTTGCCAAAGAATTACCTTTGGGACAAATCAAAGGTATTCCTGGGGGTTATGATCCAGGGACTGATATTGAATCCGCTTCTCAATCTTTAACTGATATTTTCTCCAATGTTTTTGGGGTAATGACTATTATTGGCGGCTTAATGTTTATCCTCTATTTTGTTATCGGTGGTATTTCCTGGATTACCTCTGGTGGAGACAAAGAAAAAGTCGAAAAAGCTAAAAATAAAATGACTAATGCGGCCGTTGGTATAATTGTGGTTATAGCCAGCTATTCAATTGCCTTTATTATTGGTAAAATCTTGGGAATTGATATTCTTGATCCTTCAAAATATCTTGCTGGCGAAGCGAGTAAAAAGGGTGTTTTAGGACCAGGAAAGTTAGAATAAAAAAATGACTAAAAAACTAAGTGCCGCCATTATAAATAAAGTCATTGCTCCACCTGAGGGAGATTTTGAAACTGTGGCTCAAAACCCTTTAGCGCCTTTAATTGTCCGGCTTTGGAAAACAATTGTTGTTTTAGGCGGCTTAGCTTTACTAGTTTTTCTTATCTGGGGAGCAATTGACTGGATAATGAGTGAAGGGGATCAAGAAAAATTAAAGAGTGCTCGGTTAAAAATAACCCATGCCATGGCCGGAATGGCTATTTTAGCCGCTTCTTATGCTATCATTGCTTTATTTAAAAACTTTTTTGGTTTTGATATTTTAAATTTTGAGTGGCCCACACCAGGAGAATAAATATGCCCGGAGTAACTACTAATATTAATAAAATTGTTCAGCCGGAAAGTGATAACTCGGTTTTTGAAATTAAAGATATTGGTCTCCTTCTTTCCCGAGTTTTAAGTATTAGCTTAGTTATTGGAGCAATTATTGTTTTTGCTTATCTTTTGTGGGGGGCATTTGACTGGATAATGAGTGAAGGGGATCAAGAAAAATTAAAGAGTGCTCGGTTAAAAATAACCCATGCCTTTATTGGTCTGGGAATTTTAGCTTTAGTCTGGTTAATTTGGTCTGTAGTTATAAACTTTTTAGGAATTGGTGAAGTTAGTGGTTTATGGGTTAATTTTAACCTTAATCCGGATGCTGGATCAACTTTACCAGCTGAACCACCAATATAAATATCTAAAGCAACTGGCAATGGTGGACAAAAATTTTGACAAACATGGATAAAATAAGTAATAATTAATTACTATTAAGGAGGTGAAAAATGAAGCTTAAAAAAATTATTAGTTTTGGTTCTGCTTTAGCAGGCTACCTTATCTTAACTAACCCAGTTTTAGCGGCTTTTGATGATATTAGCGTTGGAAAACCTGATGAAGTTAAAGTGACTGAATTTAGTCCTTTAATCCAGGGAATAATAAGAATTATTTTTATTGTAGCCGTGGTTTTGACCTTTGTCTTTTTACTCTGGGGAGGAATTCAATGGATTTTATCCGGAGGAGATAAGGCTAAATATGAAGAGGCCAGAAACAGAATTACCGCCGCTTTAATTGGTCTAGCTATTGTGGCTCTGGCTTGGTTAATCATAAAGCTGGTGACTCACTTTTTTGGCTTACCAGATATATTTGGAAGTAATGAACCCTTTACTCTCCCAATAGGATACTAGAGAGTTTAAAAGGTATTTTTATGCTTAAACTTAATTCTCCTGTTTACGCCCTTCAGGAATGGGAAGATGTTGGCGGCGTTGATGCAGATGGAGTGGCTAACTTTAAAGCTTTTGAAGCTATTTTTGCCAATGTCTTAAATCTGGCTATTGGCTTAGCCGGCTTAGTTTTTTTGGCCATGCTTTTAGCTGGCGGCTTCTCCTTTTTAACCTCTGGAGGTGACCCAGATAAAGTAAAAAAGGCTTCAGGAACAATTACTAATGCTTTAATTGGTTTGCTTTTACTGGTGGGAAGCTGGTTAATTTTACGCTTTATCAGTCAATTTACCGGTATTGACGCTCTCACTAAATTTAAAATCCCCGGATCATGAAAAAAATCCTGCCTTTCCTTAATTTAAATTTTAAACTCATTAAATATATTATTGGTCTTCTTCTAATTGGCGGGCTTATTTTTCAAATTCCTCAATTTTTAAAAAATAAATCCTCTAAAAAAGAAAATTTAAGAGAATTATCAGCCCAGAACTATTCTCTTGCCCAAGTTGAACCCCCGAAAGCTCTGAAAAATATAATCAAACAGGCGGCTCAAGCTTCTAATACCCCTATAGGGGTTATTACGGCCGTGGCTAGAATTGAGGGTGGTCATCTCTGGGATTACAGCAATGACAAAATTAATAGTCTTAGCCAACCAGGCATCCAAGATCCAGTTAACTGCCAGCCAAATTCTTATGGAGCGGCCGGTCCAATGCAATTTACCTCAAGTCAATGGGATAAGTATAAGAATGCTTCTGGCCGAACAAATCCTAATATATGCAATATTTACGATTCTATTTTTGCTGCCTCCGCTAAGCTAGCTCATGACAGTGGTATGCCTGACAGCAATAATGACGGCCAAGTTGACAGTAACAACTGGCCTGAATCAACAATTAAAAAATCAGCCGGATACTATTATGGAATTTGCTCTGATTGCTCAGCTAATCCTTCTCTCCCTGATTGCCGCCGTCTAGGCATGTCTTATTGTGACTTTGTTGTTAACTGGGTAAATAATTCCAGTTCTTCTTCTGATTCTTCTTCTGATTCTTCTTCTGGGTCAGGCAGTTCAAATATTGGCAGCCATACTTTCCATTCTCATTATCAAGCCCTACCTCTTCTGCCTTCAAACCAAGCAGTGACAATTATGCTTTTTGAAAATGAAATTATTAATCCTAATGGTTCTCCTAATATGAATGAAATTAATCAATTAAACAGTCTTTTAGATAATCACTCCGGACCAATCATAATAAGAATTGCCGGCATGAAACAGGAAGATATTTATAATCGCTTAGATGACTCGTCCAAGCTTAAAAGCTTAGCCGAAGCTTTAACTAAAATTAATGGTAATTTTTACGCAATTTTTGGCAATGAAGTTAATAATGAAACTGAATGGGGCGGCCAAATTGACCCTCAAGGATATGCTAAGGCTTATCTTATCTTTTATAGCAGTGTTTCTGATCATAATAAAATTAAAGTGGCCCCAGCAGCGCTTGATCCTTTTCACCCCAATAGTGCGGTTAGCTTTATTAACCAAGCTAAGTCTGCCTGGCTTACAGCTGATGCTTATGCTTTTAATGTTTATCATGTGCCTGGCCAAGAAGGAAAAATTGCTAACAACTCCTATCTTTCCTATCAATGGCTTATTCAAGAAACTGGCCTGGATTCAGGCAAACCACTTCTTTTAACTGAGTTTTCCCTAAAACCAGCTGAATATGATACTTCCCTTCCAGATGTAGCTAGTTTTATTACTGAAACTATTCCTAAACTCACAGGAAATGTGGTTGCTATTACTCCCCTTATTAGAAATCCTTGTTTTAGTGTAGGGACTAATGCTTATAACTTATATATTCATCCTGGAAAAATAATTGATCTTAATAACATTGATGTGACTAATCAAAGTTGTGAAAACATGGGGCTTTTAATTTCTGGATCTGGCAATGTTTGTGCTGATTTTACCAGAAGCAAGTCCATTGATTTGGGTAAAACAACAGAATATATATATTTGGGTTCAGAAAACCAAACCGAAGAAGATGTTTTGGCGGTTAAAACAGAAAGAGTTTTAAAAGCAGATATTGGCGGCCAAGTAAGTTTAAATTCAATTGGCTTTCCTGATTTTACTCTTTTTCAGGAAAGAATGGTTTCTTCTCTTGAAAAGAACTTACCCCAAAAATACGCGGAAACTTTAAAATTACCCGGAGAAACTAGTTTGTATTTTAAAACTTCTATTCAGGGCCAAAATGAAGCTGGTAGTTTTAGCCCTGATTTTATGACTGATTGCGGGGCTGCTCCCCAGGCTGAAATCAAAGTCCCCTCAGTTCTCTGGGGTAAATTAGCCGGGGCTTTAAGAGGAATCTGTACTTATTTTGACCTTTGTTCACCAGTTAATCTTTATCAGTTTAAACTAGAAGAAACTCAACCAACATGTAACCTTGATCCTTGTTTTCCTGGAGAAAAAGTAGATACAGAAACTCTTTCCGCCAGCAATGTTAAGGGTAGTTTTACCACTTCTGGTTGGGTGGATGAAATCACTGATATCACTGAAGAGGAAGGAGAAAAAGAAATAGCTTCTGGTTCTTCCACCATTATCTCTAAATTTATTAAAAAAATTACTCATAAATGGCAAGATGAAGAACTAATGTTTTTAAGCCGGTCTCAATTAGCCGGCGCTCAAGAAACAGTTAAAAACGCCAAACTTCTTTATACCCAGCTGCCCCAAGAAATTATTAAAGAAGTTACTCCTAAAGACAAAGCTAAAGCTTTAGTGGGTGATTTTAATTACAGTGTCGCTTTAAGTCCAGCAGAAAAAGGAAGCCAACCAGGCAGTTTTTTTGAATTAAGAGAAATGAGAAATATTTATTGTATGCATCTTTGCTCTCAATATCCTTATGGAACTAATATTAAAGACATTGACCCTCTTTGTCCTTCCTGTGACCCTAATGACTATAAAAAGACTTTTGCCGAATCTTTAGAAGATCTTATTCTTGACACTTCTTTGTGTCAAAACAATCAAGGCTTTGGCTGTGACTATTTTGACCCCAATGCCACCCAGGGCTGCGGCTCCAATCAAGACCCTGTTTGTGAAGGTGGCAAATGCAATCCTTTTGAAATTGGCTTAAGAAAAGACTATGAAGGGTCTGGCTGTCCCCTTCCCTTTCCAGGTGAATGTGATAGTTCAGGCTTATGCGTTAAAATGAAGTTTTCTTCAAACCCCAGCGGCGGCTATGGTAATTGTCAATATAAAAATGCCCAGGTTTGTGTCCGGGCTGATCGAGCTAGTACTGGCAACTGTGCTGCTGTTTGTAACTGGTATTGCTGTCGAGGTCAATAAGGGCTTTTTTACTAAAAAATTATTTGACTTTTCTCAAAAAAGCCTATTAAATAAAACTAATGCCCAAAATTAAAAAAGTCCTGTCATTTATTTTAACCTTTTTTGTCCTACTTTTAGGTTTTTTCTTTCTAGCTAAACCTTTTGTCCAAGCGGTTGAACCTAAAGAAGGAGTAGAGTTTTGTGATTTATCTCGCTGTATCCCTGATGAAGGCTGGTGTGAAGACGGCGCTGTCATGAAATGTATTGAGGGAGAGGAACAAAAAAATGTGGTTAAAAAGTGTTCTGAAAGTCGTTGGGTAGCCACTACTGAAACGGTTAATAATAAATGTAATTATGATTCTGCTGGCGTTAGCGGAGCCAGAAATAAAATTGAGGAGGCTCTAACTACCACAGGAATTAATTCTGCTAAGTGGGTTATTGGTGATTCAGGTTATGTTGATGAAGAAGAGGAAATCCCAGGCATGATTGACTATATTGTTGAAGGTTTAAATATTAAACTTATGGGTCCTCCTACTACCTCAGTTAAAGGAGTTCAAACTAAAAAAGTTGGGGCGATTGGAGTTTTGGGTGGCTTTATTGGTTATATGATTGAAGCACCTCCAGTTAATACCAAAGAGTATTTAGCTGATTTAGGTTCTAGTATTGGCTTTTCTCCTAAACCGGCTTATGCTCAAGGAACTGGCTGGGAAGCTTTACAGCCAATTCTACCTATTTGGAAAGCTTTTCGGAATGTGGCTTATTTAGCTTTTGTGATTATCTTTGTTGTCATTGGTTTTATGATTATGTTTAGGGCTAAAATTAACCCCCAAACAGTCATTTCCCTTCAAAGTGCCCTGCCTAAAGTTATCATTACCCTTATTTTAGTTACTTTTTCTTATGCCATTGCCGGCTTAATGATTGATCTAATTTATATTCTCCTTTACTTTATTGTCGGCATTCTTAGTTTAGGTGGTTTAGTAGAAAATATTCAGGATCCGATTGACCTTTTGCTAACCAATAACCCTTTTCAACTTATTTTTAAAAAGGGAGCCGGAACGTCTATTTTTATTCAGGGACCAAGTGAGGCAATTAAAGATATTATTGATGGCGCAGCCGGTGAATTTTACAGTGATACTGGTCTGGGAAGTTTTGCCGGCGGGCTGGCCAAATTAGTCATGGGATCAGCCATCTTCTTCTCTTTATTTAAACTTTTTTTCAGCTTAATTCTTTCTTATTTGGGAATAATTATCAGTGTAATTTTTGCCCCTTTTAATATTCTTTTTAATGCCATTCCCGGCAGTAATTCATTTGCCGGCTGGATTAAGGGATTATTTAGCAATATTATTGTTTTCCCGGTAATCGCGGCCATGTTTTTGCTAACCGCTATTTTAATTGGCCCGATGGACGTAAATGAGTGGAAAGTTACCAATGAAGCTGGATTTTTCAATAAAGGTGAGGATAGCCAAGTCTGGGTACCGCCAATGCTTTCTTTAGGTAAAGATGGCGGCGTCGGCGATGCTAATGCCATTAAGGGTTTAATTGCCTTTGGGATGATTATGATGATGCCTCAAGTAGTTACCCGGGTTAAGAAAATGCTTAAAGTTGAACCTAGCGGCTTTGGAGCGGCCATTATGGGCGGGGTGATGGCTGGACCATCAGCTATTACTGGTGTTGGTCAAGCTTCTTACAGTGCCGTCAGTCAAATTAGCCAAATGAGATATCAAAAGGAGATGAGGGAATCATATAAGCGAGCCAAACAACCTTTTGGGGGCGGCAATAAAGAGACATAGCTAGGCCTCTTTAACATTTTCTTCAGTATCTTTAAATATTTGTCTTAAAACTATTAAAGCACCGGTTAAAGCCAAGCCAGATAAAGCGGCTGGACCATACTTCCAGCTTTTTTCACCCAAAATATTTATTCGCTTTAATTTAAAGCGACCATGAAGTATATCTCTGGCCTCTTTGGCAGTTTTGGCTGATAATAAGCCGGCGCCAATTAATGTTTCTACCAGCAGCCTCATTTCTTCTTTATCCAGGCTCATATGGGTCTCCCCGAAAAGCTTTTCTGCTTTAGAAGTTAAATACCATTTATCTGTTAGTTCACATAAAGGCCAGGGCAATATTCCCTGAATTTTATCCTCCCGAACCAGATTTAAAATCCGGTCAATCAAAGGCAGCATTATTTCATCAGTTGCTTTAGAATGATATTCGTCTAAAGGCATCTGAATCTCTTTTAGAGCTTTAGCAATATCCTCTGGTTTCTGAAGAACTGACCCTAAATTATTGGTCAGTGCCCAAAAAGCTTCAGTGGCTCGGGCGGCTGCCCCCAAATCCCTAAATCTTCTTTGTAAAGCCATGTCACCTAAAACACTGAATCTAAAAACCTCTAAAGGGACATCATCAGTCCCCATAGAAAAAGGAAACTCTTTTTTAACCAGCTTTTGAAAATTACCTTTTTCATCCTTCTCATCGCTAAAATAGCTCTGGACTACTTTGTAAAAATTCTCCAGCTTGGCTCTTCTGGCCTTATCTTCAATAAAAGAAAAATCCAAACCATCATCGCTATGGTCAACCAAAAACTTTTTCACTTCTGAATCATTATCAGAAAGTTTTTTAACCTTAGTTGTTTGCCCCTTCTCATCTTTTTCAAAAATCAACTTTTTTAAACCTTCCTGGGTTTCATAAACCAAATTCTGCTGAACTTCAGACATCAAATCATAACCCCAATCATTAAATTCCTGTCTGGATATGCCTGCTTGATTGAGAATAAAATCCTGCTCTTGTCTTTTTTCAACCATTGAGCCTTTAGTATCATCATAAAGCATTTTAAACAAGCGCAAAGGGTTTCTTTTCCGGCCGTGCCTTAAAGCTTTTTCTTTAGCAGAAAAGTCATGGCCCTCTCTTTTGTATTCCATTTCAATCCCCAGAAACCTGGCTAAAGACTGGGGAATATGTTTGGAGGCATTAGCTGCCCGCCAATGGCTTTTACTTAAAATTCCACCAATGTTGAAAACATTAAGCTGAAAAGCCCCGCTTGCCTCAATTTCTTTCATGGCTTTGGCCCAGTCTTCTTTATTAAAGTTTTCCTTAATATTGCCGGTGTAAAAATAGTAAAACCGGCTTAAAAGCTTTTCCCCTTCTTTTAAATTCAACATCGCTTCCGGGCCTTTTTTGCCCTCCCAATATTTATACAAAAGACTTAAAGGGTCTAATCGGCGCCATAAATCTTCATGATAGGGAGAACCGGTTAATTCTTCTTCATCTTCTAAAAATTTTCTCGGGCTGCCTAAACTGGCCTGAATTTCATCTGCCCTTAGGGTAAAAGTAAACACTTTTTTCCCGGTTCTTATAAAAGTTAAAAGTTTTGGCGCAAATTCTTTTTCATAATCCATCCCGTTTTGAAAACAATAATTTTTTAAACTGTTTTCAACTCTTTTTTTAACCCAATTGTCAAGCCAGTGTTTTTGTAAATCAACGTCATAACCAATCATATTGGGATCAAGAAAACCTTTTTCAAAAATTATTTTGTCAACCCCCTGCTCATAAGCCCTAAAAGCCATCCCCACCCCAGGCTGTCTGGTAGCCACATCCAACATTCTTGATTTAAACTGGCCCATAACATCAGGCACTTTATCAACATGAATATGCCCGCCTAAAAAAAGATTTAAATTATGAACATGCTCTTCAAAATTAAACCGAAGGGTATAGCTTTGAAGTTGGTCCGGATTATCGCTTAAAGCTAACATAAAACCAACCCATTTTGCCTGAGATTCAAGATCTGTTTCTCTAAATTGACGCTCAGAATCCATTCCAAAACGCCTTAAAAGAACTTCGAACTCTCTTTCCCTTATTTCAGGGTCACGGGCAATAACCTTTAAAAGATCATTACTGTATCCATAACCACGATAAGCCTCCTTTAACTTTTCCCATTCTTCCATAGAAATCTGTTCCCCTCTATTAACTCTCTCTTCAAGATCTCTTGCTTCTTTCATTCGATCATCAATTGCTCCTTCTTTTTGAACCCTGGGTTTTTCACCTCTTTTAACTACTTCCTCATCCCTCTTGTTTTTAGCTTTGGCTAGAATTTCGTCCAGCTCAAGTCTATCCAGACCGGCTAATCTTTCATCTAAGTTAGTTGGTCTTTTACCATAATGCTCCTGGGATTGTTGAGAAACTTGTTTAATTATTTGATCAAGTTCTGTCTTTTTTAGAGAATAGTCTTTGTCTGAAGCTGTCTGAAGACCTTTAATTGCTTTGTCTAAATAATCTTCAAAGGCATTTTTAAGTTTATAGGTTTCCCTGCCGTGGTTAGTAAGACGATATTCTTTTTTTCTTTTTTCAAGTTCTTTTTCCAAATCTTTCAGTTCTTTTTTCTGGGGAAAACTAAGCTTCCTTTTTTCAGAAAGTTCTTTAATTTTTCTTAAAAGAAATTCCAGGGCGGCTTTAAGAGGGTTAAATTTACCCCCTCCTTTTTCTTGATCTGCTGGTTGTCTTTCTTGTTCGTAGCTCATATTTTTTTAAGAAAGCAATTTTACCAGCCATAAGGCAGGTATAAACCAATTATATCATTTTTAAGAGGAAAATATAGGAGAATTAGCTTGCCTGAACAGCTTCTTTAGTCATACTGTTGGCCGCCCCCTGAACTGCCTGACCTAAGGTACTGGCAAGTAAAAGAAACATTATGACTTTTTCTAATCTTGAATTGCCAGGCTGTCCTTGAATTAGCTTTTGAACCCATTCCAATTTGCCCATATTTTCAGGTTTAGATGGCAAAATTTTTAAGATACCTGTTTCCAGTTGATTTAAATTTAATCCCCTGCCAGAAGTTCCAGTAATTGCCTCAAACTGATTTCTAGCAAAAACAATTTGGTTTTCAATCTCCACTTCCGTTAAATCTTTTTTTATTAAAGGTTTTATTTCATTTAAGAATTTTTTTGGTTTTAAATTTCCCTCTATTACCTGATTTAAAAGATCCTGAAACTTATCTTTAAAAGACACTCCAGATTCTAAAACCCCCACTTCATTAATTTGAAAGGCTTTAGTAAATGAAGTATTTATTTTTGGTTCTAATTTTTCATTATTATCCTTTGGCTCTGATTCCCCTTCCTCTGCTTCTTGAATACTGTCAGGAATTTCTTGTTCTATTATTTTTGCTTGTTTAATGGCTGCTTGTCTCAGGTCTACAGGTAAATTCTCGGAAGCACCAATTTCTCTTAGCGTCTCAATTGTATCAACCAGAGTAGCATTTTGCCCGTGATACTCAGTTCCCCCCTTATCAATAAAGACAAAGTTTCCAGTGTCTCCATCATATTTAGCCTTAGGATGATATGCATTTGAATCAGGGTTGCTTTGATCCCTGGCCATGGCCGCTTGGTAACCTTTTTCTGCAAAAGTACCAGCTATTTTTGGTCGCCATTCCTGATCATAGGCCATTCTTATAGAACGACCGGCTCCTTCTTTGGCTTGTTCAAATTCTGAAGGTGGCTCTTGCTCTAAATTAGGATCACTAACGTCCTCCACTCCTGGATCAATACTAGAATCTCCAAGATCTGAATCAACTATTGGCTGCCCCACTTGATCTTGGCCATTAAGAACCAGGGGTGCTTTTGGCTCAATTACTGGCTGTGGTAATGTTTCCTCTCCTTCTGCCATTTAATTCATCATAACAAAACATTAAAAGCCTTGCAATAAGTTTAAAAATTATGATAGAGTGTTCTCAGGTATTAATGGGGAAAAAATGTCTAATGAAGTAACAAATCTTGATAGAAATTCAACGGCAATTGCTGATCGAATGCCTGACTCTCCAACGCCGGCAGAAGCTGCTTCTCCAGTTTTGACTGAAACTAGACCAGAAAAAGAAATAAATCAAAAAGATTTTGGTCTCAGCAGAAGTGAAGTTTTCAATCCTGATATTTTTTTGAAAGACATTCGGGGAAAGGAACTAAAAGATGGTCCAACTCTTAGACAGGCTTTTGAAAATAACCTTGATATTGTCTTTACCCAATTAACCCAATATCAGGCACTTGCAGGTTCAGAATTAAGCCCAGTCCAAAAAGACTTTATTGTCCTCTACAAAAAAAAGGGAAAGGAATTACTTAAAACTGCTCAGGGTTGGGCTTTAGCCAACCTTATCATTGAACAAGACATGGCCCTCCGCTTTACTGCTTTAAACGAACAGTTAAAAATAGCCACTGAACAAGAATATACTCTAGAACGCGACGAAGAAAAACACCTAACTTTTAAAAATCTTCAAAGTATTTGGGGTAGAATCGGAGAGTTTAAAGAAAAAGATATCCCCCGCGGCCTTAAATCATTAAGAAAATCGCTTATTGGAAAAGACACGGGAAAATTTGATTGGAAAAGACTCCTTCTTAATTCTACTGGCCTTTCTCCAGAAAATCAAAAATACATAAAATATTTATCTTTAGAAACAAATAAAGACACGGAAAAAGACTTTTTAATTGAGGCAGCCAAGGCTAAAATTAATTTTTATGAAGCTTTAGGCATGGACCCTAATGACCTTGAAGCAGTCACCCCCTTTGAAAGGTATGGCGTCATTCCTGCCGGAACAGTTACCCCAACAGCACCATTAATTCCAGCTGACTGGCGCTTAGCCCAAGAAAATATTAATACTGAATGGATGAGGGTTAGAAACCAGTTTTTGGAAGATTTAGCCACTGCTGCTCCCGGAGGCACTCTTAATAATCCCCAACAAGCAACCGAACTTTACTTTCAGGCTCATGAAAAAACTATCAGATATTTTATGGACCGCGAGGTTAAAACTTTTACAGAAATTGCTCTTAAAATTAAAGAAGGCTCTTCTATTCCCCCTTCCATCTCCAACCTAGAACAAAGAATTAAAAAACTAAAAGCGCCTAAAGGCCGAGAAGAAGAAAGAAGAGTTAAAGCAAACCAACTAAAAATAGCTCAAAGCCGACTAGAACACTTGGAAAACGAAAAAGAAGAAAAACAAAGAGAAATTGATATAAATACAATTGAAAAAGATGCTGCCAGTGATCCTACTCTTCCCCCCATATTAACAGCAAAAGAAAATAGGATAAACGCTACTATTGGCAGATTAAAAACACTAAGAGATAATCAAAATAATGAAATGAATGCTGTTGAAACCCGATTTAATGCTGCCATTTCTGCAGCCACTGACTCAGAAGAAAAAACCAGCCTCCAATCTGAAAAAGCAACTCAAAAAACAACTATTACAGAAAATATCAGACGGCTTGAAAGTCAAATAAGCGAAAATGAAAAAGGACTTGATTTGGTTGTAGAGGAAAAAAACAAAGTCTCTAAATTAACAACAGTTATTAATTCCTTAACTACTAGAATGGGTGATATTAATAATGAAATTGGCAATATTGCCGATCCAACTGCCACCCCGCCTATTGGAGTAAGCGGGTTAAGAAAAAAAATAGCTGATTTAGAAGAAGACTTAAGATCAGAACAACCAACAGCCAATAAAGAAAAAATTAGACAAATTGAGGCCAGCATTACTTGTCTTAAAAACTATGACCGAATTGTATCTGACCCTCTTTTTAATGAGGCAGAAACTTTTACAAGCCTAAAAGACTTAGCCGGCTTAGGGAACAAAGATGAATATGGAACAAACTACTTAGAAGGCTATCTAAGAACTCTTGATCATGTTTTTAAATACCAAGGTCAGGAAGAAAGAAATAAAGCTTTTAAAACAGCGGAAAAAATCCTTTCTTCTAAAGAATTAGCCCAAATTATTAATAACCATCTTAATTTAGGGTTTCAAGCAACTTTTGGAAGACCAATTAATAGTGACAATGATCTATTAATGATTTATCATACCCTAGCGGCTAACCGGCAAATATCCCAAGCCCGGTTTACCAGTGTTTTTATCCCGATCCTTAAACACATTGAAAATAAGGCTCAAGAATTAGAATAAAATGAATAAATTTAATACTAAACAACTATTACAAATATTACCCTTAGATGAAAATCTAAGAAAAAAGGTAGTAACTAATTTTGATAGTTTTTCCGAAGACCAAAAACTGGCTTTAAAAAAACTTAGTTGGATAATGTTTTTTGAACTTTATACTAACAAAATTAAAGAAGAATTTGAAAAAACACTTTATGAAATCAGCCAGGAAAAAGGAGATTTAAAAGCTAACCTCTATCAGGAAATAGAAGAAAATGTTTTAAATAAATTAAAGCAAATTCTTCTTCAAAAGGCAGATAAAAAGGCGGTCGAAAAGATAAGAGCGGAACTTAAAAAACAAGTTGAGCTAAGTTAAAATCCCCCTAAATTTTTTAAAATTTGCTAAAATAGGCTTAATGGAAAGCGAAACCGGTCTTTTTTCCGGAAAAAAAGACCCTATTATATTTAAAAAACCAGACAACATTAGTCCCCCTGTTCTCCAATCAGAGGATGAACAACTAGTGAAAATAAATCAAGGATTTCAAGAAGTAACCTTACCTCTTTATAATGAAAAAAATAATGAAGAACCAGTTTCTTTAGAAAAATCTTCAACTGAAAAATTATCATTTAAAGAACTAGTAGAACTTGGGAAAAAAGAAAACAAAACCAAAGCGGAAAAACATATTAAGTCTATTCTTTTACAAGAATATCAAGCCAAAAGGTTAACCAGAGAACAATACCAAAAGTTTCTTGTAGAAATTAAAGATTTTTCTTTTAATAAAATCATTCAAGATATTTTGGGGCCTGGAGCCATCACCTTAGGCTATACTGTCGGGGTTTATTCAACCTTAGGAAAAACTTTAATTCAAAAATTGTCTCTTTTAAAAACCGGTCTAACGGCGGGGGAGTTTTTTAGCAAAGCCCTTGTTAGTACCGGCTTAGCACCTCTTTTTGGACCATTTGACTTTGCCGGCATTTTTAGAGCCCCTTATCATATTTACCGTAGTGTTCAAGAATTAAAAAAACTAGGCAAAGAAGCTTATAAATCAATTCCTTTTTATTTAGGTTTAAATGTTATAAACTTTTTCAAAACAATTGGGCCTTTAAGCTCAATTTTTCTTTCCTTTCCCAGAAACAAAGATGTTGGTTTGGCTATAGCTAATAACCAAGTTCAAGCTGGTAAATGGCCAAGTTTTTTAAAAAAAGGAGTTGATTTTTTGGTTCAAAAACTGTTTGAAAAACCAAAATCTACTTCACTTCAACTTCAGCCTCAACCAGCTTAAAAATGCTTTTGGCTTTGGCAACATCTTTTTTAATTTGGCTAGAAAGCTCTTTTCTTGTTTTAAATTTTTTTATTGGTCTTAGAAAATATAAAGGTTTAAATTCAACCCCCTGACCAATAGTTATTTTTTTATTAAAGCCTAGAATATAAACTTCTAAGCTGTCTTCCTTCTCATTAAAACTGGGAATTGGTCCAAAATGCAATAAGGCCCTTAGTAAATTGTGATTAAACTTTATTTTGGCTAAATATACTCCTGGTTTAAAGTTTTGTTTCGTCTCAGTTTTTAAATTAAGGGTTGGAAAACCCAGAGCCTTGCCCCGACCCCTGCCTTTAATAGCTTTAGCTTTAATAAAGCTATTTTTTTTATGATTTTCAGCTATAATATTTTTAATGATTATGCCTTTAGTTTTATTTTTCATCTTTTTTATAACTCTCTTTTTTATAGCTCAGTCTTTGTCTAAAAATTTGTTTCTTTTATTTTATCTTTTTTCTCGCTCAAGGGAAACATCAATTGAAATTTTAACCTGGGCTTTTTTACCGGGAACAATTATTCATGAATTATCTCATCTTTTTCTGGCTGAGCTTTTAAGAGTTAAGACCGGTTCATTAACTTTTAAGCCTGAAATAAGGGAAAATGGTGAAGTTAGGGCTGGCGGTCTTAAAATTGCTAAAACTGATCCCTTGCGTCATTTTTTAATTGGTTTAGCCCCCACTTTAACTGGTTTAAGCCTAATTTTTGCTCTGGCCCATTTTTATTTGTTTTCCAGGTTTAAAATATTTTTTGATTTAACTACTCCTCAATTAGGATTACTATTTTTAGCCTGCTATTTTGTTTTTCAGCTCTCAAACACCATGTTTTCTTCTAAAAAAGATTTGGAAACAGCTCTTTTTCCCCTTTTAATTGTTTCTTTGCTAGTCACCGCTTTTTACTTTAGCGGTTTAAAAGTAACTTTATCACCAGGGCTAACAAAAAATATATCTCAAGGCTTAATAAATATTGACTTAAGTTTAGGGATGACGATTTTAATTGACCTTCTTTTTTTAGGAGGAATAAAACTTTTGCTGGCTTTGAAAAAACCAAGAATTAGTTGAAAATTAAAAAGCTAACAAACCTAAAAAGCTCGCCAGAACAATAAGAAGTGAACTTAAAGAAAGCTTTAAAGCAAACTCTTTTTTCCCCTGAACAAAACTATAAACAGTTTTACTTAAAAGATTAACCGCATTAACCACAATTAAACTTAGGGCAGCTGTTTTTAAACTAATGGTTTGACCGGCTAGTTCTGATAAGTTGATGGTAACCGCATCAATGCCTGTCACTGCTCCCAAGGCTGAGGCGGCTAAAAAGCCGTGATCACCAAAAAAGACCAAAGCAATTTTAGTTCCAAATTTAATTAACAAAAACAGGCCGGCAAATTTTAAAGCCGGGTTTAAAGCAAATATCTTATCTTCTTTTAGGGTTTGTTTGGTTTGCTTAAATTCCTCTTCATTTTTAGGCTCTTTTAACTTTAAAAAAAATAGTCCGGATAAAAATGAAACCATAATAATGCTAAACATTATTAAAGTACTTTTAACTAAAAACTGACTATTTAAAGAAGCAATCAAAATAAAAATCTGAAAAAAGGAAGCTAAGTTGGCAAAAATAGAAGCAGCCACTAAACGATTAACATTTAAAGATTTTTTGCTTTGTTGGGCTAAAGATTGAATGGTAGCCGTTGAAGAAATAAAGCCGCCGGCAATACTAGTTAAAAGCCAGCCTTTTTTCTGGCCAATGGTTTTTTCCAAAAAATAACCAAACATATCCACCCCGGTAATTAAAGCCACCACCAACCAAAGCTTAAAAGGATTAAGAATTTCAATTGAGGCAAGTTTACCCAGGTCAATTCCATAAGACTGAAAAATATTTACCAAGCCGGGAATATCAGTTAAAAAGAAGGCTTGTTTAGGTAAAAAAGGCAAAACCACCAAAGCAATTAAAGCGTAGCTTATAAAAGCATTAATCTCTGTCTTTTTTATTCCGCTAACAATGTTTTTAATTTTTTCCTTCCGGGATAAAATTAAGATTAAAATCACAGTCATGGCAAACACAAGTTGGATGGGAAATATTTCCAAAGCCACAAATAAACCAATTAAATAGGCAAAAATAACAGCCAGCTCAGTCGTAATCCCATTATCTTTTAATAAAATACTACCCATCACATAGTAAGCCAATAAAAGCAACATAAAAGTTATGTTTAAAGTTAAAAACAAACTAAAATTACTAGCTCTTAGAAGACCAGCCACTGCTCCCAAAGAAGTTACTAAAGCAAAAGTTCTGACTCCCAAGCCTCCAATCACACTTTTAGACTCCGGATTAATCTCTTTTTCGTAAGATTCTCTCTCCAAACCAATAACGGCACCTAAAACCAAAGACAAGACTAATTTTAAAGTAATTGTTAAACCCATTAATTTATCATAACAACTTTTTTTTGCTTTGCCAACAACTTAATTTATTGATATGATTAATAAAATGACTAAGCCTGCCTTTATTGACCTCTTGGATCAGAATGGGCCTATTTTTACCCGCCTAATTATTTCTCAAGTTCAAGGGGAAGAAGATGAAATCTGGCTTCCCAATATTGATGAACCATATCAAAAACAAGAAGTTATTACCGGCCTAGAAAATTGGGCTAAAAGACGTTTTCCAGAGACTTTTAACTTAAGATATTTTGAGAGTAAAAGTTATTCTTCTGATCACTTTTTAAAAGAGCTTTTTTCTGCCCTCAATACCCAAGCCCAAGAAGAAACTCTTTATGGAAATGTCCCCTCTCCGGAAAAACTAAAAGCTTTAGAAGAATCTTTAAAAGACCATGAAGATTGGTTGGAAAGAATTCAAGGTGTTAAGACTCAAGGTCCTACCTTAGATAAGCTAGAAGCTTTGGATTTGGAAAACCAAATTAAATTCATTCAAACTTATCAAGATCAAATTAAAAAAACAGCCCAGGAATTACTTAAGGATAAATTATCTAAGTTAAGTGATGAAGACAAAGACAAGGTTTTAGAAAGACTTTCCCAGGCCCTAACCAAAGAAGCAGCTTTAAAAAAAGAAATTTTAAATTCAGATGAGATTAAAAAAAATATTGACCTTATTCATCAACAAGAACTAGAAACCTCTTTAAACCTCAATGAAACAGAAAAAGAAGCTTTAGTAAGGGGTCTTAGCCAAAACCTAAACCATCCTGATAAGCAAAAGGAAGTAAAGGAACTTACCTTGGCCTGGCAAAAAATCAATCAAGCTAAAGTTCTTTTGGCTCCCACAAGGAATGAATTAAAAACTACTATCCAAAATAAGCTAGGTTTTTCTCCTAAAGAGGCTAATAATTTTTTAATGGCTTTAGAAAGCAATTGGCCTTTAAAAACTCCAGTCCAGGGAAAAGAAATTGATGATTTGGTTGAAAAAAGCCTTAGGGTTTTACCTTTTAGCCAAGCGGTTAAACTGGAAAGACAAAAAGTTTCTCCCTTAGAAGTGGCGAGCAAATTTGGACTCCTTTTAGAGGGTTATTACCAAAGCCTTCCTTTATCTCAAACAGATAAATCCTTCCCAATTTCCAAAGTGGCTTTAAAAATTGCTAAAAAATTAGCGGGCAGATTTAATCCTTTAATAATTGAAAATTGGCTTCGGGGTTTTACTCCAGAAAAAATTAATTTGGAAAAAGAAAAAACTATTGAAGGCAGTCTTCAAAATAAACAGCTAAACAATTTAGCCCTGGAAACGGAAAAATTTGAAAAACAAGCTGACAATTTGCCCTTGCTCTTAAAATGGTCAATTAGAGGAATTAAAAGAAAATATAAAAAAAGTGTTTTTTCATTTTTTAAAATTCCTTTTTCTAAAATTCCTAAATTAAATGTTTTTTCTAAAGCATTTAATGCTTTGGCTCTTCGGCCTCGTTATCGGATAGGTAATTTTATTAGAAATCGAGGTCAAAAATTATCCTTAAAAGGAACTGGCTTACTTATAAGTGTTGGCAAGGGTAGTTTTAAAAATAAAGTGGCTGGTCGAGTTTTGAGGTCTTTTGGCAGTGTTTTGGGAGTAGTTGGTTTTGTCACCAGCGCTAAAAATGTTTCAGGCGCTATTAGGTCGGTTGCCATTAAAGGAGTCGCCTCTTTAATTGGTGCTGTTCTGGGTTTAAAAGATGCTGGCATTAGCACTATTGCCAGTGTTTTAAGTTTTTTTAGCACGGTTGCCAGATTTGCTAAAAGCCCTGAAGGAAAAGAGTTTTTTAAAAAAATTAGGGACAATGCTTTAGCCGGGGTTACTCGACTGGCCATGTTTATTTTTGGTAATCCTGTCACGGCTATTGGCGCTTCTTTAGGAATGACTGTCGGCGGCTTTATTGGAGCACCTTTAGGAATTGCTTATATTACTATTCCTTTAGGCGGCTTTATTGGTGGTTATCTTGGCTCTTTAATTGATAAATTATTTTCCACTACAGCTGGAGTTCAAGCTGAGGCTAGCCTAGGAATAGGAACCACTGGTTTAGAAACTGGGGCTGGAACTCCAGCTTTAGCAGGGGAAACAGCGGCTGCTCCAATAGCTCCTAGTTTTCTAAATACTATTCCGGGACTATCAATTGTTGTTCCTTTTGGAGTAGTAGCTGGCGTAACGGCTACCATTATTGTATCTAATGGGGCAAGCTTTATTACTGAAAAAGAAACCTTAGCTGACGTTCGCTCCCATTCTCAATCTCAATATTTTGAAGTTAAAAAAGACATCAGCCAGACTTCATTTTCGAAAAAGCAACTAGAAGGAATCTGGGACAGGGGTGATGAAGCTGAAGTTACTTACCAAATAACCATTACCGCCAAGGAAAAAGATATTACAATTAAAGTCATTAATGATAAATTTACCGCTTATCCAGCTAATTCAAAATTACCCAAACCAAGTTCCTCCTTAACTCTTCCTTATAATCTTAAAGCTGGCGAATCAACTTCTTATTCTTATGAAACCACCTTTGAACTCAGTCAAATTGATTCTGTTATTTCCAACCACTTAACTATTACCGCTGATGTTGCTGGTGGACCAAATAATGAACAATCGTCTGATCTGGCCTTAATTACCTTAGGTGATGCTCCAATAATAGACTGTTTAAAACTAGAAGGACCCTGGACTGCCAATGAAAAAAATTGGGAGATTCAATCAATGGCCTATTTGTCCCAGTGGCCTAATTTTGTCAGTTTACTTTGTTCAGGAGGAGATATAAACCTAACCAGAATGTCTGGTTCCTCTTGGGGAGGCTGGGCTAAAGGAATTAATGAAATTGTAATTTATGATCTGGGAGTCAGTAATTATTATTCAGCTCTTTATACTTTAGCTCATGAGGCCGGCCACCTAATTGATTACCGAAATGATAATATGAGAAACAATGAGTTTTTAACCGCTTATGCAGAAGAAGGGTTTATGCCCACCTATCCAGACCAATCAAAAGATGGTGAGTTTGAAGATTTTGCCGAAAGCATTGCTTTATACCCAGTTTGGAACCTAATGTCATTTAAATGCTGTGGCCAGATAGATTATCCTAATGAGTTTCCCATCCATTATAATTTTGTCGAAAAATTTATTTATGAACCATAAAACCCTTTTTTGCTATTTATAGTCTAATTTTATGAAAGAAAAATTTAAAGCCTTTATTAAAAAAAACCTTATTTTTATAATTCTTCTTTTTATCCTTCTTGTTCTTTTTATTATTGCTAATCTAGCCAAAACAAAGGTTGAAGAAAAAATACCCTCACCCTTCCCCTCTTTAGAAAAAACAGAAGAAATAATTCTTGACCAAAAAATTGAACAAAAGAAAAATCAATTAAAAGAAATCGAGCGAAATTTTGGCAAAGCAGAAAATGAATCTCAAGAAGAAAATCTAACAATCAAAGAATATCCATCAAAAAGAGCTTATACCCCTCATAAAATATATTTAAAAAATGAAAGCCCTTATTTAATTAAAAAGCAAGTTCCTTTTGAAGATAGTCAAAGTTTAGATGAATATTTAGAAAAATTTCCAAATTCATTTACTGCTTTTGACAATTATTTAGGCCAGGCCTACCCTTTGACGGTTTTTTTAGAAGAAGGATTAGTTGTTGTTGCTCATATAAGCTCTAAAAGAATTAGAGAAATTTGGTATTTTTTACCAATAACCGAAAGCGATTTTTTTCAAACCATAGGGCAAGATCTAACTTTATCCCCCCCCCAGCAATTTTAACTATTAATTTAGTTTTTAAGAGTGAAAGTTTTAGTGAAAAGAATTTGCTTGTTTTTGACCTACTTTGTTATCTTTCCAAAACTTAAGTCTATTTGTTAGACTGTTAATATGAAGCAACATCCTGTCCCGCAAAATATTACTTCTTATCAGTTTAGACTGGTAGGAGATATGACCCTAAAACAATTTGCGGAGCTGGCTGGAGGCTTAATTATCGCTTATATTTTATTTTCTCTCCCTTTTGCTCCCCTTTTAAAATGGCCCTTGGTTGTTTTTTTTGCTCTTTTTGGCTTTGCTTTAGCCTTTTTACCAATTCAAGAAAGACCACTTGATCAATGGATTATTAATTTTATTAAGTCTATTTACTCTCCCACCCGCTATATTTGGAAAAGAAATAACAAAACCCCTGATTATCTAAAAAAGAAAGACCAAAGAAGTTTTAAACCAATTAAAAAAGCAACTCCTGCGACCCCCGATCGACAAGCCCTAAATCAGTATTTAAAAAGATACTCTTCTCCAATTGCTCCCACCGGCTCTTTAGATAAAAACGAAAATCAACGCTTGCAAAATATTAGTAATCTTTTACAATCCCCTAATCACCCTTCTTTCCCTCTAAAACCAATGAAAGTTAATCAAATGGTTTCTCAGCCACAGGAACCAAAAACAGTAATTACAACTGTTCTAACCCCTGCTTCAGGAGACTCAAACTCAACTCCAGTTCCAAATACTTTTCCCAACCCTCAACCAAAACCAGTTATTGAAGCGGCTCAACCCTTAACTCCACCCCTTGAAGTAGAAAGCCACTTTAAAAAAATTCAAAAGAGTCGGAATGTTTATCGGGCGCCTCACACTAAAGCAATTGTTTACACTCCTCCGCCTTTATCAGAAAAACCTAATTATGTTTGTGGAACTGTTTTAAGCACCACTGGAAAAACCCTTCCCAATACTCTTTTAGAAATCCAAGATCATCTAAACTTAACTATTAGGGCTTTAAAAACAAATAGGTTGGGTCATTTTTATACTGCCACCCCCTTAGGTAATGGCGAATTTAAACTTAAAGCTGAACATCAAGATTATGAATTTGATATAATTAACTTTAAAGCCGAGGGAAAAATCCTCCCTCCCTTTACTATTAGAGCTAAGAGTGAAATTGTTAGACCACTAGTTTCCTCAGCTTAAAAAAATATATGAAAACTGCCCAATCACCAATTCGCGCCAGTACTCAAGACCATCTGCCAATTAAAGAAATAAAAGATGGACTAGTATTATTAAAAAACAATTCTAGTTGTCTAGTTTTAAAAACCACGGCAATTAATTTCGGCCTTTTATCGGAAAAAGAACAAGAGGCCACAATCTTCGCCTACGCTGCCTTATTAAACTCTCTAACTTTTCAAATTCAAATCTTAATTCAATCCCGACAGAAAGACATTTCTGGCTATCTTAAATTAATTAGTCAAAGATTAACAAGCGCGAAAAATGAAAAATACAAAATTCAACTTAAATCATACTATCGTTTTATAGAAAACATTGTCCAAAAAAACAAAATTCTAGATAAAAAATTCTATTTAATAATCCCCTATGCACCAATTGCCATTAAGGGCCCTGATAAAATAAAAATAGAACGGGCTAAAACCGATCTCTATCCAAAAAGAAATCATTTAATTGGTCAATTTCAACGAATTGGTTTAAGAGCATCTCAATTAAATAACCAAGAATTAATTGAGCTTTTTTACGCGATTTATAACCCGGGAGCCAGAGGGCAAAAATTTAGCTCTTTAAAAGACTATAGTTCTCCTTTAGTTCAACCTCAACTAAATAAAAAAATAACCAAGAACATTCCCCTTAATTCTGATCAATCAATATCTCCCTTTGTAAACCAACCTGTTCCTGTAGAAATAAAATCTGCTCCTGACAAAATACCTGGTTCCCAAACTATAAATCAACAAAATGAGAGGGTTTTAGTTACCCCCAAAGTACCAATCCCGAGTCCCATTCCTAAAAGCACGGTTCAAACAAATCAACCAACTACAATACCCTTAGAGGGTCAAGAACTTCAGAAACAAATCAATCAAGTGGTTAAAAATGTTACCAGTGGTGACCAGATTAAAAATAATAATCAGGTAAAATAATGGGCTTATTCAAAAAAAAGACTCAAAAACAAAAAACAATTACCCAAACTTCAGCCCCAGAGGCATCATTTGTTCCTAATAAACAAGAAACAATTGCTCTAATTGAAAAGGGTTTAAGTTCTCTTCAGGATATTATTGCTCCCCCTTCAATTGAAGTTGATTTCAGCCATCTTAAGATTGGTCAAACTTATTATCGAACTCTTTTTATGGCTGGTTATCCTCGATTTGTTGATGCTAATTGGCTTTCTCCTTTAATTAATTTTAACCACACAATTGACGTTAGTATGTATATTTACCCCGTTAAAGGCAAGGGAATTCTTGATGACCTAAGGAAAAAAATTGGCGAGATGGAGGCTGAAATTCAAACTGATCTTCAACATAGTCGAGTAATTAATATAGAAACTCAAATAAAATTAGAAGACGCCCGTTCTCTTCAAAAAGAATTAGCCAAAGGGGCTGAAAGATTTTTTCAGTTTTCTTTATATGTTACGATTGCTTCAAGAAACCTTAAAAACTTAAATAAAATTACTAAAGAAGTTCAATCAACTCTTGGTTCTCTTCTAATTGTTTCTAAGATAGCAATTTTACAAATAGAAGATGCTTTTAAATCAACTCTTCCCACCTGTTCGGACAAATTGATGATTACCAGAAACATGGATACCACTTCTTTAGCCACTACCTTTCCTTTTACTTCTTCAGAATTAACCGACAATAAGGGCATTTTGTACGGAATTAATGAACACAATGATTCGTTGGTAATTTTTGATCGTTTTAGTTTGGAAAATGCCAATATGGTTGTTTTAAGCAAGTCCGGGGCTGGTAAAAGTTTTACTATTAAGCTTGAGGCCCTTCGCTCTCTTCTTTTTGGAACTGAAATTATTGTTATTGATCCAGAAAATGAATATGAAAACCTGTCATCAGAACTAGGCGGTGAATATATTAAATTCTCCCCTAGTACTCCCGCTAAAATAAACCCCTTTGATCTAAGCAACATCAATTCTAAAGATGAAAACCAGCTTGGCTTAAAAATTCTCTCGCTTCACTCATTGTTTAAAATTATTATGGGGACTCTTAGTCCCAATGAAGAAGCAATTCTAGACAGGGCTCTTGTTGCTACTTACCAACAAAAAGGAATCACTAAAGACCCCATCACTCAAACCAAAACCCCTCCCCTAATGGAAGATCTTTATAAGGTGTTGGTTGGCATGGAGGAAAAAGAAGCTATTCAGTTAGCCGCTAGATTGGAAAGGTTTATTAAGGGCAGCTTAAGTGGTATTTTCAACCAACAATCAACAATTGATCTAAAAAATAATTTTACCGTTTTTAGTATTAAAGAGCTCGAAGATAAATTAAGACCAATAGCCATGTTTATTATTCTTGATTTTATTTGGACCAAAGTAAAAAGAGAACTTAAAAAGAGACTTTTGATTGTTGATGAAGCCTGGTATTTAATGAAAAATGAGGATTCCGCCGGTTTTCTCTATGGGATTGCCAAAAGAGCCAGAAAATATTATTTGGGCTTAACCACCATTACTCAAGACGCTGAAGACTTTCTTAATAATGATTATGGAAGAGCAATTATTTCCAATTCTTCTATTCAACTTTTAATGAAACAGTCACCGGCGGCAATTGAAACTGTAGTTAAAACTTTTTACCTAAGTCAGGGAGAAAAAAATCTTCTTTTGTCCTGCAATATTGGGCATGGTTTATTTTTTGCTGGTAACAATCATGTGGCTATTAAAGTGGTTGCCTCTCAGGAAGAATATCAATTAATTACTTCTAATCCCGAAGAGGTTTTAGCCGCTCAAAAAAAAGAAATTCCTGTTCCAATTCCTATTAAAAACCCTCCTAAACCATCTACTTCCACCAATATTTGGAATCAAGTTGCCTCTTCTAATAAAGATGAAAAAATCAAAACCACCTCTTATCACAATTACCCTAGAAAAAAAGCAGTCGGATCTCTTTAAAAAATATAAGGATTTCGTTCTTTTAAAAATCTATTCTTTATCCTGAAGTCTAACTGGCATAATAACATGCAAAAAAGAGTTATCTTTTTCCCCCTTAAAAAGACCGGGTTTTAATGGTCCAGAAATCTCTAAGCTTAAACTTTCCTGATCAAAATTGCTTAAAAAATCCTGAATAAAGCGGTAATTAAAAGCAATTTGTTCTTTATCTCCTTTATATCTAATTCCTATTTTGATTTCATTTTCCCCTATTTCAGGAGCATTCGCTTCGATGGTCATATTGTTATTAAAAAAAGTAAATTTAACAATATTGGCACTTTTTCTGGCAAAAATAGAGGCGGCTTTTATGGCTTTATAAAACTCTTCCCTATCAATAATTGCCATATTTTCTCCTTTATCGGGGATTATTTTACTAAAATCAGGATACTTATCCTCAATTAAACGAGCGATTACTTCAGTATCAGCATAAGAAAAAATAACCTGGGTTTTATCTTTGGTAATTGATAAAACCAATTTTTCATCTTCTCCATTACTGTCATTAGAAGTAATAATTCTAACCACTTCACCCAAAGCCCGAGCAGGAATAATTAAAGTAGGAAAGTCTATTTTTTTTTCGAGCTTTATTTTCTTTAAACTTAAACGATAGCCATCGGTCGCCACCAACTGGAGATTGCTTTCTTCAAAACTTAATCTGACCCCAGTTAAAACTGGCCTATTTTCATCTTGAGCCGCAGCAAAATTAACATAATTAACCGCCTTAATAAAACTTTTGGTGTCAATTTTTGTTTTTTTTAAAACATCTTCTTTTTTTCCATCTACCAAGCTTGGAACTTGAGGAAACTCAGCCGCTGACATTCCATTAAAAATAGCCCTGTATGATCCTGACACCAATTCCAATTTTTCTTTCTTTTCCTCTAGGTCTACCCTTCCCGTTGGTAAGGAAGAAACAAATTCAGTAATATCTTTAGCCGGGATAGTAAATTGACCGCTTCTTTCTTTTTTAGCAGGTAAAAAAACATTTATACTAATTTCTAAATTAGTGGCCGTTAACTTAATTTTAGCTTCTTTAGTAGAAATTAAAATATTTCCTAAAATAGGCAGATTAACTCTACTGTTAATTGCTCGACTAGTTAAATTAAGACCTTTTTGAAGATTTTCTTGTAAAATTGAGGCTTTCATATTATTATTTTACTCCTTTTGAATTTTAGAAACAATTAGTTTTAAACATATTTTTAAGATTATACTTTTTTTATTGATTTTTGTTTTTATATTAATAAATATATAGTATTAGTAGTAGTTATGGTGGATAAGTGGAAAACTCTCAGATGGGTTCTGGGGAAAACCATGTGGAAAACTTTTAAGGAAATGTGGAAAAGTTGATAAGTCATTAACGGTTATGCACTTATCTTCCTTTATTCCACTTGTTATAAACAGCCTTTTCCTCAATTTATCCATAGAGTCTTTTTTTAAGGTTGTCAACTTTTGATCTTAATTCTTCAGACCCTGGAAGAAGGTTTTTAATTTTATCGACCGAATGCATAACAGTGGTGTGGTCTCGGCCGCCAAAAAGCCTTCCTATTTCCATTAAAGGATAGTCTTCTAATTCTGTTCTGATCAAATACATGGCAATCTGACGGGGAACAACAATTGGTTTAGATCTTTTGGGTCCTTTTAGTTCTGAAATTTTTAATTCAAAGTAGCGAGCCACTAGGTCAAGAATTTCATTAGGCTTAAGGAGTCTTTTAGAAACGACTGGCAAGGGGCTGGTTCTTTCCAGAATTGTTTGGCATAATTCAAGACTAATAGATTTTTTTCTTGTTTCTCCTTCACTTACTAAGCGAGTTAAAAACCCCTCAAGTCTTCTGGTGCTTTTAATATTACTGGCTACCATTTTAGCCACATCAATGGGTAACTTAATCCCCCTCTGATTTGCTTTGATTAATAAAATAGCCGTTCTTAGTTCAAAATTAGGTTCCTGAACATCAATAGTTAAACCCCCCTCAAACCGAGATCGGAGACGACCCTCTAACCCCTTAATCTCATGGGGTAAGTGATCGCTAGTTAAAACAATTTGTCCTCCTTCAGCATGGATGGCATTAAAAGTATGAAAAAATTCTTCTTGAATTGTTTCCTTTCCTCCAATAAATTGAATATCGTCAATGAGAAGGGCTTTCGCCGATCGGTACTTCTGTCTAAATTTACTAGTACTTCTTCTTTGAATAGCCTCAACAATTTCATTAGTAAATTCTTCTGAGGTACAATAGACCACCCGGGCATGTGGATTTTTTGCTAAAATTTGATGACCAACAGCATGAGTTAAGTGAGTTTTGCCAACTCCAACGCCTCCATATAAAAAAAGAAGATGATATTTTTTACCTGGATCATTGGCAACCGCGCAAGCAGCTGCGTGAGCCATATCATTAGAGGAAGAAACAGCAAATGTATCAAAGGTAAAATCCGGCCTAAGTCGGCTTGATTCAATTGCTTTTTGTAAAGCTCTTTTTTCTTCTTTAGCAAAATCAATTTTAAAAAGGGGCCCAGAGTCACTAATTTTTTGTTTTTCGGCTTTAATAGTTAAACCTAACTCATTTTCTAATTTTGTTAAACGATCAAGAATTTCCTTTATTTGACCTTGATAACGGAGTTCGATAGTATTTTTAACATAGGGATTAGAAACCCCAATTTCTACTAGTTGCCTTTTTTGATCTAGTTTTTTTAAAGATAAAACCCTGGTGTTTGAAAACCAGGCGGAAAAGTTCGCCTTAGAAAGACTAAGCTGAAGTTCAGCTAATACCGCCTGCCAAAGTTCTTTTTTATTCATTATAAATTTTTATTAAAAGATTATTTAAAAGTGTTATTAAAAAAGTAAGACTATTTAAAATAGAAGGACAGGAATCTTTATGTCTATTATTAGAAAGTTATCCACAACTTGTCAACAGGATTAAATAGATAAAAATAGGTCAGTTTAAAATTCAGTTAAAAATAACCCAAATAAAAGAAGACCAAAAAGAAGGTTGTTTTTTGAGACAAATTTTGTTAAGATAGGCTATGCCAAAAAGAACTTACCAACCTAAAAAAAAGAAAAGAAAACGAACTCATGGATTTCTAAAAAGAATGAGAACTAAAGACGGGGAGAATGTTTTAAAAAGAAGAAGAAAAAAGAAGAGATCCAGCTTATCCGTTTAAAAATTGCTGACTGGTTTTAATTGTGCTTCCGAAAAAATATCGTTTACCAGCTTATTTAATACCCGCGGTTTTAAAAAATGGGAAAAAATTTTATTGCCAAAATCTAATAATATTTATTTTAAAAAATAAAAAACCTTATAGCCGGGTCTGTTTTATTGTTCCTTTAAAAGTTAACAAGCGAGCGGTAAAAAGAAATCGATTAAAAAGAGTTTTAAGAAACAATTATAAAAAACAAATGAAAGATTTCAAAGCAAATAATGATATAATTCTCCTGGCTAAACCATGTATGCCGCCAAATATAAGGGCTTCTAAAAAAAACGAATTGAATCAAATGAGGGAAGATTTTAAGAAAGCTAATTTAATTGATGTTTAGGTAAAAAAATTATAAGCAATATTTTTTAGACTTTAAAAAAAAGATTTTTAAAACTCCCCAATAGATTTTAGCCAAAAAATGTTTATGAAATACCGGTGAAACCAAAAAATTTAATTTTAAAATCAATTAAGCTCTATCAAAATACAAGTGTTTTCCAGCTGGCAATATTTAAAAAACTTTTTTTAACAGATGCTGCTTGTCGTTTTATTCCTACTTGCTCTGAATATTTCTACCAAGCAATTGAAAAATATGGTATTATAAAAGGAACCCTCCTTGGATTACGGAGGATTTTTAAATGTCACCCTTGGAGCAAGGGGGGAGAAGAACCTCTTTTGTAAAAAGGAGACTCATAATAATAAACCTGAAAATTAGAAAATATAGATAAAATGAACCTTTGGCACACATTACTTTACCAACCCTTAGTAAATTTACTGATTTTGTTTTATAACCTTTTGGGCAATAATTTGGGTTTAGCTATCATTGGATTGACAATTTTAATTAGATTAGTTTTAACGCCCTTGACTTTGCCTTCTTTAAAATCGGCTCAAAGAATGAGGGATTTAGCCCCGGAATTGGAAAAACTTAAAAAAAAGTATAAAAAAGACAAACAGGCTCTAGCTAAAGCCCAGTTGGAGCTTTACAAACGCCATGGGCTTAATCCAGCCTCGGGGTGTTTACCTCAAATAATTCAAATTATTATTTTAATTGCCCTTTTTCAAGCCTTTAATCAGGTATTAAGAGCTGATGGAGAAATAATTCAGAAATTAAATGAAGTTCTTTATCCAATTTTAAGATTGGGAAAGTCAACTCAGATTAACACCCGCTTTTTATATTTAGAACTAACTCAACCCGATTTATTTAAATTTACAGCCATAAATATTTTTGGTTTTAAATTAGAGGCCTTCCCGGGCTTGTTTCTTATTGGATCGGCGGTGGCCCAATTTATATCTTCTTATTTAATGATGCCTTCTAATAAGGCAGCGGAAATAAAAGCTAAAAAAACTAAAGAAAAAAATGATGATATGGCAGCGATGATGCAAAAACAAATGTTATTTATGATGCCCTTAATGACTTTGTTAATTGGTTTTAAATTTCCTTCAGGGTTGGTTTTGTATTGGCTAAGTTTTAGTTTATTTATGCTAGGGCAGCAATTATATATTAATTTTAAGAAAAAAAATGAGTCTTCAAAAAAGTAAAAAGCCTAAAAAAAACCCTAAGGTTAAAAAAGATAAGCCTCCTAAAGCTTCTAGCCTTAAGTTAATAGAGAATTTAACTGTAGAGCTTTTAGATGAGATAGGGTTTAAAGAAAAATCAGTTAAAATAATAATGGGAGATGAGGGCAATATTAGAATAAATGTTGATTCTCCGGAGGCGGGCATTTTAATTGGTAATTATGGTGAAACTATTTCTTCAATTCAGTTGGTTTTATCTTTAATGCTTTATAAAAAACTGGGGGAGTGGCAGAAAATAGTTCTTAATGTTGGAGACTATTTAGAGAAAAGAGAAGAGAACTTAAAAAAGATTGCTTTAAATACAGCTAAAAGAGTAAAATTTTCTCAAGAAGAAGTAGTCTTGACCTATTTAAATAGTGCCGAAAGAAGAATAATTCATCTTGTATTAGCTGACAATCCGGATGTTTTGACTGAATCTATTGGTGAAGGAAGAGATAGAAGGCTGGTTATAAAAGTTAAAACAGAGACTAAAAATAAAGAATCTTAAATCTCCTTCATGTCAATTTCAAAAAACATTACTTTAAATACAGGCTCCCAAGCAGGGGCGAAAATAATTGTGGTTATTTTTGGGGTTTTAAGTACAATTCTTCTTCGTCGGTATTTAGGCAGGTCTTTGTATGGAGATTTTGTTTTTGTTTTTTCTTTAGCCACCATGCTCTCGACTCTGGCTGATTTTGGGAGTCATTTGATTACGGTTAGGGAAGCTAGTCAAAACAAGCTTAATGCTGGTTTAATTATTGGGAATGTTTTTGTTTTAAGGTTTGCTTTTTCTCTTTTAGCCTCAATTCCACTGGTTTTTTTAGGGATTAAGTCTGGTTATCCCTTATTTTTAAAAACTGCTTTATTAGTTTCCTCTTTAATAATTTTTCTTATTTCCTTTAAAAATTCTTTAATGATTATTTTTCATACCCGCTTAAAGTTGTTTTATTATTCTTTGATGAATATTTTTATTAGTGGTTTTAATTTTTTAGGAATTGTCTTTTTTTATTCTTTTGCTAGAACTAAGGAAATTAGTTATTTTGTGAGTAGTCAGATAATGGCCCTGCTGATTACTGTTTTAATATTTACCCCCCTGGCTTTAAAATTAATCAAACTTAATTTTAAACTAAACAAAAAAATTGTTAAAAGAATTATTCTTCAATCAGCCCCAATGGGAGGAATTCTTCTGATGTTTACCTTTTATTCTAGAGTTGACACTTTAATTTTAAAACACTTTCAAGGGAGCGAAGCGGTCGGCATTTACGGTCTAACTTACAAAGTATTTGAAAATTTGAATGTTTTTGCTTCTTATTTAATGAATTCTCTTTTGCCTGTTTTATCCGAAATGGCAGTTAAAAAAGATAATCAAATTCAGTTTAAAAAAATGTTTCAAATTGCCTTTGACTTACTTTTTTCTGCTGGCTTATTGATTACCATTTTGCTATTTATATTTAGTCCGTTAATAATAAAAATATTGACAGGGAGTGTTCTTGTTAGCGAAACTTTGTCTTTAAGAATTTTGTCTTTTGCCTTGTTTTTTAGCTTTCTTAATCATTTAACCGGCTATAGCATTATTGCCTTAGGAGAGCAGAAAAAATCCTTTTTTATTGCTGCCTTAGCCTTGGTTTTTAACTTTTCTATAAATTTTGTTTTAGTTCCTCTTTTTTCTTTTAAGGCCGCCGCTATTAACACTATTTTAACAGAAGTGCTGGTTTTCTCTTTAACAGTCTTGGTTATAAGAAAGAAATTAGGTGGGTTTTTAAAATTGAACACCTTTTTAAAAACAACCACCAGTTTTTTAATTAATAAAGGGAGAATATTTAATGTCTGAAAGAAAAAGTATAAAAAAAATCAAAAACCTTATTGTTTTTTGTGATGGTGGAAGTCGAAATAATCCCGGTCCAGCTGCCTGTGGTTTTATTATTAAAGACGAGAGGGGGAGAGTTTATGGGAAAAAAGGGATTTATTTAGGTGAAGCCACCAATAATGTGGCCGAGTATCAGGGAGTAATTAAAAGTCTAAATTTTCTAAGTGATGAATTCCCCAAAATTAAAGAATTAAATATTCCCATTCAGTTTTTTTTAGATTCAATGTTAGTAGTTAATCAATTAAATGGTAAGTTTAAAGTAAAAGACAGTAAATTAAGAATGTTGGTCTTGGTGGTAAGAAGTCTCGAAAAAGGATTTAAGGCCAACATTTACTACAATTATATTCCTCGACGAGAAAATAAAGAGGCGGATGGTCTTTTGAATAAAGCCCTTGACAAGAAACTTTTAAAAAAGAATAAATAGTTTTTAGTCTTTAGCATATCCTTCTTCTTGTCGTTTATTTTCAGATAAAGTAAGATAAAATTAGACCTTTTTAATCTAATAATATATGAAAAAAGAAAATTCTAAAAATAGCCCTATGCCTTCAGTCTTAATTATTGGTGGCGCCGGTTTTATGGGGACTTATCTAGTTGAAGCCCTTTTAAAAAAGAGCTGTTTTATTTATTGTCTTGACCGAGCAAAAGAAGAAAACAATAAAAATATGACAAAGTTTGAAAATAAAAGGGGGTTTAGGTTTATAAAAGCCGGGAAGAAAATTAATTTTAATAAACTTAGGATTCAAAAATTTGACTATATTTTTTATCTTAATCAAGTAAGTGATAGAGTTGAGGAAATCAAGGACTTTTTAGATTTGGCCAAAAAACAGACAGCTAAGTTTTTACTTTTATCTTCTTATGAGGAAAGTCGAAAAATAAAGGCCCAAGAAGAATTAGGTAAAAAATACTATTCAAAGCTTCATTTAGATATAAGAATTGTTAGATTAGTTGATCTTTATGGTCCAGGGATGGATTTAGAAAAAGAAGATGAGTTGAGTTCTATTTTAACTGACTTCAAAAATAAAAAAATTATGAAATTATCTCAAGATGGCTCTCAACTTCTTCATCCACTTTATATTGATGATGCGGTTAGGGGCTTAATGAAAACAATCTTTTCTCAAAATACTAAAGGTAAAATTTATTCTTTAGGAGGATTAAAAATAAGTCTTTTGAAATTGGCTAATTTAATTAAAAAAAATAGCCTAAGTGCTTTGGGGGTAGAGTTTAAAATCAGCCAGACCAAAAAGCCAATTGCCGTCAAACAAAAAGATATTAGTCAAACTAAAAAACAATTAAATTGGCAGCCTAAAATAGAACTTAAAGAAGGTTTAAAAGAAACTCTAGATTGGCTTAAAGATTATGAGTCGGGTGAAGTACCTTTACCCAAAAAAGGACTGTTTTTAAAAAGATTGATTATTTTTATCCTAACTTTAGCTTTAGTTATATCTTTACCTTTAGGGGGGTTGTATTTCTATAAAGTACAGGCAAAAAAAGAGATTCTTTTTTTAAACCTGTCTTTAGAAAATTTGGAAATTAGTAAAATAAAAAGCCAAAAAGAGACGAGTCTAAAAACTTTTGAGAGAGGACGCCAAATATTAGTAAATCTTTTTCCAATTTTATCGCTTTTACCCTTTGATCAGCAAATAGGTGAGTTATTTGCCTTTTTTGATGAGGGGACTCATTTAATTAAATTAACTGATTTGAGCGCTGATGCAATTTTTCAGGTGGATAAAATTGCTTCCATGGTTATTCAAGGAGAAGAAGGAAATTATGAAACAGAGGTTCAAAAACTTGATTTTTTGCTTGATCAACTATGGGAAAACTTAAATCTTTTGGAAGCCAGACAAACAAGTCCAGAGATATATAGTTTAAAGGAAAAATTGCCTTTTAAAAGAAAAAAGATTACTCTTAGTCGTGATTTTGTTAATATTTTAAGTGAACTTGTAGCTGTTAATGATAAGAAAACCTATCTAGTTTTGCTTCAAAATAATTTAGAACTTCGGCCAACCGGTGGTTTTATTGGCTCTTTTGGTCTTTTGAGTTTTGAAAAAGGCAGGCTTTTAGACTTTCAGCTAGCGACCACAATGGAAGCAGATAAGCAGCTTAAAGGTCAAATTGATCCACCCTTAGAATTAGAGAAATATCTAGGAGAAAAATCTTGGTATTTAAGAGATTCTAATTGGAGTCCTCATTATCCTATTAGTGCTAATCAGGCAGAATGGTTTTATGAAAAAGAAATGGGTCGTCAAGTAGATGGGGTGATTGGTCTGGACTTATATTTTTTAAAAGACCTTTTAAAAGCAATTGATTCAATAAAACTGGAAGAAACGGGTGATACCATTACTTCTAAAAATATTTTAGAAAGAGCTCAATATTATGAAGATAAAAATAATGATTTTATGTTAATTCTAACTAAAGCTATTTTTCAAAGAATAGAAAAAAGCGAAGGCGGAGAGTGGTTAAAAATAATTCAGAGTATTAGTTCTAGTTTAGATCAAAAAAACCTCCTTTTAACATTTCATGATAAAAATACGGGCAATTTTGTTAATCAAAATGGTTTTGACGGCAGTATTAGAAGCATTACCAGTGAAAAAGATATTATTACCGATTATTTAATGATTAATGAAGCCAATTTGGGGGTTAACAAAGCCAATTTCTATTTAAAAAGAGAGATAATTCAAGAGGTGACTCTAAAAGAAACAGGGGAGTTAAAAGAAAAAACCTCCATAGTTTATGAAAATATGGCGGAAAGCTTATCTCCGCCAGGAGGAAACTATAAAAATTATTTAAGAGTATATTTACCCAGGAGAGCGAGAATAGAAACAATTAAAACAGGAGAAAACAGTAGTAGTTTAGAAGAAGTAAAGCCTAAAGATATCAATAATTTTGAAGAGCACGGTAAAAAGGGAATAGGAATTCTTCTAAGCATTCCTATTCAGGAAAAAAGAATTGTGGAAATAAGCTATCAAATTCCTTCCCTTCAAGGCTTAAATAAAGACTTTTCTTATGCTTTGTATTTTCAAAAACAGCCAGGCATGGGAGAAAGTCCTTTAAGAATAAACTTAAGTTACGGAGATAACTTTCAATTTAAAGAAGCTAATAAAGAAGTTAAACAGCAAGGTTCTAATTTAAGTTTTGAAGAGAATACTTTAACTGATGAGTTGTTTTTAATTGAGTTTTCTTTAGATAATCAATAAATTGCTATTTAAAACACATTAATATATTGTAAGTAAGCCTGTGATTGCATTTTTTTAATATTTTTGTTAAACTCTATAAGTTCATGACAGATTTAAACCTAAAAGTTAATATAAGAAAAGTTTTGGGCCGTAAGGTCAAAAAGCTACGGGCTGAAAGTCAGTTACCAGCTAATATTTATGGCAAAGGCTTAAAATCTCAGGCAGTGGCTGTTTCCTTAAAAGACCTATTAGCAATATATAAAAAAGCCGGGGAAACTAATATTGTTGAGTTAAGTCTAGATAAAGAAACCAAAACCAGACCAGTTTTAATTCACCGGTTGCAAAAAGACCCAGTTACTGATGAGCCCCTTCATGCTGATTTCCGCCAAGTAGACTTAAAAGCTAAAGTTCAAATTAATATTCCGGTCGAGCTTATAGGAGAAGCACCGGCAGTCACAAAAGGTGGAGTTTTAGTTCTTTTAATGGATGAGATTGAAGTCGAAGCTTTACCGGCTGATTTACCTGACAAATTCAAAATTGATATTTCTAAAATTGAGGAAATCGGCCAAGGGATTGCTTTAAAAGATTTAAAAATTGATCAGATTAAGGTTAAAATCTTGCTGGAAGATAAAGATCAGCTGGTTGTTCAGGTAGAAGAGCCTAAAAAGGAAGAGGAAAAACCAGTAGAGGCTGAAACTCCAGGAGAAGAAGATGAAGAGAAAAAAGAAGGAGAAGCAAAAGAGGGCGAGGGGGCGAAAGAAGGAGAAGCCAAGCCTGAAGAAACTAAAAAAGAGGCAGAAGAAGGGGCTCCTCAAGCCTCCAAAGAAAAGAAAAAATAACTTCTAGTTTTTAAGTTTAACTATTTTTCCCACCGTTTGAACTTCTTTATTATTGGGGTCTTGATAAAAAGCTTTTTCCCACCAAGATAAAGCAGCAGTATCATTTTTAAGTTGAAAATTTAAAAGAGAGAGTTTTAAATTAAGATCGCGGTATTGGGGTTTGGTTCTAAGAATTATTTCCAAATTACTAATTTCTTTTCTAATTTTTTCTGATTGATTTAATAGAATTGCTGTTTTTTCAATTTCTGCCTTTGTTTTTTTGGTAAAATCAAACCAAGAAACTTTAAGATAAAGATCTTTAGCTGTTTGAAGCTCAATTTTAGCCTCTTTTTCATAGTTGTTTTTAAACAAAGTTTGAGCCATTTTTAAATGACTTTGAGGAAAAAAGGGGAAATAGTTTAGATTTAAACTGGCTTTTAAAAGATCGTTTTTAGGGGTCAAGATTTGAAACAGGATTAAAACAATAATTAAACTTAATAAAATAGTTAACCATATTTTAAGAAAAGACTTCATAAAACTAGTATAACACTAAAAATTCTATTTTGGCCAAGAACTTGAAGCTAAAACTTTTTCCTTAATTTCTGGCATTTCCTGCCAAACTGCTTCGGTGACAAAAGGCATAAAAGGATGAAGCAGCTTTAAGGAGTTTAAATATAGATGGCTTAAAACCGCTAAAACCACCACATCTTTTTTATTAAGTCTTTCTTTAGAATACTCAAGATATTTATCAGCCAGTTCATGCCATAAAAAATGGTAAATAGCTTCCCCGGCTAAGGAGAATTTGTAGGTTTCTAAGTTAAGAGTAGTTTCTTTAATGAGCTGTTCTAATTTTTTAATAATAAGCTTATCTTCTTTAGTTAAGCCTTTAAGATTTTTTGAAAACAAAGGGATGTTTTTCTTAGTAGACTTTAGATTTAGATTAATAAAGCGGCCAATATTCCAGACTTTGTTAGTAAAATTACGGTAGCCTTTAATTTTTTCTTCACCAATGGAAATATCGTTACCTGGGGTAGCGCCGACTACTAAAGCCATTCTTAAAGCATCAGCCCCGTGTTTGGCAATCACTTCCAGGGGATTAATTACATTACCCTTGGATTTGCTCATCTTCTCTCCAAAAGCATCTTTTACTAAGCCATGAAGATAAACAGTTTTAAAGGGAACTTTTTTAGTCCGGTAAAGGCCCATCATAATCATTCTGGCCACCCAGATATTTAAAATTTCATAGCCGGTTTCCATAACCGATGTGGGGTAAAAGTATTTATAGTCATGGGAGTTTGGAAAACCTAGGCTGGTATACGGCCATTGGGCGGAAGAAAACCAGGTGTCAAAAACATCAGGATCTTGAATAATAGATTTTCTTTTCCGGCATTTAGGACAAGCTTTGGGCTTAGTTAAACTGACAATTACTGTTCCACAGCCGGGTTCAACTTTAGCCAGTTTAGGGTTCATTTGCTTTTGAAGGGGGGAAAGGCCCTTGCTGCCGCAATAATAAATCGGCATTTGCTGACCCCACCAAAGCTGGCGGGAAATACACCAGTCATGAAGGTTTCTCATCCAATTTAAGTAATTAATTTTAAAACGGTGGGGGAGGATTTTAAGATGTTTTTTTTTAACCGCCAAAATGCCCATTTCTTTTAAAGAAACTTGTTTTCGTCCCAGTTTTTGTTCTAAAGATTTGCTTTTAAGTTTGATTCTTTTATTGGTTTTTAAAAACCACTGTTTAGAAATTAAAGGTTCAACAATTGTTTTACAGCGCTCGCAGTGGCCAACAGAATGGTTGTAATTCCTAACCTTGATTAAAAGGTTTTGGCGGTTCAACAATTCCACAATCCTTCTTCTGGCTTCATTTTTTTTGAGGCCTTCATACTCTTTGCCTGCTTTTTTGGTCATGCGGTTATTAAAACCAAGAACTGATATTTTTTTAAGCTTATGCCTTTGACCCATTTCCCAATCCGTTGGATCATGGGCGGGAGTAACTTTAATTACCCCAGTCCCAAACTCCATATCAACCGCTTTATCAGCAATAATGGGAATTAGTCTATTAACAAGGGGCAAAATTGCTTTTTGGTTAATAAACATTTGGTAGCGCTGATCTTTCCGATTAACTGCCAGGGCCGTATCACCTAAAAGAGTTTCCGGTCTGGTAGTCGCCACCACTAAAAATCTAGTTTCCCCGGTAATCTGAGAATGAGTTTTTAAAGGATATTTAATAAACCAAAGCTTGGTTTTAACCTCCAGATGTTCAACTTCTAAATCAGATAAAGCGGTCATGCATCGGGGACACCAATTTACCAGCCGGTCGCCCCGATAAGCTAGTTTATCTTTATAAAGAGCCATAAAACTTTTTAATACTTCTTGGCTGATTTTAGGATCTAGAGTAAACTTTTCTTTGGCAAAGTTGGCTGAGCCGCCAATTTTCTTAAGCTGGTCATACATAAGTTTTTTGTTTTTCTGAGTAAAGCTATAACATTGGCGGTAAAATTCACTCCTGCCTAAATCAAACCTGGTTTTTCCTTTAGAAGCCAGTTTTTTTTCAAACACTACCTGGGTTAAAATACCGGCGTGATCAGCTCCGGGCAGCCAAAGGCAAACTTGGCCTTTCATCCGATTGAAGCGGGTCATAATATCTTCTAAGGCAATAAACATGGCATGGCCAATATGAAGGGGGGCATTAGCATTAGGTGGAGGCATAATAATGGAAAAAGGCTTTTTGTTTTTATCTCGTTTATATGAGAAAGTTTTTTTAGAAACCCAGAGCTTGGAGATTTTGTTTTCTAGCTTCTGAGGTTGATATCTTTTTTCCATCCATTGTATTTTACCCTAAAACCCGAGAATCTCAAAATAAATGCCCGTTTTTTAAAATGGTAAAATAGAAGGATGAAGAAGAAAACCTTAGTAATTGTTGGTTCTAAAAACCCAGTTAAAATCAAAGCCGGAAAAATTGGCTTTGCAAAGTATTTTAATAATCTAGAGGTTAAAGGTTTGAAGTTAGAGTCTGAAGTTTCAGCTCAACCCTTAACTTTAAAAGAAACTTTTAAAGGTGCTTTAAACCGGGCGAAAAATGGTTTGAAAATTAAGCCTCAAGCTGATTTTAGTTTAGGGCTGGAAGGGGGAATGCAAAAGCATTCATTTGGCTGGACAACTTTTGGAGTGGTAGTAATATTAAGTAAAAATAACAAAAAGGGAGTTAGTATTTCTTCCCAGTTGGTTTTACCCGAGAAAATGGTTGAGAAGGTTTTAAAGGGCAAAGAGTTAGGGGTGGTATTATCCCAAAAAACAGGCATAAAAAACATTAATCAAAAGCAAGGGGCCTTTGGCTTTTTTACCAGTAACAGGGTTACTCGTGAGACTAGCTATATTAATGCAATTATTCTAGCCTTAGCGCCTTTAATTAAAAAAGAGCTTTATTAAGATGCCAGTTAAAACTTTAGTTGTCGGTCAGATGCAAACCAATTGTTATTTTTTTTATGATGAAAATTTTGAAGAAGCCGTTATTATTGATCCTGGAGATGACCCGGATTTTATTAAAAACAAGATTAATGATTTGGAATTAAAGCCTCAGGCTATTCTAGGAACTCATGCTCATTTTGATCACCTTTTGGGAGTAAATGAATTAAGCTTAGATTTTAAAATCCCTTTTTATCTTCATAAAGATGATAATAAAATTTTAAAAAGAATGACTCGGACAGCCAGTTTTTTTATAAAGACAGATGTTGGACCGGCACCACAAGTTAACAAATATTTAAAAGAAGGCCAGATAATTAAAGTTGGCAGTTTAAGTTTAAAAGTTATTCATACTCCGGGCCATACCCAGGGAGGAGTTTGTTTTTATTGCCAGAAAGAAAAGATTCTTTTTAGCGGCGATCTTCTTTTTGCTCATGGCGGCTATGGCCGGACTGATCTTGAAGGCGGCAATGAAGAAATGCTTTTTAAGTCAATTAAAAAAATTCTTAAGTTAGCAGTAAATACTATTATTTATTCCGGCCACGGTCCTAAAACAACTATTAAAAATGAAAAAAAATATTATAAATAGGATTTATAATGAATTTATTAAAAACATATTAAACGAAATATAATCTAATGAAAAAAATAATTATTAAATTCTTTTTAGCTTATCTTAAAGTAGGAGCTAAAATTCAGCTTTTAAAAATTAAGCCTAAAATAATTGCTTTAACTGGGTCTGCTGGAAAAACTTCCTTAAGAAATGCCATTGAAGCGGTTTTAAAAGATGACTTTAAAGTAAAAAAATCAATTAAAGCTAATAGTGAAACCGGGATTCCTTTAGATATTTTAGATCTTCATTTAAAAGATTATTCTTACCTTGATTGGTTAAGAGTTTTTTTGTTGGTCCCAATAATGCTTTTATTCAACTGGAAACAATATGATTACTATATTGTTGAACTGGGGATTGATGAACCCTATTGGCCCAAAAACATGAAATATTTGCTTTCCTTTATAAAACCGGATTTATCAATTTTTCTAAATGTTTTAGCGGTTCATACTCAGCAGTTTGAAAAAGCTATTCCTGAAAATAAAAAGTTTAGCTCAAGTTTTGAGAAACAAAACTCTTTATTAAATCTAATTGCTCAGGAAAAAGGAAAAATACTAACTCAACTTAATAAAGGAAAGATTGGTTTGGCTAACGCAGATGACCTTTTGGTTTTAAAAGAAGCTCAAAAATCTAAAGCTAAAATTTTTTATTTTGGTAAAAAAGCCTCTTTAAATTTTAATAACTTAAAAATTATTAAAACCAGCCATTCTTTAAAAGGAACTGAATTTACTTTTCAGCACCTTAAAAAGATTTATCATCTTAAATTAAATTTTCTTTTACCTTCATATTATGTAACTACTTTAGCAGCTGCTATTCAAACAGGCTTGGTTTTAGGTTTAAGTTTTGAAAAAGCTTTAACTAATCTTAAAAAGAATTTTTCTTTGCCTTTGGGGAGAATGTCTGTTTTTAAGGGATTAAAAAAGACTTTAATTATTGATTCTTCCTATAATGCTTCTAAAAAAGCAGTTTTAGGCGCCCTAGAGCTTTTAAAAAATCTAAAAACTAAGGCTAATAAAGTCTTTGTTTTTGGAGATATGAGAGAACTGGGTAGCCAAACTAAAAAAGAACATGAGGCAGTGGCAGAAAAAATCCTAGAATTTGTTGATCTTTTAGTTTGTGTCGGTCCAGAAACAAAAAAATATGTTTATCCAAAGACTAAGGCTAAAATTAAAAGCTTTTGTTTTAAAAATAGTTTTCAAGCCGGCGACTGGCTTTTAGAAAATCTTCAGGGTGGAGAAGTGATTTTAGTTAAAGGCTCTCAAAACACTATTTTTCTAGAAGTGGTCGTGGAAAAGCTTTTAGAAAATAAAAAAGATATTAAAAAGCTTTGCCGTCAAAGTAAATATTGGGATAAAAAAAGAAAAGAGCTAATTTAAATTTTTTATAAGATAATCTTTTAATTTTAAAATAAGATGATAGACAAACTTAAACTTATTTCTTCATTTAAGCCCAAAGGGGACCAACCCCAGGCAATTGATAAACTCATTAAAGGTTTTAAAAACAATCTAAAAAACCAGGTTTTGCTGGGGGTGACGGGCAGCGGCAAGACCTATACGATTGCCAAGATAATTGAAAAAACCCAGCTGCCGACCTTAATTATTTCCCACAACAAAACCTTGGCCGCTCAGCTTTATCAGGAAATGAAAGAGTTTTTCCCCCATAGTCCGGTTTCCTACTTTGTTTCTTATTATGACTATTATCAGCCGGAAGCCTATTTACCTGCCTCAGACACCTATATTGCTAAAGAAGTAAACATTAACCCTTTAATTGACCAGTTAAGACTAAAAGCCACCAGTAATATTTTTTCATATGAAAAAAGCATTGTTATTGCCTCAGTTTCTTGTATCTATAATATTGGGGCTCCGGAAGTATATCAAGAGAAAACCTTGATTTTAAAAGCAGGAGATAAGCTGACAATTTTTGAAGTTTTAGGAAAACTAGCTGATCTTTACTACAAAAAAGCAATTACTGATTTTTTACCCGGCTCTTTTAGGGTGAGAGGTAATCGGCTGGATGTTTTTTTAGCCTATACTGCTACTACCCTTGTTCGTCTTTTCTTTGGGTCTAGGGGAGTAGAGAAGATTGAAATAAAAGAACTGGGAGATAAAAAAACAAAAAAGGTTGATATTTTTTCCATTTTTGCCGCTAAACACTATCTTTTAGATACTAATAATTTAAACCCCATTTTTAAAGATATTAGAAAAGAGCTTAAAAGTCAGATTAAATACTTTGAAGCTAAAAACCAGTTAATTGAAGCTCAAAGAATTGAAAAAAAAGTTAACTTTGATCTTCAAATGATTAAGGAGACCGGTTATGTTAATGGGATTGAAAATTACTCCCGCTATTTTGACGGCAGAAAGCCCGGCCAAGCCCCCTATTCTTTGCTTGACTATTTTCACTATCAATATAAAAAAGACTTTTTAACTGTTATTGATGAAAGCCATGTTACTATTCCTCAAATAAGAGGAATGTATTATGGTGACCAGGCCAGAAAAAAGAATTTAATTGACTTTGGTTTCAGGCTGCCTTCAGCTTTAGATAATCGGCCTTTAAGATTTGAAGAATTTTTAGAAAGAACAAAAAAAACCATTTATGTTTCTGCTACTCCGGCAGACTGGGAAATTAAAAAAAGTAAAAATAGAGTCATCCAGCAGGTCATCAGGCCCACGGGCTTAATTGACCCTAAAATTACAGTTTTACCGGAAGATAACTTGATTGAAGACTTAATTAAACAGATTAAAAAAAGAAAGCAAAAAAAACAAAGAACCTTAGTCATTACTCTAACCAAAAGAATGGCTGAAGATTTAGCTTCATTTTTAAGTGATCCTCAAAAAACCAAAGATAATTTTAAAGTGGCTTATCTTCACGCCGATA
>PEZT01000022.1:12669-13290 GCA_002773945.1 Candidatus Beckwithbacteria bacterium CG10_big_fil_rev_8_21_14_0_10_34_10 | reverse complement strand
AAAGGCAATGTTCTTTCCGTTTCCTGTGTCCAGCGTATGCTTCAAAATCCGATCTACTACGGCGTATTTTCTTTCAATGATGAAATTTATGACGGAACGCACGAGCCAATTATTTCCAAGAAACTTTTTGATTCTGTTCAACAAGTAATGAGCAACCGAGGAAAAAAGAAACGCAAACGCAAGCATGAATTTGCTTTTTCGGGATTGATGAAATGCGGAAATTGCAATTGCCTCATAACTGCTGAAAGACAAAAAGGGCACCATTATTATCGTTGCACCAAGAAAAAGCAACCTTGTAATGAAAAATATTTGCGAGAGGAAGCGCTTGTTGAACAGATGAAAGGAATTATTCAAAAAGTTTCTTTGCCCGACGATTGGGCAAAAAATATGCTTGACGAGATAGACAAAGAAAAAGAGCAAGCAAGAGAAGAAACGAGGGTTTTTGTTCAAAATCTCCAAACTCAAAAAACAGAAATTGAAGCCAAAGCGGAAAATTTGCTTGATCTATTTATCGGTGGCAAAGGCATTGAACCCGAAGAATATCAAGCAAAAAAGTCAAAACTGCTTAACGAGAAACAGGACATTTTGGGAAAGATAAGGGATTTTGAACAAAAAGGAAAT
>PEZT01000022.1:0-12634 GCA_002773945.1 Candidatus Beckwithbacteria bacterium CG10_big_fil_rev_8_21_14_0_10_34_10 | reverse complement strand
AATCGGCTGGCGAGCCCTCGCAGAGGGCGAGCCAACAAAGACATTTCCCAATTGGCGGAGGAGGTGGGATTCGAACCCACGTGAGTCTATTCAACTCAGCGGTTTAGCAAACCGCCGCCATGGACCAGCTAGGCGACTCCTCCTTAGAACCTATTCATATTTTATAACAAACTTTATTTTTAAACAAATTAGTAAAAGAGTTTATTGATTTTAATCTTTATTTTATTCATAATGAAATTAGCCTTAAATAAGGGAGTTATTTTATATGGGAGAAGGCCAAGAAGATTTATCATTAATTCCGGAAAGACCAGTTAAATCTCCTTTAAAAGAAGAGGAATCTTATTCTATTAAAGTTGGAGAATTGCCTAATTCTGAAAGATTTAGTCAAAGACTGACTGTTTTTGATCAATTAGTTGAAGAGGCTAAAAAACATCTTGTTGAATCTCAAGAAGAAGTTTCTGAGCCAGCTGAAGAAGAGCCATTTATTATTCAGGTTTTTAATGATGTTTTAAATAGAAATGGTTGGTCGTCTGAAGATTTAGATAGAATTGGAGAAGAGAGATTAAAACAGGGTTTTGAAAGAATAATTAAAGAGATTCCCTTTAAAAAAAGAGCTTCTTTACAGGCAAAAGGCTCTATTTCTTATTTAAGGCAGAGAAAAAAAGAGGCTTTATTGGTTGATCCTCTTGCTGGACAAATTAGTAAGTTAGAAACAGAAGACAGTTCTTATTTACCCCCCTTTTTGCCTAAAGAATTTGATCAAGATTTAAAAGAAGCTGATTTGCTGCCATTTTTAAGGCAGGCTTTTTCTGATGAAGACTCAAGTTTTAAACTTAGAAGAGAAAGATTGGGATTGGCTCAAGAACAATTAACCAGTTTACAAAAAGAGATTAATAAACAATTTGCTAATAGCCGGCCTAGTTTTGACAATTTTAAAGCTTGGTTCAGGGTTCATAGTGATCACCGGCGTCAACAATGGAGAATTATTAGCCTTGGATTGACTTTAAAGAATGATCAGAAAAGATTCCAGGCTCGGGTTCTTGATGGCGTAATGGATTCAGCTAAACTTTTATTTTTAGGAGAAGTTAGAGAGGCTTTTTCTTTAGATCCTGAATCAATGCCCAAAACAGATAATCTAGCTCATGAATTTAGTGAAAATTTTTTAAGGCAATGGGTGGAAGCTAGGAGTTATCCACCTGAGCCTCATCAAACTCAAGCTGATTTAGAAGTTTGGCTAGCTGAAGTTAGAGTTAGAGAACAGGCTGATAATCCTCAGGGATTTGTGAGAATTATTCAGCTTTTAGAAACAAAAAGTTTAAAAGATAAATTTCAAATTTTCAGAGATAGGCTTCAGCCTACTTTGACTAATTTTGGAATGGATGATGAGAAATCTTCGGAACAGCTTGAAAGGTTCAAATCAACAAGAGTTCCTTTAGAATTAGAAAAAAGTAAGTTAGAAAGATTTACTGACTTTTCTTCCCTAGATGGCTTGGCTAGTTCAATTATTGAAACTAACGATTTAAAAAGGTGGGCGGTTTTAAGAAAAGATCCGGAGATAAGGAAAAGATATTCTCCTGAATTTATTGATAGTTTAGATCAGAGAATGTTTGAACTGGTTCAAATGGAAGCAATTACTAAATTTGATGATTTACCAATTGATAATTTAGCTTGTTTTAGTCAGTCGGAAAGTATTGCCACCCTTCTTTTGCTTTCTATAGGGCGTCGCCGTAAATATTCCTGGGAGCATGCTGTCCCTGCCTTAAAAACCCATGTTTTTGATAAAGAAACAATGGCTAATTTTGCGGCTGCTTATCCTCAAGTTAAGGGAATTGAAGATCTTGCCAAGGGGATTGAATTTGCTGATTATCGGTTTTTAGGTCGAGAAACGATTGCCAAAGCCGCTGATTTTTTAGTCAATATTGCCGGTGATAAAAGCAAAGATCTTCATTTAAGAAGGTTAGCCTTGGAAGGTTTAAGACATAAACAAATTCCTCCTGAAAAGTCAAGTTTGGTTTGGCGGGCTGAATATGCTTTGAGTTCAAGTATGGTTGAAAAGATTAGTATTCTTAAGGGGATTGAGGAGAAAATAAATATTAATTATGACAGAACTTCAATGGAAAACCTCTTTTATTTTTATGATCTGGAAAAAGATGAAGATATGAAGGGTAAATTAGCTTTATTTTTAGAATCAACAACTGGCTCAGCCCAGAGATATGTACAAAGTGATTATAGCTATGGTGGTCCGGGAAATAAAGAAAACTGTCAGTGGTATCTTAAAGAAGTTAAAAGCCGTTTTGAGGAAGATATTAAAACCTTGAAATTTGATCCTGAAAAGCCTTATAAACAAGCTGAATTAGCTTTGGGGATGATCAGAACCTTAAAAGTTTTAGGTGTTAAAACTGAAGAAGCTGATCAGTATCTATTCTCGTTTTTAACTCATACTAAAATCCCGAGCGAATATGAGGGTAGTGGTGGTATTTATTATGGAGAGAGAAATGTTAACTTTGAAATTTTTAATCAGTTTTATAAATTAGCTAGTGAAAGCCCAGATTCAGCCAGTTTTGATGAGTTAGTCCCTTTATTAACTGTTTCTTTGGAAAAGATTAGGGACAGTTTTGAAATGAAGGATTTTTATCATCGTTTATTGCCTCGGCTTAGTGAACTTTCTTTAAAAAAACCTATTCCAGCAGAAATATCAGCTTTGGTTTCTCAAATTACCTGGAAAGCTTTTAAACCATCTGCTGATTTTCCAAAAGAAAAAGGAGAAGAATTTGCCCCAACTTTAAAAAGTTTTTTAAAAGTTTTATATGAACATAAGTTAGCCACTGTTTCCTTAAATAATTTGAGGATTGATGATTTACCTTTGCTGTTTAATAGTAATTTATTTCTTCATTTAGTTGGTGAACCTGAAAGAGCCCTTTTAACTCTTAGTAGTTTAGAAAAGGCTGCTTTAGCAGGACCACTTGATAGTCAATCGCTTAGTCGGTTGTTATTTAGAGAAATGTTTAATAATTCAGGAATCTTTGAAATTAAAAGGGGAGCCATTGATGACCTTTTTTTACAATTTACGTCTAAATCAGATGAAGGTTTAGTGGTTGAGCTTATTGATATTTATCAGAATGAAACTAATCATGAGTTTAAAAACATTATTATTTCTCACTTGATTAATATTCATAATGTTATTTTAAAACCAAACTTTAATTTTTCTGTTCAGCTTGGAGAAAAAACCGTTCTAATTAAAGATCAAGTTAATCCAAAAATAAGACAGGTTTTAACTCATTGCTTAACAAATTACCAAAAAGAGTTTATGGGAGCTAAAAATACCCTGGATAAACTTTTAGTTATGCAAAGGACTAGCTTGCTAATTAATCATTTTACAGCTTTAAGAGAACCTTTGTTTGGATCTAAAGAAATATTAATTGATATCCTTGGAAAAATTGACTCTATTTCTTACCAATCAGAAAAAGAGACAGCAGTTTACAAAAATTTAGAAGGAATACTTTTGCCTGCTTTTAAAGATTTGATAGGTTTGGAAATTTCCCGCCAGAATATTAGGGAATTACCTAAATTGCTTGATTTTTATTGTCAAAAAGCTCCTGTTAATGAAGTTTTTTCTATATTTCAACAGGTTCTTCCTGTTTTTGATAAAAAAATTAGAGAAGGAAGGCCTTTAAGTCAGGGACTGACTGATCCATTCTTAAGATCCTTTCGTAGAGAAGATTTAATTCTGCCTGAGGAGGCTAGGGCTAGGATTCCCGAGGAGACTTTTCAAAGGTTCTTACCGGCAGTGGAAAAGCTGGCCCAGGCAGTTTCTTCAGAGGGGCCGATTTATAACTTTAAAAACGAAATTTTATCTTTAGATGCTTTAAGGTTTATTTGTCGGCAGCCTGAAAGAGCAGCAGAAATTATTGAGCTTCCCCGAAAAGTTCCTAAGCTTTTTGATTATATGGAAACTGGAGCCTTAAAAAACGTTAAAGGTCCAGTTTTAAAATGGATTTTAAGTAATGGTGATGTTATCGGCAGGGCAAGAGTTTTTGAAAACGCTTTTAGTAAAAAAGCGCCTTTATGGGTTCAACTATTTATTTTTACCGAGTCAGTTATTGGGCCAGAATTAGCTACCTCTACTTCAACTTATCCGATAAGAACTATTCCTAAAATTAAAATTCCTAAAGGAATAGGCGCTAGTTATATTACCAGAGAAGATACTGGAGAAAAGGAAATTGATTTATTAAGTCATCACACGATTATTCATAGAGATATAGCTTCAATGAGTGTTAGGGGAAAAAGGGCAATGGTAGCTGATAATTTTAGTGGTCTTAGTGATGAGAGAGTGGCGGCAATCACCGAAATTCCTTTTAACGATTTTAAAGGAGTAGTTAAAAAAGTAATCTGGTTAGATAGGTTAAGGCAGTCAATTGAATTTAGCCGCGATGAGGCTCGGAAAGCTGAAGCTGACAAAAGGAATCTGAAAAATTCGCCGGACAAGTTAGTTTTTAAGGTAGGAACATATATTCATGGAGCGCCTTTGTTTTCAACTGGAGCTAATGTTCTTGACCATATTTTGATTTCCGGAAATTTACCAGTTGAGGCTTTAGGAGAAAAAGTCGGTAAAGATTCTTATCCTTTTCATGTTGATTTTTCTATTTTTACAGAGCAAGAAATAGCCGCTCATTCGACGACAGCAGACTTGATTACTAATTCAATTTCTAATGGCTACGGAGATAAGGGTGATTTAGGATTAAATGGCCAACTTTTGTTTGTTTATAACCGAGGGGAAAATTCTTTTGATGAAGGAATTACTTCTGATACCGGAAATAAATCACATGGCTTAATTTTTGGTGGTGTTCCCTCAACAGATATTTCCGCCATTGTTTTAAGAAACGCTCAGGCTGATGATTTGAAAGGTGAGAAAGTTTTAGAAATTGTTAAAAGGTCAATAATTGAAAATGGTTTTTATATTCCTATATATAGTCTTGATGGAACATTATTGTTTAAAGCTGATGAATTTAATCAAGTATTTAAAGATAGAAATTTACAGTTACCAGTTGAAATAATTGATAGTAGTTACAAAATTGGGGAAAAATTAGGTAGTAATCCTGGTGGCGTTTATCTAATTCCTGGAGTTGAGGAAACAGAAAAAAGCTATGTTAAATATGCTATTCCTGAAGCTGGCGAAGATTACTGGGAGGCTCAGAGCCGGGCTTGGAATGAATATTTAGCTGATAGGATTTATCGGGAAATGGGTGTTTTAGTCCCGCCCACAAGAGTAGTTAAAATAAGGGAGTTAAATATGTTTGGTCATGTTTCTTCCTGGATTGAAGGAGAAAGAGATGAACATATTTCTAAAGAGAGTAACTATAGGAGTGGAGCAGCAGTAGATATGCTTTTGGCAAATTGGGATGTTGGGTTTGAACGCAACCTTATGTCTTTGGCTGACAGGGTTTATCGAGTTGATAATGGTGGTTCTTTGCTCTTTCTGGCTAGAGGTGAGAGACGGACAAGTTTTGGCCCAGTTGTCACTGAAATAGATACTATGTGGTCAGCTTATCCTGGGCTTTCAGAAATAGAAATGAAAAACCAAGTAGTAGAACTTAAGCTAAAACTAACCGATGAAAAGATTGATCAACTAGTTAATAGTGTTCAATTGTCAGAAACAGATAGGGATTTTTTAAAAAGAACTTTAAGGGAGAGAAGGGACTACCTTTACAGTTATTTTATTAAAGAGGCAAAAAAGCCAGAAGAAATAGTTGTTCCTGAAAAAGGCGAACAGATTCAAAAACTTATTGAAGGTATGGCTGTCAGTCAAGTTGAACTATCAACAGAAGTTCCTGAATCTCTTAAAATTTTTAGTGATGAAGGTTATCAGCACAATGGCCAGCATTTAGGTAAACATACAGAAAAAGTAGTCACAGAAATTCTTCAAAATCCGGAGTTTAAAAATTTAAGTTTGGAAGAACAAAATTTAGCCCTTATGGCTGGTTTTTTCCATGATTCTGGTAAACCAACAGGAAAACGGGGAGAAGTAGTTAGTCGAGATTTTGATCATGAAGTTCCTAGTGCCAGTTTAGCAGCTAAATACCTAAAAATGTGGGGATACTCAGATAGATCAATTCAAATAGTGGTAAAAATTATTTTAAATGATGGTGTTGTTTCTGATATTGCTCGGGGTAAAGTTAGGGAAGAGACTAAAAAATATTCTCCTGAGCAATTTGCTAAATTAATTGGTAGTCAAAGAATATTAGAAATATTAAGGATAGTTAATGGGGCAGATGTAATTGGAACAGTAGGAGAGGATGGTTTTACCGCTATAAGAGAAAAATATGAATCATTTTTTAGTCAAACAAGAGAATTTTTGAGTTAAAATTATAATTTACAATAAAAAAGATGACTGATAATTCTGATTTAGAGACAAGAGAAGAAGTTGTAAATGGAGAAAACAAAGCCTTATTATTTTCAAAAGAGGCAGAGCTTTAGTTAAATTTTGTGGACCTGAAGGGAATTGAACCCTTATCCTCACTATGCCATAGTGACATTCTGCCGTTAAACTACAGGCCCAAACTTAACCTGATTATATCTTCTTAATTTTATTGTTTCAATAAGCTTGTTTCTATTAAAACTTAATGTTATTATCTGATAAATGAAGGCCAAAGAATTTTTTTTTAAAGCTTATGCTAATCTGCCATTGAGTCTAAGGCAGGAAATTATTGTAGTTTTGGACAATGAGCCATTAAGCTGGAATGCAGTCAAAATTGAAATTGAAAATGAAACTTCTAAGGGGAAAGCTATCTTAGTAAAGTTAGTCCAAATGAGAATTATTAAAGAAGATGGCTAAAAGAAATCCTGTTGCCCAAATAAAGAAAGATTTAGTTGAGTTAGTGATTGAGAGGTTAAAAGCTTCTTCAAATGAGCTGAAAATTTCTGTCGGTTCAAAAGATTATACTAAAAAAGAATTAATCACCTCAGTTCAAAACCAGGATGCAGTTGGTAGGCAAGTAGTTAGAGCCCAACAAAAGTTCCTTCAGGATATGGCTTCAGGAAAAATTTATTAGGATGGATAAAACTATCCTTATTACCCGTCCCAACCATGATTTGCCGACCAAATATCTATATTTCTGGTGCCAACCAGTCATTAAGACAGCCAGGAAATCTAAATTAAAATTAATTGATTTAAGCAAGAAAAAAGCCAACTATAAAAACTTTTTAAAATCTGTTGGCCAAAGTAATTTTGTTTTTTTCAATGGCCATGGGTCTAAAACCATGATTACCGGTTTTGATAATGAACCTTTAATAGAGGCAGATAATAATGAAAATCTTTTAAAAGATAAACTGATTTATGGTCGGTCATGCCAAGCGGGAGCGGTTTTGGGAAAAAGTTTGGTTAAAGCCAAAGCTTTAGTATTTATTGGTTACAAGCAAGATTTTTTCCTCTGCTATTCCCGGTCAAAAATAAAAAAACCGCTTAAAGACAAATTAGCCGGTTTATTTTTACAACCTTCAAATCTTATTCCCCAAACAATAATCAAAGGCCAAACCAGCAGTCAGTCTTATCAAAATTCCCAAGGAGCAATGAAGAAAAACCTTTCTTTTATGCTTTCCTCAAAAGCGACCAAAACTCAAAAAGACGCTGCTCCATATCTTTGGTCAAACATTAATTGTCAGGTTTTGATTGGAGATAATAAAGCAAAGTTGTAGATAATTTTTCCTCCTGTAATTTTTTGATTTTCAATTATTATAACTAAAGAAAGGGGATTTTATGAATAAAAAGATTATTTTAAATTTAGTTTGTCTTTTAATTTTGACCTGCTGGAGAGGGTGGAGTTTAAAGAATTTCAAGTGACGGAAGAGCAATCAAACATAGGGTCTTCTGGGATGGAGATTAATATTTGCGCTTTTTGTGAACAAGCCCCAACTGCCGATGCCAAAAAACAGTGCCTTACTAATGCCAAATGTGAAGCCGGAGTTGAGTTACCTGAGGAATAAGGAAATTTTTAATTGCCTCTTTTCCCAGAAAACATCTGGTTTTGTCTGGAATTAATGGAATTAAAAGATCGATTGGTAATTTTACTGTAGTTAAAACCCTGACTAGCTTTAATTATCGCTTCTTTTCTTTTTTTTTCAAAATCAGCTAAAAGTTTAGGATAGGTAGTTGTTTTTTTAGGCTTTTTTTTATATCTAGCCATATTATTTCCTATTTTAACTTTTTTGTTTCTTTATGGTCGGTTCTTTTCCGGCAAGTTTTACAATACTTTTTGAAACTTAGTTTTTGGGGGGTATTAATCTTGTTTTTTTGAGTGACATAGTTCTGCGCTTTACAGATAGAACAAACTAAAGCCACTAAGATTCGATTACCTTTTTTTGCCATAATTAATCTCCTTTTTTAAAGATTAGGACTATTTTATCAAAAAAGTCCAAGAAGAACAATCTTTAGGACATATTTTCTTTACTAAAAAAGCTTTTTAAAGTAGAATAGCTGATAAACTTTTTAAAATGAGTCAAGAAATAAAATTATATCAAAATCCTTTACCTGAAGAAGAAATAGAAGGTTCAGGAGAAGAAGCAATTGTTAAAGTCTTAAGTGAGCCTTTTGGATTGATTTTAACTACTAAGGGGCTTGAGGCTGTTGGTCGTTTTGATGATGGGACTCTGGGAGTGGGGGGGCCGGAAATTCTCTCAGATAAAGATCAGCTTCTTTTACAAAGAGATTTTACCGGGGATTCAATCTTAGACTTAAGCCAGTTTGAAGAAGTTTATCCAGCCTTGGTTAGACCTGGCACTTTTGATTTAAGGTTTCCTATTAATATGGCTAAAGGGGGAGATGTAAGAGAGGGCAGGATAAGAATATATTATCAGCAGGAAAATCAAATAGAAGATGTTTTAGAACCTTTAACTTTAAGAGAAGACCAGTTATTGGGTCTCTTTTTAGAGGGATCGGGCATAGCCCTGCTTATTAATGGTGATGTTCAGTTTCCGGCTTTAGTAATTAAAAATCCGAGAAATGAAAAGCAAGCTCTGCTTTTATTTTTTCAGGCTGAAAATCAGGATGCTGAAGGAGTAGTTCAGCATCCTCACAAAGAAGATCCCCAAAGTTCTTGGGAAATTCAATCATATAAGGGATTTCTAAATATTTTAAATGAATTAATTAAGGGTTTTAGTGAGTTTCCAACTCCGCTTCAAAAAGAAGCTTTAGAAGCCTTAGAAAAGGATATAAGAGAGGGGAGAATCATAAATGAAAGTGGCCGGGGTTTAAATGAGTTTCAACTGCCTTTATATAGGATGATGGTGATTGCCGCCAGCCGTTTAGAAAGAGAAGCTGATTTAATTAGGTTCGTTCCCTTGTTAAAAGAAAGATTAGTAGGCAAAGGATTAAAAGTGATTCAGGCCGTGATGAATAAATTTGGACCTAAAAAAGGGCCGGTTTACGTTGATAGGGAAATAAAAGGCTTAATTAACCGGCGGCAGGTATCTTCCTTAGAAGAATCAGAAATGTTGACAACTCAAGCGTCAATGTCAGAATTAGAAATAGAATCATTTGAAGTCAAATTATTGGTTGAGAAAGCCTCAAGGCTATTGTTTCAATATAGATTAGGTACAGAAGAATCTAGAGTAGCGTTAAATATGTTTGACTGTTATCTCAAACTATTAGAGGTCATTAATGAAACAACTAGTCTTAAAGAAGCGGCTGATGCTTTATCTGTAATTACATTTCTGGGAGATAGCAGTTTTGGTGATCATAAATTCAGAATGCAAGAATCAGGTAGAGAAGTTCATCAGGTAGGATATGGCGATGAGAAACTAAAGAGATTTAAAGATGTTTGTGTTCCTTTTGCTAAGGGACGGTTTGAAGTAGCTAAATTCTTTTTAACCCCTCGGGTAGAGTTGAATGAGTTTGAGTCTGCTTTGGTTCAGGCGAGAAAGATAATTGATTCTTATTTACGACAAAATTTTTTTTACAAAAAACAACCCCGAGAGGCTTTTGCCGCCTATTTTTGTAATTTAATCACTGCTTTAGATGCTCATAATCAAGATAGGAAAATAACAGAGCAGGTTTTGGATTTAGCTAAAGAATTTATTACCCTTAATCAACACAGCGAAGCAAATAATTGTGGTGATGATAAAAGTAAGGGTTTAAAGATAATTTTTAATCAACTTTCAGATAACAAGTTAAAGTTGGCCGAAGAAGTATTGAATTTTAATCATGAGAAAACGGATTGGGATGAAAAAAACTTTGAGTTTTATTTTAAAAAATTAGCTGACTACTGTGAGAAGATAATTTTTAATATGGAATTAAATGATACCTCTGATCTTAATAGTGTTTTCAGTTTTTTTAAATAACTATAAATAATTTGAGCTCCCGTCGGGAATTGAACCCGAGATTGTATCTTACCAAGATACTGTTATACCACTTAACTACAGGAGCTTTTTATTTCTTCTATCTCTTTATTTATAATGTCTCTTAATTTTTTATTATAAAATATTAGAGTAAGAACACCATATTTTGACTTTTTTATATATGTGCCTTTTCTATTTAATTTAATGATCTGGGTTTTTAAAAAATTTCTTTTATTAAGGTGTAATTCTTTACACCAGTAGTTTATTGCTTTATCGGGATCTATGTCATCAAAAAGATGGAGAGCAAATCTTAGTCTTTTTTCCTTAATTTGATAGATTTCCTTTAGAAACCTAAGAAAAATTTGAATAAATTTTGGATCAGAGTTGCAAATTCTTACATTATATTTATCAGCTTTAGTTCCCTCGCCCCAGTAAAATCCCAAACCCAATGCTTTTAAAAAGATTTGTTGGTGGTTAAGACCTTTTCTTTTAGTAAAAGGATTACCAGTGGGATTACGCTTAACATAAGTAGCTTCACTTCTAGACCTTCTTTTTAAATTATATTTATCCATCCAATAGGATACTTTATTTTCAGAAACTTGAATTTTTCTAGAAATTTCGGCAACAGACAGTTTATTTTTAAAGTACAGATAATTAAGAGTTTTTTCTGAGATTGGACAGTTTTTCATAAAAGTAATGTGCTGGAGCTAGGATTTGCACCTAGGTAGGCCTTACGGCCGCTAGTTTTACAGACTAGTGCGATTGTCTACTCCGCCACTCCAGCATTTAAACATTATAGATATAATTAACCTTTATTATTATAACAAAAAATGCCACCGCTAAAAAGCGGCTTTATGGCATTTTTTATTACTACTATTAAACAGCAGGCGTACTGTCTAGTGACTCACCGGGCTTATTTTCTTCTTCTTCACCGTCAACTTGAGGAGTTGGGGGTGTTGGTTCAGGAACACCAGGAGTTGGTTCTGGTATAGGTGTTGGTTCTGGTTCAGGGATTGGAGGAACACTGGGCTCAGGTGTTGTTGGACTGACAGGAGGAACACTGGGCTCAGCCGGGGGTATTCCTGGTGTGACTGGATCAGCCCCTGGGACAAAATTCTGATCGTCCATAAATTAATTCACCCCCCTTCATAAAAGTTTTTAATTCTTTCTTCTAAATTTCACTATAAAGATTTTTTTTAAGATTGTCTAGAGGGAGTTTAACTGTTTTCTAAAGAAACAAAAAAAAGAGCTGATGGTCGGGGTCGAACCGACGACCTGCTGTTTACAAAACAGCTGCTCTGCCAACTGAGCTACATCAGCTTATAGATACCTAAAGCCCCACCTTAAAGCATTATACCAGGCATTTCCCCGGATAATTCCAGGACGGGGCTCTGTTCTTTAAACTAAAATAGTTTAAAGAAACGCTTAAGCTCCTTTAAAAAGTATTGTGGAGGAAAAACTCCTGGTACTTTTTACTGCTTTTTAAAGTAGGGCCATTATTATTATACCAGCTTTTTATATTAGCTTGTCAAGAGAAAAGTTTTAGAGAAGAAGGCCTAAAATTGTCTGAATTATGGGGAAAATAACAATGGAGGCTAAAGAAGTGCCGTTAAAGATTGGCAGCAATATGGCAATCAGTAAAATAAGGCCATATTCAGCCATGGTTTCTTCTACTTTTAAAGCTAAATTAGTTGGCAGCAGTCCGGTTAAAACTTTAGAACCATCTAAAGGAGGAATAGGAATTAAGTTAAAAACCCCTAAACCAATATTAATGGCTAAGAAGGGATAAATAAAGGAGAAAATTAAGAGAGGATTTAAAGTTAGGGGGAGAAATTTAATAATAAGACTAATAAGGCCGGCTAAAATAAAGTTGCTTAAAGGTCCAGCTAAAGAAACTAAGGCTGAATCTCTTTTTGGGTTTCTAAAATTATATGGATCAACCGGAACCGGTTTGCCCCAGCCAACTTGGGCAACAATTAAAGCTAAAGTTCCCAAAGGATCTAGATGAGCAATCGGGTTTAAGGTTAAACGGCCGGCTAATCGGGGAGTTGGATCACCCAATTTATCTGCCATAAAAGAGTGAGCAAACTCATGAATGGAAACCGCAGCAAGAATTGAAATAAGCCAGATAAGAAAAACTAAAGGATTATTGATTAATAAATCTAACATAGTTTAATTCTATCATATCTATTTTTTTGGGAAAGTATGTTCTCGTTCAGACACCTTAGTGACACCTTGAAACATTAATGAGTGGTAAAATTGGGGTCACTATGAATATATATGGAACAGTTCTTCCCGGAGCCAG
>PEZT01000027.1:13085-14989 GCA_002773945.1 Candidatus Beckwithbacteria bacterium CG10_big_fil_rev_8_21_14_0_10_34_10 | reverse complement strand
ATGACCCCGCAGAGAAAAATTGAAAATTGGATTTTAAACAACAAAACACCAATTGAGTTTAGCAGGGAGGTAAACGAAACCTTGATACTCTACATGAGTGGACAAATCAGGTAGCCAAGACATATAATTTAAGTATTACCGAGTGGATAAGATTTAGGTTAACTGGAGAATTGCCTGAAGAAAAAAGGCCAGTTAAAAAAGAGGAAAATGAAGAATAATAAAGTTTCTTTATACAAACCCAATCCGGATAAAAAGGTTAGTTCTAATATATATAAAACTTCTTTTCAGGGTTTGTATTATGTTTCCCCCACTTTTTTCCCTGATTTTAGGGGATTTTATTCAGAGCTTTGTAAGTTGGATGAATTAGAAAAAGTAATTGGTTCTCCTTTTAAAGTTAGACAGATGAATTCATCTGTCTCAAAGTTAAATGTGATTCGGGGAATTCATGCGGAGGACTGGAATAAGCTGGCAGTCGTAACGACTGGGGTTTGTTTTTGTGCTTTAGTTGATTTAAGGCCAGAATCAAAGACTTTTTCTAAGGTAGAATATTTTAAGCTAGGTTTTGAGGCTGATGGCTTAAAAGGGGGTTTATATATTCCCTCAGGGGTGGGTAATTCATTTTGTGTTTTAAAAGCGCCTTTAAATTATTTGTATTTAGTTGATAAATTGTATCAGGAGCGGGATTCCAAAGGAGATTTGGCTATTTCAGTTTTTGATAAAGATCTTAATATTTCCTGGCCAATTCTTCAGGGAAAAATGCTTCTTTCTAAAAGGGATAAGGAAAGTATTAGTCTTCGTCGGCTTTTTCCAAATAAATTTTAGTGAAATAACCGAGATTAAAAGGTGAGCCTATTCATAGTATAATGAAATTAGGATGAAATTAATTAAAAAAATTATTGCTTTCCTAATTTTCCTGTTTGGCTCAGTGGCGGTAGTTCATGCTTTTAATCCGGAGATAGATAAAAAGCTTAAAGACTTTGTTTATAAAAACATCTTAAAAAAAGAAAGGGTGGAAGAAGTGGTGGTTGATGAGGGATTGAAAAAAGTTACATTAGGGGTGGATGATGTTTTAGGGACTTCTACCGGAGAAGATTTAGAGTCTTTCCAGGAAAAGGCGGTTGAAGAGGTTAAAAATATTCCTCAAAAAATCATGTCTCAAGAAGTAGTTAAAGAATTTACCACTAAGGTTAACCAGATTGTGGTTGAACAGGTGGAAGCTAACAAAGATCTGCCCAAAGAGCAGATAGAAAAGGCTAAATCTGAGGTGAGAAGCCAGATTTATCAAGAAATATGCGGGGAGTGGTTAAAAAACGATGAGTAAAATAGATTTCCAAAAAGAGGAATATAAAGATAAGCTTTTAAGTTTAGAAAAAAAGCTTTGTCTTAAGGAAAAAGAAAAAGAAGTCAAGGATTTAGAAGAAAAAAGCAGCCAGTCTTCTTTTTGGCAGGATCATCAAAAAGCAGCTAAGGTAATGCAGCGTTTAGCTGAAATTCAAGGGGAAATTGATCTGTTTCAAGATTTAAAATTTTTATTGGAAAAAGATTTAAGTTTAGAAGAAAGAGAATCTTTTTTAAAAAAGTTTAAGGAATTTGAAAGTCAGGCCCTATTTACCGGCAGATATGATTCAGGGGAGGCAATTTTAAGTATTCATGCTGGCCAGGGAGGAACTGAGGCTTGTGATTGGGTTCAAATGCTTTATAGGATGTATTTAAAATATGGGGAGAAAAAAGGTTTTAAGATGGAAGTGATTGATGAAAGAAGAGGTGAAGAAGCTGGTTTAAAAAGAGTAGTCATTAAAATCTTTGGGTTTAGGGCTTATGGAATGTTAAAGCGGGAAAAAGGGGCTCATCGTTTAGTCAGGCAGTCGCCTTTTAATGCTGACAGTTTAAGACAAACTTCTTTT
>PEZT01000027.1:0-13039 GCA_002773945.1 Candidatus Beckwithbacteria bacterium CG10_big_fil_rev_8_21_14_0_10_34_10 | reverse complement strand
CTCAGCGGCATCAAGAACAGAACCGGAAGATTGCCATGCAAATTTTAAAAGCTAAACTCTGGCAGATTCAAGAAGAGGAAAAAGCCAAGGAAATGAAAGCCATTAAAGGTCAATATCGAACTGCTTCCTGGGGAAATCAAATTAGGTCTTATGTTTTGCACCCTTACAAAATGGTTAAGGATGTAAGGACTAAACATGAAGAATCTAATCCGGATCTGGTTTTAGATGGTAATCTTGATGGTTTTATAGAGGCGGAATTGCGACAGCTTGATTAAAGTTTTTAAAAACTGGTATTATTAAAGAGTTAATTAAAAAAAGGAGGTGGAATGCTAAAAAAAGTAACAATTGATTCAGGTAAGCCTGATAAAGATAGTTTAAAAATTGAAAAATTAGTTAAGGATTTTAGTCCTAAAAGCCTTAAAAAAGATAAGAAAAAGCTTAAAATGGTTTTGACTGTTTTGGGTTTAGTCTTAGCCGGTGTTGGATCAGGCTATTTTCTTTCTTGGAACCAAAAAAATACTTCAGCCCCAACATCCAGAAATTTGGGTGAGGAGGCAGTGACTAAAGGAATAACCGTGGGAGTAGCGGATGAAAAAACCTTTAGAGATTCAGCTGAAGGGAAGCTTCAGGCTGGCGGTCTTGATGGGGAAGGTTCTCATCATTTGATTAGACCAGGTGGAGAAACCCAGACGGTATATTTAACCTCTTCAATAATTGATTTAGATAAGTTTGTTGATCATCAGGTTAAAGTTTGGGGAGAAACATTCTCCGCTCAAAAAGCCGCTTGGTTAATGGATGTGGGTAAATTAGAAGTTTTAGAATAAAAGATTAGATAAACTGAAGATATTAATTAAGGTTTTTTTAAAAAATAGCCTTTCTTGGGGTTAGATGATTATATTTAACAAAGTCACTAAAAGTTATTCAAACGGGAATCTAGTTTTAGATGAGGTTTCTTTTACCATTAATAAAGGGGATTTTATCTTTATTACCGGCGCTTCTGGAGCCGGGAAAACCACTATTTCCCGTTTGCTTTTAAAAGAGATTGAACCTAATAAGGGTCAGATTTTTATTGATCAGGAAAATATAGGTAAAATTAAAAAGAGTAAAATCCCGGCGTTAAGAAGAAAGATTGGGACGGCTTTTCAGGATTTTAAACTTTTTTCTGACAAAACTATTAAGGAAAATATTGCTTTGCCTTTAGAGATCTTAAGACAAGCGGAGGATTTAATTGATAAAAGGGTTAAAAGAGTCCTTTCTTTAGTTGGTTTGGAGGGGAAGGAACATTCTTTCCCTCGCCAGTTATCCGGAGGGGAGATTCAAAGAGTGGTCATTGGCCGAGCTTTAATTGCCAGTCCCAAGATTTTGTTTGCTGATGAGCCAACCGGCAATCTGGATGAAGATACTGCCTGGGGAATTATGGAAATATTAAAAAAGATTAATGAAGAGGGAACAACCGTCATTGTGGCCACTCATAACAAAGGAATTGTTAAAAATTTAGGCAAGAGAGTGATTGAACTTCTTAATGCTCGGATAAAAGGAGCGGAGAAAAAGAAAGATATTATTAAAGAGGATGAAGAAGATCAGAAAAAGAAAAAAGAAGGTAAAAAAGAGGAGCCAGATAAGAGAAAAAAGAAGAAGAGGAAGAAAGAAGATAAGAAAAAAGATATGTTAAATGAGTTTTTAGTTAAGGTTGATGTTGGGGGAGAAAAAGAGAAAGAAGAGAAGGAAGAGAAGGAGAAGGAAGAAAAGAAAGAGGAAAAAGATGAAGATAAAGAAACAAACATTAAAGAGGATAAAAAAGAAAAGAAAAAAAGAAAAAGGTTTAGTTTAAAATTTTTAAAAAAAGAGAAGGAGAATAAAGATGGCCAGTAAATTCAAAACTGCCTGGAACCAAATTAGGAGAACTCCTTATCAGACTTTAGCGGCTTTAATGATTATGTTTTTGACTTTTTTTGCCTTGAGTATTTTTTCTTTAATTAGTGTTGGTTCAGTCAGGGTTTTAAAATATTTTGAGGAAGCCCCGCAAGTAATTGCTTTTTTTGAAAAAGGAAAAGATATTCCCCAGGAAAAGATTACCCAGATTAAAAACACTTTAGAGCAGACTGATAAACTGGCTAGTTTCAAATATGTATCTATTCATGAAGCCGAGGCAATCTATAAAGAGAAGAACAAAGATGATCCTTTGCTTTTGGAACTGGTTAATTACAAAATTTTACCGCCTTCAATTGAAATTTCCAGCACTAACATTGAATCTTTATCTAAGTTAAAAGATATTTTAGCCAGTCAAGAAGGGGTGGAAGATATTGCTTTTTACGAGGATATTGTTGAGTCATTGTCTTCTTGGGTAAGAAATATTAGAATTTTTGGTTTAAGTCTAATTCTTTATCTTTTAACCCAATCTCTTTTAGTGGTGGTGGTGGTTATTGGTTTAAAGATTTTATCCAAAAAGGATGAAATTGAAACCATGGAATTAATTGGGGCTCCTAAGGCTTTTATTTCCCAGCCTTTTGTTTTGGAAGGCATCTTTTATGGAGCCGCCGGCGCTTTCATGGCTTGGAGCTTAAGCTATATTATTCTTTTATATAGTACTCCGGTTTTATTATCCTGGTTGGGAGATATTTCTTTATTACCCGTTCCTTTCTGGTTTATGCTGCTTTTGTTATCAGCCATGATCTTTATGGGAATGCTGGTTGGCTTTTTGGGAAGTGTTTTGGCTGTCCGCCGCTTTCTTAAAAAATGAAAGTTAGAATTAAATTAGCTTTAGTTCTTCTGACTGTTTTCCTGGTTTGTTTTGGGTTTTTTGCTTCACCCCTTAAAGCGGGCGAAGAAGAAGATAAATTAAATGATTTAAACAAAAAAATTCAGGAATATGAATCTAAAATTTCTGAACTTCAGGGCGAGCAAAAAACTCTAGCTTCAACTATTGGCTATTTAGACAGCAAAATTGGTTTAGCTCAAACCCAGATTCTAGCCACAGAGCAGGAATTAAAGATTTTAACTGAAGAAATAAACCAATTGTCAGCCAAGATTGGGATTTTAGATAATAGTCTGGCTGATGTTTCGGAAATATTAAGTTCCCGGATTCAAGAGACATATAAGCGGGGACTGGTAGACCCTATCCACTATTTATTTACTTCTAGTGGCCTGGGAGAAGCTATGTCCAGGTTAAAGTATTTAAAGATTGTTCAACTTCATGACCGGGATTTACTTTTCCAAATGCAAAAATCCAAGATGAACTACGATACTCAGAAAAGTTTAAAAGAGGAAAAGCAAAAACAAGAAGAAGAATTAAAAGCTCAGCTACAAATTCAAAAAGTTTCTCTAGATACTCAAAAGCAGGAAAAAGCCTATATTCTACAAAAAACAAAAAATGATGAACAAGAGTATCAAAGATTGTTAACAGTTGCTCGAGCAGAATATCAAGCCATCCAGGGAATTATTGCTGGTTATGGGGATGAAACTAAAGTAGGCCATATAAATGAGGGTCAAAGAATTGCTTCAGTCATTGCCGGTGGGTCTTGTAACTCATCCGGAACTCACCTCCATTTTATGGTAGTAAAAAACAATGAAGTCCAGAATCCTTTTAATTATTTAAAACAGGTAAGTTATCGTAATTGCTCCGGCGGAGGAGATTGTGTTCCTGCTGATTCATTTAATCCTAGCGGCAGTTGGAATTGGCCTTTAAATCCGGAAATAACTTTAAACCAGGGTTATGGACATACTTGGGCAGTTCAAAATACCTGGGTGGGTCAAATTTACAGTTTTCATAATGGGATTGATATAGAGGGGTCCTCTAATGAAGTTAAAGCAGTCCAGGGCGGAACTTTATATCGGGGGAGTTATAATGTTGGTTGTAGTCTTCGCTATGTTAAACTGGAACATGATAATTCAGATCTAGAGACTTTATATCTTCATGTTAATTATTAATAGGGGCAAGATATTTAAAAAAATAAAGAAAAAGAGGAAGAAAAGCGCTTTATTATTACCTTCTTTGATATTTTTCCTTCCTTTTTATTTATTCCTTCCTAAAATTTGTTTAGCTAAGGTTTATATTAATGAGTTTTTACCTCACCCTACTTCTGGTTCTGATTGGATTGAGTTGTATAATTCAGATAATCAAGAAGTAGATATTTCAGGGTGGAGTTTTAAGGATGACAAAAATGTTAAGATTTTTAATTCAGGTGAAGTAATTGGTCCCGGCTCATTTTTTAACTTTTCTTATAGTAGTTGGCTTAACAATGGGGGAGATAGCCTTTTATTAGAAGATGATAAAGGAAATGAAATAGATAGTTATAGTTACAGTTCTGATCCAGAAATTGGGATTTCCTGGGGTAGAAGTCCTGATGGAGGTAGCTTTACAACTTTTAGTTCCCCTACTCCAGGACAGAGTAATGGGGAAGCTGCTTTTTCTCCTTCTCCTAGTCCGTCTTGTTCTCCAAGCCCAAGTTCTAATGAAGATGGACTTTTAAAGATAAATGAGGTTAAGGATAAGGATGATAATATTCTTAAAAGTGTCAAAATATATATTGATGGAGAATACATCCATCATTATGCTCCAGAAGAATTAAAAATATGTTCAGACTGTCTTTGTGATACTTATGTTGAGTGCTATTTTGGAGAACATGAGATAAAGCTGGAGAAAAGCGGGTTTAAGGATTGGCTGGAAGAAAGAACAATTAATTCAGGTGACACGATAGAGATTAATGTAGTCTTGGAAGAAAATGATGAGGAAGAAGAGAAAGAAAGTGTTTCTCCTAGTCCTAGTTTTGTTTCTCCTTCCAGCAATTTAGCTTCTTTAACTCCAGCAAATTACAAAAATGAGTCTAAAGATAGTGAGAGAGAAATTGATTTTACGGGTGAGGTTTTTGGAACCAGCAGTAGTCAGGCTAGCCAATCAGGGGATAATAAAGATGAGAAATTTAATTTATCTTTACCTTTATTAATTAGCGGTAGTGGCGCTTTTTTCTTATTAGCCGCCAGTTTTCCCTTTTTAAAGCCTAAAATTAATAAACTAATTAAAAAATCTAGGAAAAAAAGTTTTTAAGGAGGCTTTTAAAAGAATTGTTTTTCGCGAGTTCTAAAAACGATTGCAACCCCCTAAGGTAGTTTTGTATCATCTCCTCCATGATCAAGATGGAGGTGAGTCAAATACCAAAATTCAGGAAATTAACTAAAACTGAAAGAATTTTAATTGCCCAGTTAAAAAGCAAAGCATATTCTCATAAAACAATTGCCAGGGTTTTAGGCAGATCAGTTTCTACTATTGGCAGGGAAATTAAAAGGAATAGTTTTCAGGGAAAGTTTTATGAGCCTTTAAATGCCCAGGCTAAAACCGAAGCAAGAAAAAAGAAAGCTTGGGGAGCCAAACAGCCATTAAAGAACCAAAAGATCTATGCCTATGTTCTAAGAAAGCTCAGAGCAGGCTGGAGTCCAGAGCAGATAGCCGGTAGACTAAAGTCTAATCATCCTCAAGATAAAAGTTTTTGGATCTGTCATGAAACTATTTATCAGTTCATTTATCACCCCAAGAGTAAAGATAAGCATTTATGGGAATATTTAAGGCGCAAGCAGAAAAGGAGAAGGAAAAAACAAGGCAGAAAAACCCAAAGAGTCAGAATTCCAGATAGAGTCTCTATCCATCAAAGATCAAAGTTAATTGATCAAAGAAAACAGATTGGTCATTGGGAAGGAGACAGTATTGTAGGCAGAGGCCATACCAATGGTCTGCATACAGAATATGAGAGAGTTAGCAGCTTAATCAGGTTTGAAAAACTTAAAGCTATCAGTGCTGATGAAACCCTTTCAGCTCAGAAGAAAATATTTGGATCTTTACCTAAAAAGCTTAGAAAGTCAACTACTCTAGATAATGGTATGGAAATGGCCAAACACACAAGCTTAAAAAAGTTAGGTATGAAAACCTACTTTGCTGATCCATACTCATCTTGGCAAAGAGGAGGTAATGAAAATGCTAATCTGTGGATTAGATACTACTTTCCCAAAGGAACTGATTTCAGTAAAATTACAAATGAAGATCTAAAAGATGGAGAATGGGAGTTAAACAACAGACCCAGAAAAAGATTAAAATTCAAAACACCCATGGAGGTTTTTACAGAATACCTTAATCTCTAAGGGTTGCAGGAGTAGCTAGAATACGGGTTTTCCTTTTTTAAAGATTTTTTATGATATACTTTCTTTTATGGAGAAAAAAGATTATTTAAAGCTTTGGACACCAGTTTTTTTATGGTGCTTAGTAATATTTTCTCTTTCTGCTGTTTCCACTCTACCGGCTCCTGAAATTATTTGGTGGGATTTTATTTTAAAAAAAACAGCCCATATATTAGAGTATGGGATTCTTTTCTTTCTGTTTTACCGGGCAATTAATAAAGGAAAGATGGAGTTTTCTAAAAAAGCGGCTTTAACTTCTTTTCTTTTTTGTTTTCTTTATTCTCTTTCTGATGAATATCACCAGAGCTTTGTTCCAGGCAGACACAGCAAGTTAATGGATGTTGGTTTTGATTTTACCGGCAGTTTCTTATCTTTTTTGACAATTAAGAATAATCTTTGTTTTTTCAAAAAAGAGAAAAATACTTTTATTTCTGCTTCTGAAAAAGAGACTAGAAAAATAGCGGGAATATTAAAAAAAAAATTTAAGAAAAATAGATTAGCTTGTTTGTATGGACCTTTAGGTTCTGGGAAAACCACTTTTGTTAAAGGTTTGGGAAAGGCTTTAAAAGTTAAAGATAGAGTCAGCTCCCCTACTTTTCTTTTAATGAAGGAATATAAGGGGAAGGGTTTTAACTTGATACATTTGGATTGTTACAAAATAGAGTCAGTGAAAGACTTAAAAAGCTTTGATTTAGAAGAATTATTAAAGGATAAAAAAAATATTGTAGTGATTGAATGGGCGGAAAAAGTAGATAAAATATTGCCTAAAAATAGAGTTAATATTTATTTTTCTTACCTTAATGAAACAAAAAGAAAAATTATTATTAAAGATTGATACCAGTAATAACCTAAGGGCAGATGTTAGCTTGGGAGAGGTTAGAATAGAAAAGAAGTACCGCAATCCTCGTGATCAGGATGTTTTAAGCTTAATTAAAAAAGTTTTAAAAAAATCTAAAAAAGATTTCAAAGATATTACTGAAATTAAAGTTAATGTTGGACCAGGTTCATTTACCAGCACTAGGGTTGGAGTAGCCATTGCCAATGCTTTAGCTTGGAGTTTAAAAGTTAAGGTGAATGAGAAAAACCAAGTGACTCCAATTTATTAAATTTCTATTTTCTTGACATTTCATATGAAAGATTGGGATGTTGTTTTACTGGTATGGTTATTGGATGAAAACGTATATATATAGGAGATAAACATGTTCATAGTTCAAATTCAAGTTCAGGTAGATTGTCAGTTCAATGGTGGCGGTTTTTCGTTTGAGGTTCAAAGCTTATAGGGCAGCTTTGGTACTATATAAGTTTTGAGATGTTTGTTTGTTATGTTAAAGGAGAAACATTTGGAAGATTTCTTACAAAAAAACAAGGAAAAAGAAAACAAAAAAGGATAAAAAAATGTTCAAAACAACTTTTGGAAACATAATAATCATAGTCATCTTGATTTTAACCTTAGGCAAAATGTACCGAGTGCCCAAGGCTTAAAGTCACCAAATCACCTGGCCGACAAAATCAAGATAGGTTCTGATCGCAACCATAGTTCTTTCAGCACTGATACAAGTAAATTTATGAAGGATGCAAACAGCTGCTGAATTAGGAGACCAGGACAAACCGGAGGTTTGAAGTTTATAGATTTAGGGGGTGTAGCCTTATTAACTTGGTGAGAGATCACCAGGAAAAAGTTAATAAGAAATGTTGCTTTTTTCCACAAAGCAAAAGCTACACCCCACCCTTTTCTCATACTCTGAGATTTTTTACACCCGCTAGCTGTTTCCTCTTCATTCTAAAGAGCCTCACTAATATAGTGGGGTTTTTTAGTGGTTATATCTTCAGCTTGACAAAGGCTTATCAATTGCTCTAGTATATTGAATACAATTTAAAAATAGAATATAAAAACTGCCCAGTATTTTTTGCCCTGGGCTATTTTTATGTTTTCAACAGGACTATTAGCTTCAAATATTTTGACCACAAGTAGCCAACCTATACTGGTTGGTTTTTTTGTGTATTTTTTACTCTGTCCTCTGAGAGGAGGTGAAAAATAAAATGAAAAAAATAATTTTTTCCTTAATGAGTATAGTTTTAGCCTTAGGATTAGTGGTTGGAGCTACAGGAGCTTTATACAGTGATGACGCGGAAATAACTGGTTTAACTTTTTCAACTGGTAATGCTGATTTACAAATGACCCAGGTAACTATGGGTCATTGGTATTCTGATGATGCGTCAGCAGCTGAACTAAATGTTACTTTTCCTGATGATTTATATCCAGGATATGAAGGTAGCTGGGGCAGTCCAGACGGAGCTATTTATTTAGGAAACTGGAGTAATTCACCCATTAATTTGGCTGTCAGCGCAACCGTTACTAGCTATACTGAAGATGTGGCAGTCTTGGATGATACAATTCAAATGGCAATGGCTTGGGGTGGTGATTGTGACAACATGGGAGTTGGTACCGGTTTTCATACTTTAAGTTGGTGGCAAACTCACTCACATGATCTTTTTACATATGTTAGTGGTTCTGCTGACCCAGTCACTTGTGGATTTATTCCTAATGATCACTCAGGTGGTTATGGAGGATATTCAAAAGCGCTTAAATTCTTTTTGAAAGTTCCAAGTTCAGCTGGAAATGAAATAGCTGATGGAACGGCTAGCTTTAACATTCATTTTGATGCTATTCAAATAGCACCATAATTGTTTAAGCCTTTAGCCTGGTTGCGTAATTTTTTACGCAACCTGCCAGATGTTTAAATTTAAGAAAAAAGATATTAATAAAAAAAAGAAAAAGATTATTTATTTTCTATTTTTCCTAGTTTTTCTAGTGATTGGGGGAATAGTGGTTTTAACTGCCTTTGAAATTCCTCCCGGGTACAAGCTTTTTGCGGTTCAGTCTGGTTCAATGTCACCAGCCATTTCCACCGGCAGCCTTATTATAATTGAAAAGCAAGAAAATTATAAAACTGGAGATATTATTACTTTTAAAAACAAAGACTTTAAAAATCTTTCTAATCCAAAATCAACTACTACTCATAGGATTATTGAAGAACTTGTTACTGATGAGATTATTTATTTTAAAACTAAAGGGGATGCTAATAATTCTCCGGAAAAAGACTTAATTACTAAAGAACAAATATTAGGAGCAGTAAAATTTAAAGTTCCTTATATGGGTTATGCGGTTGCCGCTGCTAAAAAGCCTCAAGGTTTAGTTTTATTGGTTGTTGTTCCAGCGACAATTATTGTTTACGAAGAATTTTTAAAAATAAAAAAGGAATTAAAAAGACTGATAAAGAAAAGAAAAAAACCTAAAGAAGAATGATAAAAGAAGTTTGGTTTAAATTACTAATTTTCCTTATTTTCGGGCTTAACTATATTCCTTTGACTAATTCTGAGTATAGAGATCAATCAGAGATTAATAGTTTAACTTTGAAAACAGCTGATTGGGTTGCGCCTGAATCCCAAGCTGATCCTTTACCTGAATATATGACTACTTCTAGTTTTCCTGTTTCATATTCTGTTTCAGATGCTCATAGTTTAGTTGATAAGGTGTGGTTGTATTATAGATTTGAGGGGGGAAGTTGGACTTATTTTGATGATGATGATTTTGCTGATGCTAATCCTTATGCTGGTAGTTTTTCTTTTTTGTCAGCTTTTCCTTGTGGAGAGATAGAATTTTTTACGATTGGAGTTGATGTTTGGGGAAACATTGAGAATGATACTAATGGAAATGGAGTTTTAGAAGAAAGTGAGTATCCTTTAGCTGATACTTCTACTTTTATTTGTACTTTAGCTCCAAATACAAGTTTATTATCCGGTAATTTTATTAATGATACTCAGATAATTAATGAGAAAGTTAGTAATGGGAATTTTGAAGCGGGTTTGTTGGATTGGGAGACAATTGGTGATGTCTCAGTTATAACAGGAGATGTGTTTGAACCTTTAGCTTATGACGGTTCATATATGGCTAAAATTGGAGATGTTGGTGAGCCTGGGAATGAGATTTGGGAGAATAAGTTAAGTCAGAAAATTGATAATGGGGCGAAAAACGTTTCCTTTTACTATAACTTTTATACCATGGATTCTTTTTTTGATAATCCGGGAATGATAGTAAAAATAAATGATTATGAGGTATTTAGAATTACTGCTTTTGAGGTGGATGATATGGATCCTTTAACTATTCCCAATAGCACTGGCTGGAATCAAGTTAGTTTTGATTTAACCGGGATTGCTGATCCGGTTTTAGAAATAATATTCTATTCTGGTAATACCAGTGATGAGTATTTACAATCTTGGGTATATATTGATAATGTAACTACATCAGAAGTCTTTGCTTCAGACGCAACTGAATTTCACTTTATGGTGGCTCATTGCTGCGGGGTGGCTTCCACTCATTATAGTTTAGATGGAATCCATTTTACTCTGGATGATGGGACTGGTTTTATGGGTTCAGACTTGCCTTCTGATGATAATATAGTTTCTTTTTATTCCATTGATAATGCCGGCAATGTGGAGGGAATTAAGACTAGGAGAATTGTGAAGAATAATAATCCGCCAAGTCAGGTAATTGATTTATCGGCGGTGGGAATTTCTAAGGCAGCCATTAATGTTTCTTGGACTGCGCCTCTTGATGATAGTTTGACTGGTCAGGCCATGGTTTATGATTTGCGGTACCGGAGTGAGGCTGAGGGTGGACCAATTTTAACTGAAGCTGATTTTACTGCTTCTCACAAGGTCTCTAATTTACCGGCTCCTAAATTACCGGGTAGTTTTGAAAGTTTTGATGTTCCAGGTTTAGATAGCAGTACCACTTATCATTTTGCTTTGAAAAGTGGAGATAGTGCTCCCAACTGGTCTTTAATATCTAATCCGGCTGTAGGGACAACTTTATCTTTTGCCGTTGATCCTGATGTGTCTGAGGGTGAGGTAGTTATAAATGAGTTAATGTGGATGGGGTCCAAAAGTTTTGGTCCTAGTGATGAGTGGATTGAGATTAGGAATATGACTGGAGAATTTATTGATTTATCCTGGTGGCAGTTTGTTAAAGTTAATGGCGGAGTCGAAACCTGTATGTATACTTTTTCTCCGGGAGTGACTTTAGCTCCTCATGGCTATTTATTGGTTTCAGAATATGATGAGGCTCATTCAGCCATAAGTTTAACTTGTCCAGGGTCTGATTGTTTGGTGGTAGGTGGGGGTAATACTGATGATTTGAATTTTGAACTGGCGGATATTGGTTTGAATTTAAGACTTTATGATGGTGATCCGGCTTTAGGGGCTCTATTAATTGATCAGGTTGATAATGGTCAGGGTGATCCGGCTGGTGGAGAATATGATAATTTGGCTGATATATATTTTTCTATGGAGAGAAATGATAGTCCTGGTAATGGTTATGACGCTTCTTCCTGGCATACTTGTTTAGCTAATCCAGGTGATATTAGCCTTTTTTGGGACTCAGGTTTTGTGGAGAAAGGGACTCCAGGTAATCCTAATCTATCCCAATTTAACTTCCCTTATTTAAGTTTTTATCTTGACCAGAAAAAAGAAAATGTTGGTTTTAAAGTTTTTAATTTACTTAATTGGGAAGATTTAAATTATGAGGTTTCCTATGATTCAGATCAGGGTAGTCAGGGAATATTAGGACAAATAGAGGTTAAGGGTTTAGATTTTATAAAGCGGGATGATTTAAAACTGGGGACTTGTTCTGCTGAAGGGAAGATTTGTACTTTTAACACGAATGTTTCTAATTTAAACTTAAAAGTGATTTTGAAAAATGGAGATCAAGAAAAAATTATGGAAAAGGGGATAGAATAGTAAAATGAAAAGAATAAATTTAATAAAATTAGGATTAATATTTTTATTAAATCTAGTTTTATTTTCTTTGGGATCTAAAAAAGCCTGGGCGGTTGTTAAAACCAGTGGGGACCTTCAAGTTACCTATGATGATCCTTTATTTTCAGCGAGCACTGTTTGGTATCCTGGTTTAACTGAAACCCGGAGTTTTAAGGTTAAAAATATTGGGAGTAAAAAGCATCAGAACTATACTAAGGCCGAGGATTATTCGGATACTGGCAATTTAGCTCAGGTTTTATTCCTTTCTTTAAAGAAAGGTTCTAACTACTATTTTGGTTCTGGAATGACTAAAACCATGAGAGACTTTTGGAATCAAGGAGATCTTCGGTTAACTGATATTAATTCAGGGGAAGAATTAACTTATGATATTACAATTTATTTTTCATCTTCAGCGGGGAATGAATACCAGGGAAAACAAGCTAAGTTTGATTTAGTTATAAGGTTTGCCGACACTGATGATGAAGTGGTCATCGGGGTTGGGGGAGATGGTGATGGAGGGGACGGAGCCGTTGTTTCCGCTTTAAGTGATTTAAGTTTTCAAATTGGAGGTTATTTACCGGTATTTTATGAGGAAGAAGAAGAAGTGGAGGAAAAAGGGGAAGTTGAGGGAGTTATTGAAGAAGAGGGGGAAGTTAAAGGAGAGGCTACTTGTCCTTGGTGGGAAAGTTTATGGTGGTTGCCATTGTTAATTCAGGCAGTTTTAAGTTTCTTATATTATTTTTTGATTAGAAAAAGAGAGATTAAAAACTGGTTTTCAGTCCCTTTAATGCTGGGAATTCTTTCTCAAATTGTTCATTGGATTTTAGGTTGCCAGTGTGCTTTAAGCTTCTTATGTCCCTGGTACTGGCTGTTTAATTTATTAATATTTTCTTTTTCTTCCTTTTATTACCAGAATTTAAAATCAAAAATTTAATAAGAAATGTTCCTTCTTCTTGATTTAATTTTGTTAAAGTTTCAGCAATTTAGTTGACATGTAGGTTTTTCTTTGGGTTCTTGTAAAACGATAGCCTCCAAGGCTAAACTAGTTAGTGTTATT
>PEZT01000031.1 GCA_002773945.1 Candidatus Beckwithbacteria bacterium CG10_big_fil_rev_8_21_14_0_10_34_10 | reverse complement strand
ATAATCTTTCAATTGTCATCTTATTTATTCCTTATAATGCCAGTATTATAATTTTCTTAAAATAAGAAGTCAAATATTTTTTCATAATTTTAAATAGGGGAGATAGAGTTTTGGAATTTAGAGGGAAATAGTTGGTTTTACTTACTTAAGTTTAAGGTGAAGGTTTAGGTCCTTCTAGAGGACAGCCAGCTAAAGCTTTAACAATTTCTTCAGCCGGTTTAGCTTCTTCTTCCATTTTCTTTTTTCTGGCTTGGCATTCTTGGGGCGAGGGTATATGGCATTTTTGAGTTGGTTCAGTGCCGGGAACAAACCAGGCTTTTTTGGTTTGGGGACAGCCAGAGCAAGGGAGAAGACCATTGGTGGCGCAGACTTCAACTTCAATCATGCCTTCCGGTTTGGAAAAATCACTTTCTTTTTTATCTTCAGTAAGTTTAGCCATTATGTCATGCCACATAGGCGCTGCTCCGGTAATACCGGAAGCAATTTTTCTCATCGGCTGATTATCATTATTGCCTACCCAGGTTAAGACACAGAAGTCCGGGGAACAGCCGTCAGTCCAGTTGTCTCTAAAATCATTAGAAGTCCCGGTTTTAACAAAAATCCGAGCATCTGTTTTATCATCTTTCTTTATTCTTAAAGGAGAATTTTGGCCAAATTCTTCGGCCCTGGCGGCATTATCAGAGAGAATATCAATTAATTGCCAGGCAGTAAATTCAGAGACAACTTGCTGGCCGTCAACCGGTTCGTCAGCTGAAGCATAAGCTTTTTGGGCAATCTGAGCCCAGAGTTTTTTGGGTTTTTCAATGTCCTGCCAAACTTTGCCCTTAGAATCAATAATTTTTTTAACGCCGGTTAAGTTCTTTTTTACTCCCATGTTGGCAATCGAGCCAAAAACAACGGCCATATCGGCCATTTTTACTTCAGCTGAGCCCAAAGTTAAAGCGAGGCCATATTTATCCGGTTCATTCCAGGTGGTAATCCCCATTTTCCGACCCTGTTCAACCATTTTATCCACCCCATAAGAAGCGAGGACTTTAACGGCCGGAATATTTAAAGATAAGGCTAAGGCCTTTTTTAAAGTGACTCGGCCCCTAAATTTACCGTCATAGTTAACTGGGGTATAGGTTTCCCAGGCATTAGAATAGGAGACGGGAGAGTCAATAATAACAGAAGAGGGGGTATAGTTGCCGTGTTCTAAAGCATAAGAATAGTTAACTAACTTAATGGAAGAACCAGGTTGCCTTAAAGAGGTGGTTAAATTAACATTGCCGTCATTTTTCAAGTCAAAGAAATCGACTGAACCAACCATGGCTAAAATTTCTCCGGTGGAAGGTTTAGTTATTAAAGAAGCCCCATTATTACAGTTATACCTGGTTTTAATGCTTTCGATATTCTTTTTAACGGCTTTTTCCGCTTCTTCTTGGATGTTAATATCCAGAGTGGTATAGACTTGAAGACCGCCTTTTTCCACTACTTGGGGGCCATATCTTTTAGATAATTCATCTTTAATGTATAAGACAAAGTGAGGTGCTTTAATAGGAATGATTCGGGGAGCAAAGGTTAAAATTTCTTTTTCCGCAGCCTGAGCATTATCAGAATTAATATATTTTTCTTGAGTCATTCGGTTTAAAACCTGAATTTGTCTTTGTTTGGCCAGCTGAGGGTTGGCGCCAAAAGGGGAGTAAGTGGTGGGTGAGGCTGGCAGACCAGCCAGTAAAGCGGCTTCTGCCAGGTTCAAATGTTTAGCTTCTTTACTAAAATATGTTTGGCTGGCTTCTTCAATTCCATAAGCGGTGCCGCCATAAGCCACCTGGTTTAAATACATGTTTAAAATTTCATCTTTGGTAAAAAGAAGTTCTACCATTGAAGCTAAAGCCAATTCTTTAATTTTTCTAATATAGGTTCTTTCTGGGGTTAGTAAAGCATTTTTAACCAGTTGCTGGGTAATGGTGGAGCCGCCTTGTAAAGAACCAAGACTTTTTTCCTCTCCTTCTAAAAAATCATGGCGGACAGCCCTAAGAATACCTCTGAATGATAATCCTCGGTGGGTGTAAAAGTTTTGGTCTTCAATCGCTATTGTTGCCTGAATTACATGTTTGGGGATTTCTTCTAAAGCCAGTAAAGTCCGGTTTTCTTCATCGTAGATTTTGTAAAGGAGGTTGCCGTTCCGGTCATAAATCCTGGTAGTGGCATTGGGCTGTTTTTGGGCTAAAAGATAGGGATCGGGTAGGTCTTGTAAAAATGTCCAGTATAAAGTAGCCGCTAAAAAAAAGACAATTAGATGAAAACCAAGTTGAATCGGGTGGTGCTTTAGAAAATGAATGACTCTTTTTGCCCGCTTAATTAAAGCTCGACCGATTTTAAGCAAGCTTGATTGAAAAAAACCACTAACATTATTTAGGCAGGACAATATCACAAACCCCCTTAAATAGATAATATTGGATAATTCAAGATCATGTCAAGGGGGAGTTACTCTTAAGAAAAGAAAAACTTTAAGCAAATTCTTTAAAAGCCTTAAAAAGAAAGGCCATGACTGAGGTAGTCCAAAGTCCTAAGACTGGTAAGAGATTATCTTGTTTAAAGATATTGTTTAATTCAAAAGAGCTGTTTTTATTATTTAATGATTTGTTTTTAAGCATTTTTTCTGGGAAAGGCAGGATTTCTCTATCTATTTCCTGGCTTAAAATTAAAGGATTAGCGTCGTTATTTTCCTCATTAGAAGCGGTAATCTTTTCTTTCTCGTCTGTTGGTGTCTGGTTTTCAACTACTAGGTAAGGGAATTTTTTTTCATTTTCCCGGGAAAAATAGTTTCTTTCAAAGCTTTGCAAAGAATGGTAAATAGCCAGACCATAGTTTTCCAGCTCTCCAGCCTGCCATTTTAAAACTAGGGGAGTCAGGTCAATTTTTTGGGCTCCAGGAGTAGCTTCTAAGCCAATATTAAGTTCACTATCATACAAAGATGGTTTGTTGTTCCAAGTTAAGCCTTCTTCTTCCCAGGATTGACTAGGAAGAAGAATTTCTGATTCAATTGTTTCCATCTGGCCATAGCTTTTATCTAGCTCTAAAACTAAAAATACTTTTTCTTCGTTTTTAAGGGTTAAATCAGAGGGATTAAATTGAAGAAACATAATTTTGGTGCTGGAAGTATAGCCAGCACTTAAAGAGGGGTCAGTGCCAAAGTTAAGATCAGGATACAAAGAATCAACATAAGTGTCTTTATCTAGTTTAATTTGGGGAACCTCTGGCTCTTTTTTTAAGACTGGTTTAATGACTGGCGCTTTTTTATCCTCTGCTAAAACATAGGGAGAATAAATAAGGGAAAGTAGCAGAAAAGAGCTAATAAGGTAAAAAAAAACTTTATTCATAAATTTATTCTTATAGTTTAAGATAACACAAGGGTTTATTTCTGGTCAATGGGGGATATGATATAATAGGCCAATTTTAATTTAGGAGGGATAATAGCAGAAAATAGTTTTGATCCAATTGGAGACCACTGTTTAGAGGTTCAAGCAATAGCGGAAAAGGAAAAATGTCCTTTAGAAGCAGCTTTAGGAATTTGATATCAAGAAAGACGGGTTGTCTTGGCAGAAGTGATGGAATCAGATTCAGATAGATATCATGGAAATCCTGAGGTTTATATGGGACAACAAATGGCTTTATGTGAGTTAAATGATTCTATAGTTGAGCGTTTGGGTATTGAAATATAATTTTGAAAGGAGGTGGAAAAATGGAAACTAATGAACTTCAACCAGGACCAGTAGAAATTCAAACCAGAGAACCGGGAAAATATTCGCCAAGAAGATTTACCCCGTTTGATGAGAGTTTTTACTGATTTAGTGAGTATTGGAGCCACTTTTGAAGAAGCAGTTAGTTTAGTTAAGGCTCTTGACAGAAGGCCATTAGCCACAGATAGCCTGGTCCGGGGAGCTATAGTATCAAACAGGGGGCGTTCAATAGAGCTTATTACTGAAGAAAGTTTTTAAAATACAAAGATTTAAGCTGGATTTGGATTTTTTATTTGTAGTAAGCTAAAGTAATGGCTATTAAAAAGACATTTATTTATCTTTTTTCTTTTATTTCTCTTCTTTTGGTTGGTTTAGGGATTTATTCCCCTAATTTTCTTTTTCAGGATTCAGGAGTGGTGGTTAAAGTTAGAGATGGAGATACATTTGAATTTGAGGATGGCCGGGTGATTAGACTGCTTAATTTTGATGCTCCTGAGCTAAGGAAGGGGGAGATAGAGACAGAGTGTTATGCTTTAGAGTCTTTGGAGGTTTTAAAATCTTTGGTTTTGGAAAAAAGGGTTTATTTTAAAACAGATAAGAATGAAATGGACCGCTTTGGTAGGGTTTTAGCTTATGTTTTTTTAAAGTCGGGGAAAGAAAAGATATTTTTAAATCAATATTTATTGGAGATTGGAGCGGGTGAGTTTTTTTTGGATACGGTTAATTTAAAATATCAGGAGGAACTTATTAGAGCGGCTCATAAAGGCTATTTAGAAGTTAAGGGAAAGTGGAGTCAATGCGCCCCCTCAGATTCCGGTTGTTTAATTAAAGGTAACTTAGATATTTATGACAAAAGGTGGTATCATTTGCCTTCTTTTCGGCATTATAACCAGGTGGTGATGAATCTTAACAAAGGGGATAAATGGTTTTGCACTGAAGAAGAGGCTATAAAAGCCGGTTTTCAAAAAGCAAGAGAATAAGAGCTATTTTTAATTAAGCCAGGCCGTTTTCCTGAGTAGCTGAGGGATTATCAATATCTTGCGGATTTTCCAAAGCTTCAATCCTTATAAGGGTGTTTTGGGTAATAATATTAGCTACTTCTTGTCTTGCTCTATCTAAACTAGTTAAATGAGTTGATTGTTCATATGGTTCTAATCCATCTGGATGGACATCAGGGCATGATAGAGCATAATCACATTGGTGGCATTCTTCCGGACTAGAACTTATACATGGTAATGACATTTTTTCTCCTTTCCTATATTTTATAAATTTTAGTTTATTTTACTATTTAGTTTTAGAAAGTCAATAACATACTTTTTAAGTTAATTTTAAGCTAATTCTGGAATTAGGGTGGAGTCTTCCAGGAAAGCCAGGGCAGTTTCCATATCTTGGAACTTAATCCCTTCAGAGGTAATTAAAGTTTGATTGTCAGCCAAAACTCTATCTGCTAAGTTAAGGTTAATTATTCGAGTTTTTTCAAGATCGGAGAGGATGGCCAGACAGTCTGGTCTGTTTAAACATTCAAAGCAGGCTTCAGAACCTAATTTTGAACAAGATTCCATTTGCTTTTTTATTTTAAACTTTATTTTTTAATTAAAAAGATTTTAAGAAACTTAAAGCTTAAAGTCAAGGGGATTAAAATATTTTGGGAAGAAAGATAATAAAACCTATTATTACAGAGGCTATAGCCAAGATCATGACTCCGCCGGCAGCAAAGTTTCTAATCCAGTAAGTTTCATAGTAGCTAAGCTTTAGTTTGAATTTTAAAAGGTCTGAAACAGCCTCAATAGCGGAGTTAAAGATTTCAGCGGAGATAACGATTGCTATAGTTAGAACCAGAATGAGCCATTCTGTTTGAGAGACTTTAAATATTAAGCCTAAGATTAAAACTAAAAAAGTAAAGCCCAGGTGAATTTTTAAGTTTCTTTCTTTTTTAATGGCTTTAGCAATTCCTTTAAGAGAGAACCAAATGGAGATAAAGAGGGGATATCTTTTTCCATTCTTAGGGTGTTTTATCTTTTTATTATATTGAAGCTCCATTAAAAATAAGATAGCCTAAAATTAAAAAGATTGCAAATCTTTTAAAGACCTTCCCCTTGTTTTTATTAAAATTGAAATTTAAAACCTTAAAACTGCCAGAAAAGGAGTTTTATTATGTCTCATCCAGAAGTAGCGGTTCACTTAATTCAACCTTCAGAAACGCCAATGGAGCCCGGCGTGCCTTTTATAAATTTTTATGAAGCCATCTATCGGACTGATCCAAAGAATCTATTAGGCGAACCAGGATATCCAATGACCTCGATTAGTTATACCGGCGATCCTAATAAACATGATCAGGTTAGAGAACAGATATTAGCCGGTAGTTATGCTGACCAACTGGGCGGTCCGGTTCTAGTAATTGAGTTGACTGGTCAAGATGTATTAGCAATTACTCCAGAGTCAGATTTAGAGGGCCAGGCCAGAATTAATCGTCTTTTAAGGCAGACAGCCCTTTTTTATACGAATTTAATAGTTGATCAACTGCCAGAGAATGAAAAAAAACAGAGGTTAAAACAAGAATTAGAAAAGTCTGAGAAAGACAAATCTGATAGTAATGTAATTGAGAGTTGCACTCATTTTGCCTATTGGACAGGTAGATCTTTTTGTTTTCCCCATACTGATGAAGATTTTAGAGCTAGATTAATCCTTATTAGGTCAGAAGAAGAAAATCCTTCAGAAAGATTAATAGAAGCTTTAACTATTCATTCATTAGGTTAGCTTTGGCAATGATGTTTTAATTCAGACAAACGATCAAACTACTGCTAGGATTATGGAATATATGTTTGAAAATAATATACCTGGCAATGATAGTGATAATCCTCATTTGAGTTATTTTTTGCAAAGATATAATTTATTCCATCATGACCCTGAAGATATATAATTAATAATTTTTTAACTTCTTGATTTTAGCCAATTGTTGAAGCCCCTTTGCTTTTATATTAAAATAGACTTATGGCAAAATTATATTCTCCCGCTTTTCTTGAACCTAAATGGCAAGCCTACTGGCAAAAAAACAAAACTTATGAGGTTGATCTTTTGGAGGCTTCAAACCCATATTTTAATCTTATGATGTTTCCTTATCCTTCAGCTGAAGGTTTGCATGTGGGTAATATGTATGCTTTTGTTGGTTCTGATATCTGGGGAAGATACATGAGAATGAAGGGTTGGGACGTTTTTCAACCAATTGGATTAGATGGGTTTGGGATTCATTCGGAGAATTATGCTTTAAAGGTTAAAAAGCATCCTTTGGAACAGGCTAAAACATCAGAAAAGAACTTTTACCGCCAATTGAGCCTGATTGGCAATGGTTTTTCTTGGGAAAATAGGCTGGAGACTTATGATTTAGATTATTATAAGTGGACTCAATGGATATTTGTAAAGCTTTTTAAGGCAGGTTTAGCTTACCGGAAAAAGGCTTCAGTTAACTGGTGTCCTTCTTGCAAAACAGTGTTGGCTGATGAACAGGTAATAAAAGAGAGGTGTGAGCGCTGTGATTCTAAAGTTTTAGAAAAATCTTTGGAGCAATGGTTTTTTAAGATTACTAAATATGCGGATAAACTGCTAGAAAACTTAAAAACAATTGATTGGAGTAGTAAAGTTGTTAAATCCCAAGTTAACTGGATCGGTAAATCACGAGGAATTATTATCACTTATCCAGTTTTAACCACTAAATTAGTGGGAGAAAAGAAGGTTTTTAATAAAACTTCTCAAAATATCTCCTGTTTTACTACCCGGCCAGATACTAACTTTGGAGCCACTTTTGTGGTCATGGCTCCGGAAAACTTTAAACTAGATCAGATAACATCAAAGGAATGCAAAAAAGCCGTTAGCAATTACCGGGCTCAAGCGCTTAGAAAGTCAAAGGAAGAAAGAAAGCTTGATAAACAAGATAAAACCGGGGTCTTTACCGGCGCTTATTGTTTAAACCACCTTAATGGTAGACCGATGCCTATCTATGTTTCTGACTTTGTTTTAATGGATGTTGGTACTGGTGCGGTTGTTGGTGTTCCTGGACATGACCTCAGGGATTTTCAATTTGCCAAGAAATTTTCTTTGCCAATTATTCGGGTGGTGGTGGGTAAGGACAAAGATAAATCTAAGATTACTAAAGCCTCTCAAGTCCAAGAGGAAGAGGGCCAAATGATTAATTCTGAATTTTTAAATGGAATGGATATTAGGAAAGCTAAGGATAAGATGATGGAATATATGGTTAAAAAAGGCTGGGCCAAGAGAAAAACTCAGTATCATCTCCGTGACTGGCTTATTTCCCGTCAAAGATACTGGGGTCCGCCCATTCCGATGATTAAATGTCCTAAATGTAGTTGGGTGCCAGTCCCGGAAAAAGATTTACCAATTAAATTACCTTATATTAAAGATTGGCGGCCTAAAGGAGAAGGGAGAGGGCCACTTTATGAAGCTAAAGATTGGCTTAAGGTTAAATGTCCTTCCTGCGGAGGGAAAGCCCAGCGGGAAACTGATGTTTCTGATACTTTTTTAGATTCTAGCTGGTATTTTTTAAGATATCCGTCAGTTAACAAGAAAAAAGTTTCTTGGGATAAAACCTTAACTAAAAAATGGCTGCCGGTTAACCGCTATATTGGCGGTGCTGAACACTCGGTTTTACACCTTTTGTATTCTCGGTTTATCTGTCATGTTTTTAAAGATTTGGGATTTTTAGACTTTAGTGAACCTTTTCTAGAGTTTAGGGCGCATGGCTTAATTATTAAAGACGGGGTTAAAATGAGTAAATCTAAGGGAAATGTGGTTAATCCTGATAAGTATATAAAAGAATATGGGGCTGACAGTTTAAGATGCTATTTGATGTTTTTAGGTCCTTTACTTAAGGGGGGTGATTTTAGAGATACAGGGATGAAGGGAATGAGTAAGTTTTTAGGAAAAGTTTGGATCTTTGTTAACCAGGCTAATTTAACTGATAAAGAAAGTGAATTACAAAGACGTTGGCGCCATCAGACTACAAAAAGAGTTGAATCAGGCTTAAAAAGGTTAAAATATAACACTAGTTTGGCGGCTTTAATGGAATATTTAAACTTTTTGTCCAAAGAAACAAAGGTCAGTCAATTAGCAGTTAGAACCATTTGTTTGCTAATCGCTCCTTTTGCTCCTCATATGGCGGAAGAAATCTGGCATAATTTAGGAGAGGCAAAAAGCATTCATCAAAGCCCCTGGCCTAAATATGAGGAAAAATATCTAAAAGAAGATAAAATAGAGGTAGTGGTTCAGATTAATGGTAAAGTTAGAGATAGGCTGGAACTTAGTCAAGAACAGGCAGGGAATGAAGAAAAAGTTTTAAGCTTAGTTAAAGAGGCTGATAAGATAAAGTCATATTTAAAGGATAAGAAGATTAAAAAGGTAGTCTTTATTAAAGGAAAGTTAATCAATCTAGTTTTGTAATAAATTAAAACTATAATGCTTCAGTCTTTTTTAAAAGGTAATTTTGAAAAGAAGATAGAATCTATTAAAAATAACCTGTTTAGCTTTGTTTTCGCCTTTTTCGGCATCTTATTATTAGCTTTAGCCATTTTCTCCCTGATTTTTAACCATAAAAAGCAAGAATCTTCTTCAATTGAAATAATATCAGGAGAAAAAGAAGCTACTTTTTCTGCTATTTTAGTTCATTTATCCGGAGCCGTGGAAAAGCCCGGCTTATATCAGTTAACCAGCAGTTCCAGAATAAATGATGCTTTAATCCAAGCCGGTGGTTTAGCTTTAGAGGCAGACAGGGACTGGTTTGATAAAAACATTAATTTAGCCGAAATAGTTAAAGACGGCCAAAAGCTTTATTTTCCTTTTAAGGGAGAAAATGAGGATAATGGTCAAACTTATATTTTAGGGGAAAACCAAGCCAAAATTAACCTTAATACGGCTAATTCTTCTCAGTTGGAGAGTTTGTCTGGGATTGGTCCGGCGACCGCTCAAAAAATTATTTCTTTTCGCCAGGAAAATGGCTCTTTTACTAAAATAGAGGAGATAATGGATGTTTCCGGTATAGGAGAAGCGACTTTTAAAGAGATTAAAGACCTAATTACTGTTTTCTGAGGATGAATTTAAAAGTAAAGTATTGGTTTTATTTTCTTCTTTTATTTTTTGGTTTATACATTTTCCGCTTAAAAGCAGTTTTAGATATTCCTTTTAAAGCTGGGGATGAAATTAGAATTAAAGCTGTTTTGCAAAAAGAGCCAGTAGTAAAAGGGGATAAGCAAAGCTTTAAATTAAAAGGAATTACCATTCAAACTGACCGGTTTCCTGAAGTTCATTTTGGAGATAAGCTTGAAGCCCAAGGAATTCTAAAAACGCCAAAAGGAACAACTTTTTTACCCTCATTTTATTTAAGCTATCCTAAGGTTAGTATAAGAGGGGAAACTAAAAAAAGTATTAGCTTTTTTCTGGTTAATTTTAAAAATAGTTTAGAAAAAATTATCTTTTCTCATTTACCTCAAAATCAAGCGTCTTTAATGGCTGGAATCCTTTTAGGAACAAAGTCCGGGATGGAAAAAAATCTGTTTGAAGCTTTGAAAAAAACCGGCACTTTACATATTGTGGTGGCTTCGGGAATGAACATCGCCCTTTTAGCCGGACCTTTGCTGGAATTTTTAAGCCGGGTTATTAAACGAAGATTGGCTATTTTTTTAGCACTTATTTTAGTTTTCTGCTATGCTTTAATGCTTAGTTTTGAACCCCCAATTTTAAGAGCGGCTATTATGGCCAGCTTCTTCTATTTAGCTCAAGCTTTGGGAAGAGAAAGCACTGGTCTCTGGACATTAGGTTTGAGTTTAGGTTTAATGCTTTTGGTTTCTCCTTTGCTTTTATTTGATTTATCTTTTCAATTATCAGGCTTAGCCACCTTAGGCTTAATGACTTTGAGCTCAAAATTAACCAAGATTTTTAATAAGGTAAAACTTCTAAAACCAATTGCCCCTGATTTAGGAGAAACTTTAGGAGCCATGGTTTTAACCACTCCGGTAATAGTTTTTAATTTTTCTTTTTTTAATCCTTTGTCAATTATTCCCAACTTGTTAATCTTGTTTTTAATTCCCTATTTAATGATTTTAGGAATTTTTATTTGTTTTTCCGGTCTGGGTTCTTCTTTCCTGGCCTCGGTTTTTAGCTTTTTAGCTTATATTCCTTTAACCTATATTTTAGGAATGATAAAACTATTCAGCTATATTTAAAAGAAAAATATAGGGGAAGAGGTAATCGGGTAAAATATATTAATGGCTAGCTTAAAAAAATATATTGTCGTTGTTTTAGCCTCGATTTTGCTTTTACCTTTCTTTTTTGTCTTTTACTGGCCGGAAAACAATCTTCAATTAATTGGCTGTAATGTGGGCCAGGGAGATGCTTTTCTTTTAACTAAGGGTTTTAACCAGGTTTTAATTGATGGCGGACCTGATAGTAAGGTTTTAAGCTGTTTAAATGAGAATCTGCCTTTCTGGGATCGGAAAATTGAGCTTATTATTAATTCCCATCCTGATAAAGATCATTTAGCGGGCTTAGTTGATGTTTTGTCTTTTTATAAGATAGAACAGATAATCACCAATGGGGTGGAGGTAGATAGAGATATATTTAAGGCTTTTATGGCTTTGGTGAAAAAGAAAAATATTCCTGTTTTTAAAGCTAAAAAAGGGGATAAAATAAAGTTTTCCAATTTGGAGTTTGATTTTTACTGGCCTGAGGAAAAAGTTTTAGGGGCAGAAGCTTATAAGGTAAAGACCAATGAGCAAAGTTTAGTTTTTTTACTTAAGTATCAAGGGAAAAAAGCTCTTTTTACCGGAGATATTAGCAGTCAGGAGGAAAAAGTGCTTGCAAAAAATGATTTAATTCCCCGGGTTGATGTTTTAAAAATAGCTCATCATGGGAGTAAATATTCTACTTCAAGCGAATTTTTAGAAAAAGTAAATCCTAAAATAGCGATTATTTCTGTTGGTGAAAATTCCTGGGGTCATCCGACCAAAGAAATATTGGATAAACTTAAGGCTTTGGGAGTAAAAGTTTTTCGAACAGATGAGGATAAAGTAAAGATTAAATTTTAGTTGAATTAATTTTAAGGAAGAATATATAATGAAAAAGTGACTGATTCTGAACCAGGGGAAATTCCAATTAAAAGAAGTTTAACTCCGGAGAAGAGAAGCAGGGAGGGTTTTTTAGAACCAGATCAAGCTATTTTTGCTCAAAAACCTTTTTCTTTAATTCTTGATAAATTTGCTAATAAATATTCTTTTTTCCTTGATTTACCTCAATACCAAGAAAGAACTTTAAAGCTGGCAAGTGATGATAGTAAAGAAGAATTAAAGGCTCTTGGTCAGCGGCAACTAATTCTTATTAGTCATCATTGCACTCCCAGAACTGATTTAAGGATAAAAGAAGTTGAAAAAATAGTTTTTCGGGCAGTTAATCCTTTTATCAGGGAAACTGACGGTTTAATTAGTGATTATGATAAAGTTTTTAAAATTCTTCAGGATCAAGATCTTGCGGTAATGAGGGAAAAATATCAGCAAAATTGGGAGAAAAATCCTCACTTTAGGGAGGTAATGAGCCTTGGTTTTTTGAAAAGCGGTCATGCTGAAGAAATCGGCCGTTTATTGATAGATGCTTTTAAAACTGCTCCTTTATGGTCAAGCTATCTTCAATATCTTAGCCATAATTTTCCTCATTATTGGACGTCTGATGGGGTTATAAGGAAGGTTAGGCCGGACCAAAAGCCAGTTTTAGATTATCCTCATTGGCTTGAACAGTTAGTTGAATGGCCCCTTAAAGCTGTTTTCTAAATTTAAAGGGGAAGAATCGCTGTTCCAGCGCCAAGATAAATTATTTTTATCTAATTAAAATAATAATATTACAGTTACTTTAATAAACTAAGAGCGCCATTATTTTCAATAAGGGCTAAGCAGTAAGTGTTGACGTCTGGCAAAGTCAAATTTTCTTTTATTTTCATAAATGTCTTTTTATATTTAGTAGGATTACCGGATTGGCTGGCTTGTTTGTCTAAAGCTCTTTCAGTTCTTCGGGACCTGATTCTTCTTCCTTTTTTTGGCCCTTTAACAAATCCATCTGGACCAGATGTTTTATCCTGTTGAGAAAAATATCTTTTAAAATAATTCTGCTGTCTTTTCCAAATAAGATCTTTGTCTTCAGAATTAATTATCTCTTCGGCTGTTTTTTTCCTTATTCTTTGGGCAATTTTAAGATTTCCTCCGATTAAATCATCGGGGGTAAAAAGCAAGGTTTCTGATCTCTCAAACATGGGTGGAGAATTAATATCTATTTTAAGAGGATGTAACCTTTTCTTTATTATCTGCCATTGTTCAGGGCCGACGTTTTTCCAGGAATGACCGGTTATTTTCGTATTTTCCCAGTCTTCCTTTTCCCCAATTACCAAGTGGTAATCAAAGTCTGATTTTTCATCTGTAAGCCAAAGCAGACTACCTACTGGAACAGTGCAAAAAGTCTTTGGAGGAAAAAGATCCCTTTTTTCAAAAACTTCTCTTAATTCTTCAGCCAATCTATTCTTTGCCAATTCTCGATGTTTTCTGGTATTTTCATTTACCAGGGGGTGTTCCCAGACCCTAGTGATAAATCTTCTTACTTGGTAAATAGGACGATGTTCATAAGTTAATACTTCTGAATTATCTTCCATAATTATTTATGTTTATTTTATTCCAAAATTTCGCTTTTTATTATTATAATGGATTTTATTTGTTTTGAGAAGTCAAAGCCACTTTTTATATTTAAAGAAGATAAGGAGGAAAGAGAAAATGGTTGGCTAAAAGGGTTTTAATAGACTTGATTATGACTGCCTATATCTAAAAAGAAACTTATTTATTTTTCCTGGTAATAAAACGCTATTAGATGTTGGGAGGAATTATCTCTTCGGCAGCTTTATCATAAATCTCTAAGTTTAGGTCTTCTATCCGGTAGCCCTGGTCTAAAAGGTCTCTAAGTTCATCTCTGGCTTGAAGAAAATCAGCCATTTTTAAATTGCAGGCTTGGCAGAATTCATTTACTAGACTAAGTGCAACAGGGAACTCGACGCCGCTCCACCCAGGCATTAAAAGCAAAACTGCTGATTTAGGAGTTAATAAAACATTATAATTACTTTTTCCCGGGGTTGTTTCTGACATTTTTTTCCTTTATTGGTTTAAGATTAAAATAATTAATTTTAGAATAGTTTCTTTATTTTATATTTTTTTATAAAGATGTCAAGTTTTAAAGCCACTTTTTATATTTAAAGAAGAGGAGCATGATAACGGCGATTGAAAGCATTAGGCCGGAGACAACAATAAAGGAGGAAGGTGAGCTGGCCAAAGGCAGGGTTTCGATGTTCATCCCATAAATCCCGGAAATTAAGGTTAAAGGTAGTAATATGACTGAGAAAATGGTTAAAATTTTAATAATTTCATTGGTTTTGTAAGATAGGAGAGATTCGTTGGTAATCGCTAAACCTTCAAGAATTTGTAAATAGTCTTCAATTTGCTCTTGAATGAATTGGAGTCGGTCGACAAGATTGCCCCAATATTGAGCGTTTTTGGTGTCTAGATTGCCGGCCCGGCCGCTTTCCAGTTTTCTAAAAATAGGGATTTGGGGTTTGATAATGGTATCAAAAACAATTAGACTTCTTCTCATTTCCGAGATTTTCTCAAAAACATCCTTATATTTTCCTTGAAGGACTTTTCTGTCTATGGTATCAATTTTTTTGCCCACTTCTCTCATCAAAGGGTTGATATTTAAAATGAGCTGGTTAAAGATAAAGTGGAAGAGCCGGCTGGTTGAACGGCCGAAAAAGCGGGCTCTTTTTTTAGGATCTTGCTTAGCTTTGTAAAACAGCTCATCAAGTAAAAGAATTTTATAATCAGAAACCGTAATTAAAAATGTCTTTCCTAAAAAGACATTAATTTCGGTAGTTTTTAAGCGGTTTTCTTTTTCACTCCAATAGGGTAAATGGAGGCCCATGAAAATATAGTCATGGTAAATATCGAGCTTGGGCCGCTGGATTTTTTCCATGCAGTCTTCAATATCCAAAGGGTGGAAGTTGAATTTTTCCTTAAGTTTTAAAAGCTGGGTCTCGGTTGGTTTTTCCAGCTTATACCAGGAAATATCCTTGTAAATTATTTTTTTTATCTTGTTTTCTTTAGGCATGGGTTTATTTTAGCAGGCTTTGATTTAGTTATTCAAGGGCCTACATTCTAAATTTAATTACAACACCTAGTTTTTCTTAAATATAAATTAAATATTTTTTAAGTAAATCATTATGAAATTAATTCTTGTCTTATTAGGGAGGCAGACAGAACCCAGACACTCTATATATTTTAGATATATTTGGTAGTATAATAATAGAAACGGAAAAATAACAAAATAACAAATAGAAAAGTTATTAAATTTAGTGGCTAAAATTTAGGTTTAACCTGAAATATGGAAAGTTTTCAAGATATTCCAGCTCCGCTTGAAACAAAATATTTTCCCGACTATATAAAAGAAAGGCTTCAGTTAAAAAATTTAATTGATTCAGGAAAATATAAATTTGAACCTGAAGAAATACCAAAATACACTAAAACATACCTTATTTCTAGGATTAAACTGGAAATACAGCAAGCTAAAAATCAAGGGAAAACTATTGCCAGCGAAAATATGCCCTCATATTTATCAAATTTAAGGCTGTTGGTTAAAGATGAAGATCTTAATATCCGGAGAGAGGCAGCCACTGCTTTAGGCAGCCTTGGACCAATTG
>PEZT01000015.1 GCA_002773945.1 Candidatus Beckwithbacteria bacterium CG10_big_fil_rev_8_21_14_0_10_34_10 | reverse complement strand
TATCATCAGGTATAAAAAACAGCCTCGTTTTCTAAGAAACTGTTCTTAATATACGGGGTACACCCTCATATTTTAAGTAACAAACAGCTGGAAAGATTAATGGCTGCCGAAGAAAAAGAGATAGGCTATATCCCCTGTCAAAAGGTAACTTGTTTATTTGTTAATAGAGGTCTTCAAAATATTCCTGCTAATAAATTACTTGTAGGGGACAAAAAAAGGTGGCAATTAGAAGTTAATGAAGAACAACTTAATACCTTAAACCAGATTTTAGAACAAGAGTAACAAGAAATAAACAAAACAATATATTTTTAATAATTCTTTCCCCTTAAATCCCGTCTCATTTCTCTATCTAAATCTCTTTTCCTAATTACTTGTCTTTTATCATATTTCTTTTTCCCTTTTCCTAAACCAATCTCAATTTTTATTCTTCTTTTTTTAAGATAGCAGGCCGTAGGAACAAGGGTTAAATTTCGGGCTTCCGTTTTCTTTTGCAGGCTTAAGATTTCTTTTTTATGAAGAAGGAGTTTTCTAGATCTGGTCGGATTATAGTTTTTATTGTCAGCAAATTGATAGGGAGAAACATGAGCATTAACTAAAAAAACTTCTAAATTGGGATCAATCCTAACATAAGCATCATCCAGTTTAAGCTGGCCTTTTTTAATGCTTTTAACTTCTGCTCCGGTTAAAGCAATCCCCGCTTCAAATTTATCCTGAATCTCATAATCAAATCTGGCTTTGCGGTTTATAACTTTCATTTGCTTTTTAACTCAATCTCATAAATCCTATCGCCAGTTAAAAGAAGAATTTTCCCCTGTTCTTCCGAAGCAAAAACATCATAAGCTCCAGCTATCCCCGGCCAAATATAGGAAGAATCATATTCACCGGTTTCTTTATTAACCAAAATTACCCGGGTATTCTGCCGGTCTAAGATATAAAGGTTCTCCAAATTTTCATCGGTGTGAATCTTTTCCGGCTCTTTAAAGTCATCATCTATGCCCGTAACAACAAAAGAATCTTTAACTCCCCTAACAAATTTAACCACTGTTCCATCAGAAAATAGAACCCAAACAGAACCATCAATTGCCATATCAACTGAACCCTCCAGATTAAAACTCTTAGTATTAAAAAAGTCTGTCTGGCCTCCTAAACCCCGGCCATCTTTAGTATATTTGTATATTTTCCCCTTTAAACTGTCTAAAAGGTAAGCATTACCGGAAAAGCCAATAATATCAGTGATTTCTCCCCAATCTTTGGCTTTTTTCTCTTCAAAAGCCTCACCCTTTGTACTATCAACTAAAACAATTTTATTATCTTTTAGAACAAAAAGAATATCTTCTGCTGCCCCGATTTGAAGCGAATTAACTAATCTCTCCCCGCCAGCTGTTATTTTAGCCGCCTTATTTAATAAATTAACACCTAAAACTGTCCCCGTTTTTATATCTAAAAGTTGTAAACTCTCACTGTCAAAATCCCAATCACTGGCTTTAAAATCTTCTTTAACTAAGGAAAGGTCTAAAAAAATGTCAGCCTCTACCTGGTATTCCCGAGCCACTTCTTCAAGTTTAGCTTCAATTTCTCTAAAAAGAGAATCAAATTGCTCTTTTTCTTTTTTAGTTTTAAGGTCAACTTCCATACTTTTAAGCTTTTCTTTGGCTTCATTTAACAAAACTCTGGCTTTTAAAGGATTAACTTCAAAAAGATCCTTAGCTTGATCAAATTTAAAGTTAACTTCTTCAAAAATTGCTTCACTTTTTTTAAAGTCTTCTAGGTTTATTTTTTTCCGACTTCCCAAAACAATACTAACTAAAAGAAGAAAAACTAAAATGATAGCAATACTTAAAGTAGTTTTTTTAGCTCTTTCTTTCTTTTGTTTATCTTTAATAAAAATATCTGGCTGGTGCTTAAAGTCCTGAATTAATTTTTTACCTAAAAAGGGAATATTTTTAAAAACTAAAAAAACGTTTTTAAAAACTTTTGATCTTTGTTTTTTTGGAGAAAAAAGAATTTTTTTATCTTGCTCTGATTTTGGTTCTGAAGCTGACTGTTCTTCTTCAGCTCCTATTTCCTCGGTTGCCTCTTTCTCTTCTTCTTGCTCAATAGCTACTTTTAAAGCAATGGCCGCACTTTGGCTGTTCTGGCTTTGGGCGTGAATTTCTGGAGCGAGCGCTTCAACAGTCTTACCAACATCAAGGCTTTCCAAAGCTTCTTTTAAACTTGGGCTAGGCAGGATTTTAAAAACCTGACTGCTTCCAAAAAACAAAAGGTCATTGTCTTTTAAAAACCCTGAGGTAGACTGAGGTTCTTCTAAGGCTTCTTTTAAAAGAGTAACTAACTTGTTATCTCTTAAAATCATCACCCTCCCAGCCCCAAAAAGGCTAAAATATGAAGCCACTTGGTTATCTTTTTTAATTATTACCCCAGCAATAATTTCTAAACTAACTTGGTTGGAAAACTCTCTTAAAAGAGATTGGAGGCTTATTTTCAACCGATTAAGAGATGATTTTTCTAAAGAAGAATAGTAAATTTCATGGAAACGAGAGATGATTTCTTTCCCAAAAGAAGCCATATCCAATCCTTCTTTTTTGTTTTGAAGAGAAAAACAAACTAAAAGATTGCCATATTGCGCCTGTTTTTCTTCGTCTTTAGGTAAAAAAACATGGGTTTGAGACCAGCAGTCTTTACTACCTGTTCCAACAATTTTACCCACTTCTAATTCAAATTTTTTCATAAAATTTTTAAAGCTAATAAAAATATGATAATGGTTAAAACTAAATGAATATAGCTTAAAATCTTAATTGGCAGGTTAAAAACTCCAATTAGAGTCTTGGTCATGAGCTTGACTTCTTTGGCTACCATAAAAGCAAAAGCAATGTAAACTCCCAAAGCCAGTAAAACAAAAATTTTGGCAATTAACCAAACATTTAAAATGTTAATAGTTAAAACTTTATCTAACAGGATTTCAATTGGTGTCATCTAATTCTACCTTCAATCTTTTCTTGTTCTTCTTGGGACATTAAACTATTTATCAGTTTAACTACTTTAGTGGGTTTAGGAATACACTCAAACTCAATTTGCTGGACTTTGCCGGCGGTTTGAACAAAAATGTCACCAAAGTTAAAAAGAGTTCTAATTAAGCCCCCTGTTTTATAGGTCACATCCTGAATTTTGTCAATTTTTGCCTGAGAGACTTCCCTATAAACTAAACTAAAAAAATCCACATCAATAAGTCTTTCATCAGTAATAATATAGACGTTGAAAAACCAAGAGAGAAACTTTTCAAAAACAAAAGAAATAATAAATAAATACCACATTAAAACAGCAATTAGCTGAAACCTTAAGGGCAAAAAATCAAGGAGAGGAAAAACTTTTAATAATAAAGGGGTTAAAACCATTAGGGCCGTTAAAATAAGCCAATTAAGATTAGTAATTAAATGACGGCGAAGCAAAAGGATAATTGTTTCTTCTCCATCCTGAATAGAAAAACTTATTTTTTCTGGTAAGGTTTGAAAAGCTCCCAAGGAATTAGTCCCTGGTTCTAAACCAATTTGATCCAAAGATTTTTTTAAGCGTTTAGGAATTAAATTTCTAACCGCTTTTTTTTTCTTGAATTTTAAGTTTAGAACTGGTTTTTTGGGAGCAACATAAACATCAGGCAAGCTTCCTCCCTTTTTAATATCTTATCACTTTTTTTCAACATTAAACAATGGCCCAACAATCTGAATATTAGCCGGGGCTCTTAAGTTAAAATAGTCTTTGAATTCTGAACCAGAAAAGCTCTTGCCGTCAATATTAACTGTGGTTGTCCGACCTGAGCCAAAATCAGCTCCAATAGAAACTGAAGAAGCACTGGTTAAAGGAGTAATATTCCGGCTTTGAAGCTCTTGTCTTACCCGAGCTTCATTCCAAATCTCGCCTCCATATGGATGAGACTTATCTGTTTGGTAAAGATGGTCAGCGGTTGAAGAATCAGCTTTAGCTAACATTAAAACATTAACAATGTCCGCCACTTCACTTGACTTTAGCCAGGCAGATTTAGCATATTCTGATCTTGAGCCTTGGGCGGCATAAAAACAAGGTGAATCTTTATCATAAGCTTGGCTATTTAATTCAGTAAAACTACCCACTCCACCTGAAGTATCTTTCATATTTCTAGTCCAAGCGGTTGAACTGCCCCAAACCTCAGCCGAAGAATGAGTGTAACCGCCATCAGTCGAAGAATACCAGGCTTTAATTACTTGACCTCCGGAAACCATCACCTGACCTTGAGTGGCATTAACCGCCTGTTCCCAATTGCCGCCCTTTGGTTCTGGTTTAAACACTTGACAGGCTTGAGTGGTACAAATCTCACCTGCCCCATTGTTAGTATAGGCCAGGACATAAGATCTGGCGGCCACTGCCTGAGCTTTTAAAGCTTCCATGGGCCAGGAATCAGGGACTTCATAAATCCGCTTTACATACTCATCTAAACCAAATAAACCATTACCCTGAACTTTAATACTCATATTAGGATCACGCTGTTCAAAAGAAATATTAGAAAAGTAAGCTTGTAAAATAGTCTGGTAGCCTTGGCCTGCCTTGGCCCGGCCATAAGCACCGTACTGATTCATCCCCACCCGGTGGGGAATCCCATAAGTAAAAAAACCAAAAGCAGGGGAAAAACCAGGATCTAAATTCCGGTCATCAGTACAATATAAAGGCCCGGCTCCTAAAGAAGTGGGTAAATTTAAGCTGGCTAACCGCTGGGAAATCAACTGCTGCTGCCGGGCACTTAACTCGGCAATTTGAGTAGAAAGCTTAGTTTGATAATCTTTAGCGCCTTTAACTTCATCTCTAAAAAATACCGCCTGTTCATCAGTCTTTTTTTGCAAAATCGCTAGTTTTTCCTTGTCTTCCTCAACTTTCTTCTTGTCTTTTTCCAAACCTAAAAGATCCTGAGAAATATTAGCAATTGTTTTTTTGTCTTCATCCCCAACCATTTTCCGATAAGCTAAATCTTTAGCCATCCCTGAAGCTGTCTGGGATGACAAAAGAGTCATTAAAGAAGAAGGCACATAAAGAGATTTATAATAGCTTTCCACCCTTTCTGATAGAATCACATATTGGACTTCAAACTCCTTCTCCCTTTCAACTATACTTTTTTCCAACAAAACAATATTTTCCTCGGCTTTTTTCAAAGAAGCCTGAACTGAAGCTAGTTTTTCCTCCAACCGATCAAGTTCAACTTCCAAAGGCCTAGTAGCATCAATGCTTGTTTGCCGAGCCCGCTCCAGCTCAGCAATTTGCTTTTCAATCTCCGCCAGTTCATCAGCTGAAACAAAGCTTTTAAAAAATAGGGAAAAAACAAAAACAAATAAAAAAACAATCGAAAAAAACCTTTTCTTCATTAAATTCATTATATCAGAAAAAGGCTTTTCTTATTAAACCTTTTTATGCTAGGATTAAAGAAGATGAAGAAAATATTTAAAATTATTTTTATTAATCTCCTTTTTTTAGCTTTTTATTTAGTTATTCCTAAAAAAGCATTAGGAGCTATGCCTTGTGATGGAAAAGACCCTTGTTCACTATTTTATCCAGGCCTAAACTTTACCATTAACCCCCAAACTTTAATAGAAGACCAAGAAGGGCTAAATGTTATTATAAATGGCCTAGCTTCTGGAAAAAAATATGACCTTTATGTTGATTGCGCCGGAGGAAATGATTATAATAATCAATCTATTACTGCCTCAGGAAATAATGATAAATTTATTTGGCAGGGGTATATTTCTTCTGCCCAAGGATACCGTCATAATTGCTACAATAACCTTACTCTTGTCAGTGAAAAAGACAGATATATTTGCTTAATAGAAGGGAATAGCTCAAAACCAACATGTGTAGTTGGTTCTTATCAACTTATAAGCAAAAAGGAGGCAACGGGCCTAGTAAATTGTAATTACACTTTTAACCCAAGTTACCCAGCGGTAGAACATCTTGAGAATACTACTTTAACTATTACTGATTTAGAACCTAATGAGAGATATTCACTTGTTGTTTCTGGTCCTGGTATTGAAGTCATTTGCACTGTTTCCAAAAAAACAGACTCTAGCGGCAACTTTATTTTTAGTGACTTAACTCATGGAGAAGACTTTGGATTAAGATATGAAACATGTATTCAAAATCCTGGAGATTTCGAGTTTACCCTTGAACCGGGCTCCTCATCTGGTTTTCTAGAAACAAATATTTGTGAGTTTGAAAAAAGAATTTATTCAGAAAATGAGGATCCCTTAACCCCCCCAGAAGGCCTTAAAGAATCAGTTGATTTTATTAAACCAAAAGAATGCTGTATTTTAAAGGATTCCATGTGTCAAGATTTAAGGAATCCTGTATGTATGGCTAAATGTCAAAAAAAAGGCATTGAAACTGCTTTTGGCTGCTTTCCAACTGATCCTGCAGCCATAATTGACTGGATTTTAAGATATTCTTTAATGCTTTCTGGAGGAATTGGATTTTTAGTTATGTTGGTAGCTTCTTTTATGGTGATGACTTCTGCTGGTGACCCGGAAAAACTTAAGGCTGGCCAAGAGCTTTTGGGCTCAGCTATTATAGGGATTCTGTTTATTGCTTTTTCTCTCTTTATCTTAAGGTTTATTGGTGCTAGTATATTGAAAATACCAGGTTGGGGTTAAAAAATGGCCACTTTAGAATTACCAGGAAATATATCTGTTGAAGATCAATTAGATAGTAAGTTTACTACTCCTGCATCTATAATTTCTGAGCTTTTAAAATATATTTTTCCTTTTGCTGGTTTAGTTTTATTCTTTATGTTAATTGCTGGTGGTTTTCAGCTCTTAACTGCCGCTGGCAACGAGGAAAGTATTAAAAAGGGCCAGCAAAGAATTCTTTATGCGGTTATTGGCTTTATGGTTATTTTCATCTCTTTCTGGTTAATTCAAATTTTAGAGGTTATTTTAGGAATAGAAATTTTAAATCTTGGCCAAAGTGAAGTAGGTCCTCAATCTATTCCTTTTGTCCCTGATGATTATTACTAATGAATTTCCCCAAACACATTGCTTTTATTGTTGATGGCAACAGGCGCTGGGCCAGAAAAAAGGGGCTTTCTGATATTGCCGGCCATCAATATGTGGCTGATAAAATAATTGAGCCTTTAATTAACCATTGTCTTAAACTTAACATCCCCTATCTTACTTTCTGGGCTTTTTCAACTGAAAACTGGAAAAGAGGAGAAAAATTTGCTCAGGCTATTTTTATGATTTTAAGAAAAGGTCTTAAAAAAAGTATTGAGGGTTATAAAAAAGCGGGCATGAGGCTTAAAATTATTGGCGACTTAGACAAGCTCCCTTCAGATTTAGTTAGCCAAATTAAAACTTGGGTTGACGAATCCAAAGAAAACGATAAGATTACCGTTACTTTTGCTCTTAATTATGGCGGCCGGGATGAAATAATAAGAGGAATTAATAAACTTTTAAAGGAAAAAAAAGAAAAAGTTTCTCAGGATGAGTTGGAAAAATATTTAGACACCTTTGGTTTACCAGACCCGGATTTAATAATAAGAACCGGCGGAGATAAAAGATTATCTGGTTTTCTACTTTGGCAGTCAGAATACTCAGAAATATATTTTACTAAAACTTTAATGCCTGATTTTAACCCAGAAAAACTAGATCAGGCTTTAAAAAACTTTCAGAAAAGACAAAGAAGGTTTGGAAAATAATTATATTAATTAAAAATAAAAAAGATTATTTTCCGCATATTTTCCGCATATTTTCCGCATATTTTTTGTCTTTAATAATTTTTTTAAACCAGGGGGTAAATTTATTAGGCTTAGTTTTAATTTGCGCTCTTACTTTAGCTAAAGACATCCAGCTTAAATCAGCTATCTCTTTTTCATTGGGTTTAATCTTTTGGTTTTTATATTGACCCAAAAGAATCATTGATATTTCCTTTTCTGCTCCTATACTTTTATATTTTGCCTGATAATAAATCTTAAACAATGGTTTTAACTGGCAACTGAAACCTAATTCTTCTTTTAGTCTTCTCTCTCCGGCCTCAACATAAGCTTCTCCTTTTTTAGGGTGACTGCAACAAGTGTTAGACCAATACAAAGGCCATAGTTTTTTATATTTACTTCTTTTTTGTAAAAGAATTTCTTTTTTATTATTAACTACAAAAACACAAATAGCCCGATGAAGGATCCCTCTATTTTCATGGGCTTTATTTTTATCTATTAACCCTAAATATTTATCGTTTTTGTCAACTTGAACAATTTTTACCAAAATTAATCCTTTTCTTTTTTTTCAATAATTTTTTTAATCATTAAAACTAATTCATTAAACATTTCCTTTTCAGCAATTGTTTTTATTATCTTTCCTTTTACAAATAAAGCTCCAGTCTTTTTCCCTCCAGCAATGCCTACATCTGCTTCTCTGGCTTCACCAGGTCCATTAACCACACATCCCATTACTGCCACTTTAATAGATGAATCTATTGTTTCTAAAAAATTTTCTATCTTTTCAGCCAAAGCCAACATATTATATTGGGTCCGGGAACAAGTAGGACATGATATAAGAATTGGTCCTTTTTTTAAACCCAAAAATTTCAATATCTCTTTACCAGTCTTTATTTCCTCTGTTGGATCAGCACTTAAAGAAACTCTTAGGGTATCACCAATCCCTTTAAGCAATAAACTGCTAATACCAATGCTTGACTTAATTATGCCGGCTTTACCTGGCCCAGCTTCAGTCACCCCTAAATGCAAGGGATAGTCATATTTTTGAGAAAAAAGCTGATAAGCCTGAATCGTCAGCTGAATATCTGAAGCCTTAAGAGAAACAACAATTTGATCATAATCTAAATCTTCTAAAATCTTTATATTGCGGGCGGCTGACTCTACCATTGCTTCAGGGGCAGGATGACCACCATATTTTTCCAATAAATCTTTTTCCAAAGAACCAGCGTTTATCCCAATTCTTAAAGGAACTTCTCTTTCTTTAGCCAAAGAAACTATTTTTTTTACCTTGTCTATGCCGCCAATATTACCAGGGTTGATTCTTAATTTATCCACTCCTTGCTTAATGGCTTCCATTGCCCATAAATAGTTAAAGTGAATATCAGCCACAATCGGAATTTTAATTTGTTTTTTAATTTTAGAAAAGTTTTTGACACTCTCCATGTCTAAAACATTCATTCTGGTAATATCAGCCCCAGCTGCTTCTGATTCTTTAATCTGTCTAACCACCACTTTAACATCATGGGCGTCCGTCTTAACCATTGTTTGGACTGTAATTGGCGCATTGCCGCCAATATAAATGTTTCCCACTCTAATTTTTTTTGTTTTTTTTCTTTTAATCATCCTTTTTAGCATCCAAGATTAAGGTGATCCAGGAATGCTCCCTCAAGCCTGTCTGTTTGATAGAAAATATCACTCATTAATTGATCCGGTGACTTATCAGCTAATTGTTTTATTGACCAGCCTGCCAAAATTAAATCAGCTATGACTCCCTTTGAGTCTTCAAAATCCAACTCTTCCAATTTATCCATAACTTGTTTTTCTTCCATCTTTTTTTCACCTCCCTTAAAATAGTAAAAATTTATTAATTATATACCCGGTCTTACTAAAAATATTTTATAACAGGACTGTTTAAAATAATCCTGAGCCAGTTTAGCTTTTTTCAAACTGTCAAATATCCCAAAAACTGCTGAACCTTTACCACTCATTAAACTGTTTAATGCTCCATATTTTATCATTTCTTCTTTTATCTTTCTAATTAAGGGGTATTTTTCCAAAACCCAAAGCTCAAAATCATTATGCAAATTAGCACTAATTTTTGCCAAATCCCCGCTTGCCAAAGCTTTTATTAATAATTCAAGGCTATTTTTGCCAATCACGTCATATTTTACCCAGGAGTATTCTTGGCTGCTTTCCAACCTAATATCTGGAACACAAAGTAAAATATAGCAGGGCGGTAATTTATTCAAGGCAATGAACCTGCCAGCCTTTTCTCCTCCCTGAGTTTCCAATTGAGTCCCACCAACCAAATGATAAGCCACATCAGCCCCAATATTTTTGGCAATGCTTATCAGCTTATTTTTAGATAAATTTAAATGCCAGAAATTGTTAAGCTCTTTGAGAACCACGGCGGCATCTGAACTACCTCCTCCTAAACCAGAACCAACAGGTATATTTTTTTTAAGCCTAATTCTTATTCCTTTTTTAACCCTGGTTTCTTTTTTCAGCCACCAGGCTGCCTGGTAAACTAAATTTTTATAATTAATTGGAATCGCTTTACTATTACAGTCAATAATAATTTTATTTTCTTTAATCTCTTTAAAACTTAATAAATCAAACAAAGAAATCTGGACATAAATGGTTTTTACTTCATGATAGCCATTTGGCAGTTTTCTTAAAATAGAAAGTCCTAAATTAATTTTAGCTGGGGCTTTTAAGCTTGTTTTCTTCATTTATTAAGCAGAATTGTGGAAAAAGCCTGAATTCCCTGACCTTTTCCAAAAGGAGTTAAATCTTGACCGGTGGTAAAAGCAATCCCTATATCTTGTTTATCAAGCTGTAATAACTTGGCCAGGGAAAGCTGCATTTTTACTCGATGCGGTTCAAGTTTTGGTTTTTGGCCTTCAACCATAATTGCTACATTGCTAATCCTAAATCCCTTTGCTTTTACTTTTTTTAAAATTGCTTTTAAAAACTCCCGGCTGTCTTTTATTCCTTTTTTAAACATTGGTCCGGCCCAAGTATCAAGCGAACCACCACCAATTGCAGTTGATAAAGCATTAGATAAAGAATGAAGAACTACATCGCCGTCAGAATCTGCTAAAAAATAACAATCCTGCCTAACTTCCACCCCTCCTAAGATTAAGTTTTTTTCTCCTTTTAGCCGGGCTTTTAATGTTTTCCCTCCCTGCTTTGATATATCCAAAGAAGTTTTAAACCTTATCCTATGGCTATCTAAACCAATCCCAATTCTAAACATTAAACTCCTTTCCTCATTTTAAAAAGACTGCGGGCTATAATTAAATCTTCTGGAAAAGTAATTTTAATATTCGCTTTATCACCATTAATAATTTTTACTTTTACACCCAGGCTGCTGACCAACTCACAATCATCCAAGCCATTAAAGTTTTTATCCTGGATGGCTTTTTTGTAAGCCTTAAGAATAATTTCTCTGGAAAAAGCTTGGGGCGTCTGGCCCAACCAGCTTTCTGATCTCGCTAAGCAATTTTCAACATAAAAACCATTTCCTTTTTTAACGCAGGTAGAGGGCCTAACCGCACTAATCACCGCCTGATGCTGCTTAACCTCTTTAATAATTTTTTTAATAAGCTTCACCGGAACCAGGGGCCGGGCGCCGTCATGAATTAAAATATATTTTCCCTTGCTAATCCTCACTCCATTATAAGCTGAAATATAACGTTCCTCACCACCCTTTATTAATTTAACCTTTATTTTTTCGGCTTCAATTAATTTCTTAAATTTGTTTTTATATTCTTCTCTTACGGGAACTATAATTTCATCAATTTTTTTAACTTTGCTAAATTGAAGCAAAGTTCTAATAAATATAGGTTTCCCGTCCAAATCTGCCAAAAGCTTGTTTTTTCCAAAACGGGAATGATTGCCAGCACAAGTTATGATTACTGATATCACTTTAATCCTTTCTTAATCAATTCTTGACTATAATCCTGCCCCCATTTTTCAGCCTTAATTAATTGGCCTAAAGTTGGCTCTTTAATTACCCGGCAAGCCTTCATGGTAGAAACAATAATTTTAGGAATATCCGTAAATCTAATTTTCCCGTCAACAAAAGCTCTGACTACAGTTGTATCTGCTCCATGCATAACTGCTGGCATTGTTCCGCCTGCTTTTAAAACTTTATACCCTAATTCCAAGCAGGGGAATTTTTCAAAAGGAGGACTTTCAAAAGTTATTTTCTTGTTAACTAAATTAGTTAATGAGCTTACTTTTGTCTCTTTCCTAACTGGATAAAAAAGAGCGTACTGAAGATAACGCCTCATGTCAGGCGAACCAAGTTCGGTAATAATTGAACCATCAATAAACTCCACTAAAGAGTGACAGAGATACTCTTTATGAACAAGAATTTTAATTTGTTCCGGTTTAAGGTTAAAAAGCCATTTGGCTTCAATTACTTCAAAAGCTTTATTCATACAACTAGCGCTGTCAATTCCAATCTTTTGCCCCATGCTCCAGCAGGGCCGGTTAAAAATATCCTTAATGTTTACTTTAATTAATTGGCTTTTGGTCATTTTAGCAATTGGGCCTTTACCCATGGTTAAAAAAACTTGTTTTATTTCTTTTTGACTGCCAGCCTTGAGAGACTGAAAAATGGCTGAATGCTCGCTGTCTAAGGGAACAAGGTTAACTTTGTGCTTTTGAAGCAGCTTCATTACTAATTCACCGGCAATAACTAAAACTTCTTTGGTAGCTAAAGCAATATCTTTACCTGCTTTTATGGCTGCTATTGTCGGCTTTAAACCGGCCAGGCCGACTACTGCTACCACCACTAATTCAGCTTCCGGGTGAGTAGCTGTTTTTACTACTCCCTTCTGGCCGTCTTTTTCAGCTATGGCCACTATTTTCGGCCGAAACTCTTTTATTTGGTTTTCAAATTCCTTTGATTGGTGCCCACAGGCCAAACCAATAATTTCAAATTCTTTAGGGTAACTTCTTATTACTTCTAAAGCTTGACTGCCTATTTTGCCGGTAGAACCTAAAATAACAATTTTTTTCATTTCAAAAGTTTTTTATTTTTTTAATTACTTTTTTTAATAACCATTCTGGGGTACTTGCGCCAGAACTGACGGCCACCTCAAAAATTCCCTTAAACCATTCGGGCCTTAATTCTTTATCGGTGTCAACAATATAGGTCTTGGCTCCAGCAGTCTGGGCTACTTCTTTCAAGCGATTTGAATTAGAGCTGGTTGGATGACCAACTATGATAACAAAACCAATTCTCTTGGCTAATTCAATCGCTGATTTCTGCCTTTGACTAGTAGCCAGGCAAATATGAGGTTTTATTTCAACCTCAGGATATTTTGCTTTAAACCGGTTAAGTTTTTTTTGGGTTTCTAAAACAGACAGGGTCGTTTGAGTTAGAACAATTGTCTTTTGGGGATTTTTTAACTTAATTTTGTCTAACTCATCTAAGGTGGTTAGAATAACCGCTTTAGGAGCTTCACCGACTACTCCTACCGCCTCATCATGATTTTTTGAACTGGCAATATATAAAATCTGCCTGCCTTCAGCCGCCAGCCTTTTAACTTCTTTGTGAACCTGAACCACTAAAGGACAGGTGGCATCAATAATATTCAAACCTTTCTTTTCTGCCTGTTGGTAAACTGACGGGGTAACCCCATGAGCCCTAATAATTACCATTGACCCTTTTGGAATATCTTTTATTCTTTGGACTGTTTTAAGGCCATATTTTTTTTCCAGGCGACTAACCACATGTTGATTATGAACAATCTCTCCTAAAAGGTAAGTTTTACCAGGCTGTTTTCTGGCAGTTTTTTGGGCCAGCCTGACTGCTCTTTGAACTCCAAAATTGTCATTGCCGCAATATCCATGTGGTTCAGCTATAACTACTTTTATTGACATCTGTCTCCCCTATAAAAAATAAACCCTCATTTTAAATCCTTAACTTTTTTAAGCTTATAAAACCAATAGGATAAATAAGAAAAAATGGCTAAAGAGAAAAATAACAAAAGAGCCAGCAGAAATTTAGCCGCTAATCCCCAAGCTGAAGGGGCCTGAATTAAAAACCGAGCCAAAATAATACTTAACAAACCAAAGATCAAAATATAAAAAGGAAAGCCAAAAATCAAAATCACTTGGGAATAATCTTTTTCTTTAAAAATAACTCTTAGAGTCTTAAAAGGGTGGACAAAAAGACCGAGAAGATTACGACTAAAAAGATAACTTTCCTTTATTAAAAGAAGAATTGAATACTTGCCAATTGTTTTTAACTGAACCCTGGTTTGCTTTAACATATTCTTTTTGAAAAGCTAAACGAGCCCGAGAAAGCTTTGACTCCACTGCCTTAACAGTTTTATTAAGCCTCAGGCTAATTTCCTTCATGGAAAAACCCTCTATATACTTTAGTCGTAAAATTTCAAAATATCCCTCGCTTAAACTTTTAAAAGTTCTAAAGATTCTTTCCTTAGCTTGTTTTTCTTCTAGGACTAATTCTGGACCTAAAGCCCGACTAACAATATTTTTCAGAAAAGGGAGGCGAGAAAAAACAATTGTTTTAATCTTCTTTTTGCGGTAAAAGTCGCTGATTTCATGGCGGCAAATTGCCCAAAGCCAGGTATAAAGAGAAGCTTTATAGTTAAAAAGGGGAATTGAATCTAAGGCAGAAATAAAAGTATCCTGCAAAATTTCCTCCGCATCTTTTTTATCAGCCACTTTGCTTAAAATAAAATACAAGAGCCTTAACTCATATTTTTGATAAAGGCTTTTAATCGCTTTTTTATCACCTTTTAAAATTCCGCTTACTAGTTTTCTATCATTCATTTTTCTCTTTCTAAAAGGTTATCTGTCAATTGTATAAAAAATTCTTTGTCTTTTTTACTAATTTTTAAATTAAAAATTTCTTCTTTTGCTTGAGACTTAAATAATTTTGCTTTAGCCCTAGCTTTTTCTAACACCCCTAATTCTACCATAAGACTCTTAATCCAATGAAAATCTTTTTGGGATAATTTAAGACCACCAAGTTTTTTTATCAGGTTTTTCTTTAATTTTCTATCTTTAGTTTTATTTAATGTTTGAATTAAATAAGCTAACAAAAGGGTCTTTTTTCCTGACTTAATATCCTGGCCAATATTCTTTCCCAATCTTTTTTTATTTCCAAAAGCATCTAAAATATCGTCTTGAATTTGAAAAACAAAGCCTAATTTGCAACCTAGTTTATTCAAAAAATTGATTTGGGTTTGGCCAGCACCTGCCAGAACCCCCCCAATTTGTAAAGGCCTAGAAAAAGTGTAGTCGCTAGTTTTAAGAGTAATTATTTTGAGGGTTAATTTTTCCTTAATATTTTGAGGCTTAAAAGAAGTAATATCTAGCCATTGACCGGCAATCATCTCCAATTTAAGTTTAGAAAAATATTCCTTCGCTTCTGAAGGAGAAAGCTGATCAGCTAAACTTAAAGCTAAATCACCCACTAACAAAGCTTTATTTAAACCTAGCTTTCTAAAACAGGTTTTTTCACCTCTTCTTAAAAAAGGCTTATCCATAATATCGTCATGAATTAAAGCAAAACAATGAATTAATTCCAAGCTTAAACAAGCTGACCAAATATTTTTGCTCTTCCCCTGATAAGCTTTAAAAGCTTTATAAGCTAAAAAGGGCCTAAGTCTTTTCCCCCCGGCTTTAATTAAACGCTTTATTTCTAAAATTGCTTCTAAAAATAGAGGCTCTAATTTATAGGCTTTCTCCTGCTCTTTCTCTACAAAATCCAAGAGCTTTTGATCAAACACTTTATTAAAAGAAATTAATTCTTCCATGTTTTTCTAATTATATCACCCAGCTAAAATGTTCCTTTTTAAAAGCAGAAATGCTATACTTTTTTTTAATGGCTATTGATATTGGTAAAGAATTTCTCCTTAAAGTAAAAGATCCAAATTCTGGAATTGGTAAACCTGATTCTCCTTACAGCTCTATTGGCGGTTTTATTTCCGCTATTTTGCCCAATGTTTATATTATTGCTTCTTTAATTCTTTTTATTCTTATGGTTGGCGGCGGAATTGCCTTTTTATTT
>PEZT01000003.1 GCA_002773945.1 Candidatus Beckwithbacteria bacterium CG10_big_fil_rev_8_21_14_0_10_34_10 | reverse complement strand
TATTCATAGTGACCCCAATTTTACCACTCATTAATGTTTCAAGGTGTCACTAAGGTGTCTGAACGAGAACAGTAAATATATATTTTTACTTATTGTTTTAAATTTTTTAAAATTAAGGCTAAATTAAGGCTGAGTTTTTTATTTTTAAAAATAATTTACACACTATAACCAAACTATTTTAGCCTACTTGTCAAATTTATTGTTAATACAATTACTTTATATATAAATTAAAACAAGTATATTGAATAATAAAATACTTTAATATAGTAATTAATATAAGATAAAACACAAGACGAATAAAACAGAAAGAAAAAAGCTCTTTTTTTCTAGAATTTATCTTTAAACCAATATTCCAGCAGGGCTTTAGCTAAAGGAGCAGCATCAGCTGAGCCTTCTCCCCCCTCTTCAATTAGAACTGTCATCACTACTTCCGGATTATCAGCCGGCGCAAAAACAGTAAACCAAGCATGGGTTTTTTCATCTTCTTTTAAACCAATTTCTGCGGTTCCAGTTTTACAGGCTGTCTTAAAAGGAAAATCAAAAAAAGGAAAAGCCGTCCCCCCTTTTTGACAAACTTCAATCATTCCTTTTTTAACTAAATCAAGGTTTTCCAACTTTATCTTCAAGTCAAGGCAACTAGACGGTTTGCTTTTTAAAATTGTCGGCTGGCAAAGCTGCCCATTAGCGGCAATAACTGAACTTAGCTGATTTACCTGAAGCGGAGTTAATTGAAGATTTCCTTGGCCAATAGCAGTAATATAAGTATCGCCTAAATACCAACCCTCAGTTTTAACTTCTTTTTTCCACCGGGGGCTGGGAACTAAACCTGAGGCCTCAAAAGGAAGATCAATCTCGCTTTTTTGACCTAAACCAAAGTATTTTGACCAGGAATTAAGCTTCCCTATCCCCAACCATTCACCCACTTTGTAAAAATAGATGTCATTGCTTCTTTGAATCGCTTTAACAAGGTCTAGTTCTCCTTCTTTTTGACCGTACTGTCTAAAATACCAATTGCCATAAGTATATTCACCCACTTTTATTTCACCCGTGTCTTCAACTTTAGTCTCCTTGCTTATTTTTTTTTCTTCTAAACCAGCAATGGCGGTCACAATTTTAAAAGTTGAGCCTGGCGGGTATAAACCGGCAATGGCTCGGTTAAACATCGGCTGAGCTGAGTTTTCGAACAATTTAGTAATTTCTTCATTTCTTTTATCTTCAAAAGATGAAGCATTATCTTCATTCTCGGCTTTAAGAGTAAACAGATTGGGATTAAATGAAGGCGAAGAAACTAAGGCTAAAACCGCCCCAGTTTTAGGTTGGGTAACAATAATAGCTCCTTTTTTATCCTTTAAAAGATCTAAGGCTTTTTTTTGTAAATCTAAATTAAGATTTAAATAAATATCTGTTCCTGTTTGAGGTTCAATTTTCTTAACCTCCCTAATCTCATTTCCCAAAGCATCAGTTTCTATTAAAACTCCACCGTTTTTCCCTCTTAAAACATCATCATATTGTTTTTCAATTCCCATTTTGCCAATTAAATCCCCCAAGCTTAACTGATATTTTTTAATCTCCTCTTCAGTTGCTTCTCCAACATATCCCAAGAGATGACTAGTTTCTTGAGGATAAAGATAGTAACGACCATTTTCCTGATTTCTAACTAAAATTTTACCTTCCGTGTCATAAATCACTCCTCTTAAAGCCGGAGTTTTAACTAATTTTATCCTGTTTTCCCGACTTGAAGACAAGTTTTCTTCACCCTTAACAATCTGCAAATAAAATAACCTTGATAAAAGGAAAAAAAATATAAAGCTTAGGAATATTTTAAAATAAATAGGTTTAAGTCTCATTATAAATCCAGGTCTAGTTCTCTAGTTTTCCCCTTGATTTTATTAAGGCCCAAAATAATTAACCAGCTTAAAATATAAACAGGAATCTCCTTTTCAAAAGAATAGCTGACTTGGAAAAAAAAGGTATAAATCAAGTCAGATAAAACTATAATCATTAGAATACTTAAAAAATTAAATTCAGAAAACCGGCCTTTAAAAACATAAAGAAAAAAAGAAAAAAGGATAAAAAACAAAGATGATAAACCTAAATAACCAGCTTTAAAAAGATCATTTAAAAGACCTAAAACAAAGCTTAATATTAGTAATAGGTTAAGGGGCAGACCGCTAAAACTTAAAAAAATCAAAAACAATAAATAAAAGTTCATTTCAACCGCTTATCTGCTGCCAATCATAAAAGACCATTTTAATAAAGTCAGGGGCATTAGCCATAAAATCAGGTCTAAAAATAAAGATCATCGGTGAGGTTGTCGCCATATCTAAACCAGTATCTCTATCCAAACTAATATCTCCCCAAGCAATTAAACTGCCTTCAAAACTCAAAGGAACATCATTTCCTCCACCAATAGAACTAATATTAATATTATTGGCAATGAATATTCCTTCCAAGTTTGTAACAGAAGGATTAACCGTAATATTCCCGCTGGCAATCACTAATAAAAAGCTACTCAGATCAACATTTATATTTTCAGTAATCAATACATCTCCTTGATGAAGAATAACAATTTTATCTCCGCCGCTGATGTTTCCCCTCATCGCAATTGTTCCGCTTGTTTGATAGATGGCTGACTCACCTGGCAATTCTCCGCCAGCATAGCTTGTTTCTTTATCCTCATCTTCTAAGTGCTCTGACCACCAAGAATAATCATAATCAATATCTGAGTACCCAGAACTAGCCCTTTCTTCACCCAAACTAACACTGCCATCTCCAAGATCATAAGAAACACCATAAGAAAGAACCCCGTGGTAACCATCAGCTCCATTAATAATCATATAAGTACTAGTAGCCGTACTGGGAATTGAACTAACTAAAGAAGTTTCAGCGTGAACACTCCCGCCTTGGGCCTGCCACCAGGAACCAGGAACAGGAATAAAACTATACTCTTGGGAATCAGCATAAGTATTCGAATTGGTAAAAACTACCCCTGCATTTGAAGCCCTAACTTTCCAACGGTAAGTTGTTCCCCAGGAAAAATTAAAGGGCCCGCAAGAAGTTATCGCCCCATCAACCACACAATCTGGAGCAGAAAAATCATAAGCCCCACCATCTTCAATAATATCCAAAATAAACTTATTGTCATTACCATTTAAATTTTCTCCCCAAGTGCCATCATGAGACCAGCTAAAAAACAGGTCTTCGCTACTACTAATCTCATGGGGTTCAGTAGCTGTATCCCCTCCGGGGATACTAGGCTGAGGAGCATGAGGCGGGGTATGGTTAACGCTAAATTCCCAAGTATCTGAAAAAGTATTCCCACCTTCATAAGCCCCATTAGCCGCCACTACCCGCCAATAATAAGTGGTATAAGGACTTAATTCAAAAGTAGTGCTGACAATTGGACATTTAGTATAATAATTTGTTTGAAGAACAGTAAATCCCAAATCTAAAGGCTCATCATATAAACTCTCACTCAACCACTCCTGACCATTAACAGTATAAGCATATCCACCGTAGCCAACAAACCCCGGATCACTCAGAAACTGAATATTCCACTCTAAACCAACATAATCTTTTATAACAAAATGACCCTCATTTAGATCCGAACAGCTTCCCCATAAAACACCGGTAGAAGAATCAATTGGGCATTCTCTTTCCCAGGCATCAGTTTTATTCCCGTCAATAAATACCTGCCTTAACCATTCCTGACCATCAACCATATAAACAAGGCCGCCAAAATCATCATATGTTTCTCCCCCAACGCCCCGAAGGTTGCTTAAATCTCTATAACCACTACTCCAACTAGTACAAGAACCCCATTGAACTCCAGTGCTGGAATTAATTGGGCATTCTCTTTCCCACACATCATGACCATTAACGTCCATAACTCCCTGATAAACTTTCTCTTGACCATTCCTGGTGTAAGCAAAAGCACTGTAGCCTTTATAAGCTTCTCCCCCAACGCCCCGAAGATTAGAAGTATTAACATAGCCCCAACTTATATCACAGGAACCCCACAGAATACCGGCAGTCGAGCTTATAGGACAATATTTATACCATGAGTCAGTCCCATTAATATCATAAATACTTATTTGTAATCTCTGCTGACCGTTTTGGGTAAAAACAAAAGCATCATAAGAACCATACATTTCATCTCCCACTCCGCGCTTACTGGTAATATCCTGAAAGTTATAGTCGCATCGATCAAAATATATCCCCCCTAAACTAGTAAAATCACAGTCTGTATCTCCAGGAGAAGTAACGCAAACAGCATTTCCTCCAGGAGGATCAGCATCTTGAAGATACAGCCGGTATTCCCTGTCAGGACAGCTAGGATCACTCCAATCTTCATCATTGCCGCCACAAATAACTCCTCCTCCAGGACAGACTGTCCCCCAAGAACTAACTTCATTCCAATCAAAATTAATATCGGTTGTAGTTAAAGTACTCCCATCAACTGGAGAATATAAAACTGGAGCAGCTGGCCCGACTTCCTGACAAGAATCATCTGGTGGGGGCTGAGGACTATAATCTGGCGGCAGAGAAGAATAGCACTCAGTGCAATCAGAATAACAGTTGCCGCCAACCGCACATAAAACTTGACCACAGTCTCCAAACCCAGGACAAGTAGGTTCACTAGGACAACCAACATCATTACAATTTACTGGTGGCCAAGCAGTACAAACAGGAGTGTTATAACAAGTCTGATTAGGATCAGAACAACTAGGATAACAATGAATCCAATAAGTTGACCCATCTCCACAAGTACCAGTCCCACAATCCTCCCAACCAGGACTAACACAAACCCCACAATCTTGAACACACTGATCACACTCCTCTCCTATTAATGGATCGCAATCCCCATCTCCACAATAGCCTCCCCCCGGAGGAATTGATCCAGAGGGTGAAGAAGGTGTCCCGCAGTCCAGAGGACAGTTATACTGATCCTCGGGATAATCACAATCTCCATTACCACAATCAGGATAAGGATTGTCTACTGCTAAAGCTGAAAAACTGAAAAACCACCCTAAAATAAAAAAACCAAAGATAATTAAAAATACTTTTTTCATATTATTGAACATAAAATCTTGTAAACCGCCATTCTTTCATGGTTAAATTGTCACCTTGTTCTTCAAAAGAAAAACCAAGCCTTATTCTTCTACCTAAATACTGTCCTAAAAATTTACCGTTTGTTTCTCCAGCATTGGTTTTTAAAAAAATATCATTAGGAAGTAAAATTTCATAAGGACTAACATAAGAAAGCTTAAGCTTAAAGTAATTACAGCCTTTATCGGTAAATTCTCCGGCCTGTTCTAATATGCCTTCAAAATCATATTGAATTAAATTACCCACTTTGCCTTTATATACAGATTTCTCTTCAAAATCACCCTGGGGGAAAATATAACAAGATTCAGGTTGAGAAAAAGGTTCAATCTTGTCAGCCCCACTAATTTCATCTTTTATTACCTTTTGCCTGCTAATATAGTCAGCTTCTCCTTTTTTAGCTAAAACAACTATTCTTTCTTTTTCCAATAATTGCTCTTTAGTTAATTTATTAACTCCTTTTCTTTTCAACCAATAAAAATATATAAATTCAAAAATAACAAATATAATTAAAACCATTAAAATAACAAATAGGAGTTTATTCCTCTTTTCCATCCTATTTTAATAGTAGAAGGGGGTATTAAAAAAGTCAATAACAAAAAAACCTTATTAATAGATTCTTTAATAAAAAAACACTATCTGCAAAGAACAAACATTAATAGAGAAATTGCTCCATTTCCGCCCTCTTGTGCATCAACTTCAGAAATATGATTTCTAGTTGCATCTGTTCTTTCTTGACCTTGATCTGCCTTGTTCATTAGCATAACATCACGCCAAAGCGGTGGAAATGCAAACCAATCTCCTGGTTGAATATCACCACTTGGACCAACACCGAAATTTTCCAATAATTGAATTGTCGTCGTCCTTCTACCATTTGGACTAATCTTTATTGCTCTACCCCAGGGCTCACCAATTTTATTATTACTTCCCTGAGGAGGAAGTTGCACTCTAAAATTACCTAAATTACCACCATTAATAAGTAAAATTCCATTTTCAGCATCAATAACACTTACTACATGAGTTACAACATGAAAACCTGTTCCTCTCCCATTAAAAAACCCTTCAAGGCCGCTAGGGTCAATAGAAATAGATGTTACTGCTCCATCTCTTCCCCATTCACCAGTTAGAAATTGTTGATTTTCAAAATGTCTTGAATAATCTATATTTGAAGCTGGCACTGGTGGTTGTTCTGGTTGAGATTCTGATGTTGGCTGTGGTTCTTGGGTGGCTGGGGGTTCAAATGCTAACCCCATTATTCTCAAATATTCTTCTCTCGTTAGCCAATGGCCTGGACTGAGGTTACCATTAGAAAATTTATTTTGAACTTTAACCATATCTCCTTGTTCTTCTACTAAAACTACTCGCCAACCATTCATAATAATACTTTCGTATTCTCCATCTTTTTGGGCATTCTCATAAGCAGTTATTCTAAACTCAGTATTAAAATATAGTTCTTTTATAAGTTCTATTTCTTCTTCTGGTTCAGGGGTTGGAGTTGGTTCTTTGGTTGGTTCCGGGGTTGGCTCTGGAGTTAAAGTTAATACTGGTTCCTGAACAGCTGTTAACTCTAGAGTTAATCCTGATTCTTTTGATACATCTTGCAATTCAATGGTTTCTTCAACTTCTCTTTCTTCCCTTTCTAATGTTGTTTCAATTAATCTTGTTTGAGGATTTATTTCTTTTTCAACCTCAGGCTTTACTGATTCAGTTATAGGAGCTGCTTCAGTTGCCCCCCCAGGGTTAATTGGTTCTAGTCCAAAACTACAGGCAGCTGAAAAAAACAAAACCCCTAGAGTAGCTCCTGCTAAACCTAAGCGTCTATTTCTAGATTTAATTGAAGTCCCAGTGAGTTTAAAAGATAAACCAAAAAGTTTTTCTTGCAATTCATGCTTTAATAAATCAAGTCTTATTCTACTTTCAAGCTTTTTGTCTGGAAGAGGCTGATTTTCCAAAACTACTGCTTCATATTTTCCGGCTTGTTGATCAGAAACTATTTTTTCATACAAAGGAGTATTTAAATTAGAATGAAGATTAACTTTTGATTTTTCTTGAACTTGAGTTTCTTTTTCAGCCTCACTGGCTGTTTGAATAATCTTAGCTTCTCTGGCTTCCTGAATCTCTTTCTCTTGACCATAGCCAACCAAAACCTCAAAGCTGTCTAAAACTTCCTGTAAGGGCCTTTCTTGAACCCTTCTATCCCATTCATTTAAACCAGGGTGGTTACGGACCTGATTTAATTCTCTAACTAAACGGTTTTCAGTCTTTAGCCTGGTCAAAAAATCCCCAACTTCAGAAGAGATTCTTAAAGCCAATGGACTTTCTTCACTTCTCAGCATATATTAAAAATAAATTCAGAAGTTTATAAATATTTTAACGACAAATAGTGAATATATATGCCGGTATAACACCTGATCCACTCTCAAATGCGTTAAGTTCTTGAATCTTTGCCTGTGCCATATTTACTCTTTCACTCCCTTGATCTGTATTGCTTAAAAGACGGAATTCTTTCCAAATTGGCCATAAGCCAAACCAATCACCTGGTCTAATATCGCCATTTGAACCAACACCGAAATTGTCCAATAATTCAATTGTCGTTGTCCTTCTACCATTCGGACTAATTTCTATTGCTCTACCCAGGGGTTTTCCAATAGGATTATTACTTCCTTGTTGAGGAAGCTGCACTCTGAATTTGCCTATCTGGCCAGCATTTATTAATAAAATTCCATTTTCAGCATCAATAATACTTTCAACGTGTCCAACAAGATGATATCCGGTCACGCTACCATCAAAAAAACCTTCTACTCCGCTAGGATCTATACCAATAGATGTAATTGCTCCATCTCTCCCCCATTCACCAGTTAAATATTGTTGATTTTCAAAATGCCTGGAATAATCAATATTTGAAGCTGGTATTACTGGTTGTTCTGGCTGTTGAGTTGGTGGTTGTTCTCCTCCTGGAGTTACTGGCGGAACTGGAGTCCCTGGTTCTGAAGTAACTGGAATAATTCCCTGGCTCATTAAATTAAGATAATCTTCTTTAGTCATCCAAAATTCTGGGCTTAAGTTACCATTAGGAAATTTATTTTTAACCTTAACCATATCTCCCTGCTCTGAAATTAAAACAACTACATAGCCTGGTCTAATTACAGTATCTAAGCTTTTTTCTTTTAAAGCACTACCATAAACAGTCACGCTAAATCCTTCATTAACTTCAACTTCTGGAGCTAAAACTATTTCTTCTTCTGGTTCAGGGGTTGGAGTTGGTTCTTTGGTTGGTTCCGGGGTTGGCTCTATAATTGGTTTTAAATCACCCATTCTTTCTACATCTGTTTCTTCCCTTATTTCTGTCCATTTAGTTATCATTTCTTTGACTGGCTTACCCTCACTATCAAAAATGGTCAGGGTACCTGTTTCTGAATCTCTTTTGGCTGTTTGACCTTCTTCAAGAATAATGGTTCTGGGGCTTCCAAACCACAAACCCCCAGTAATATTGCCCTCACTATCTCTCCATATTTCTAAATCTTTAGCTTCAGTCTCAGCCATGTTTTGAGCCGCTTCCGGAGAAAGAATAACAATATTTCTAAAAGCATCCCCTTCTTTATCCCAAACAGTAAAAACAAATTCTCCCCAGAAAGAAGCCCCAGCTTTTTGGGTATCTGGATTCCAACCGCCTGGCATAATTACGTCTGGCAGAAAAACTTGTTTCCCATCCTTTGATAACCAAAGATTATTTTCTGCATTCCATTCAAACCCAGCCGGACCCTGGCCTAAAAAGGCTACCTGCAACCCACTTTCTTGGCCAATAAAACAGGTGACTACCCCTTCTTCTTCCTCATCTACTCCATAAACTACTTCCCACTTTTTTTCAGAAAAATTAATAAGTTTAGCTAATTCCGTAACTTCTCTTTTAACATACTGAAGAGTTTGGCCTCCAATTTCAAGAATTTTTCCCGGCGCTGTTACTCCTTCAACTGTAGGGGTTACTTGAGGCTCGGGTGCCTTAGTTTCTGTTGGTTCTACTTCTCTAGTAGAAGTTTCAAATTTTTGTCTAGTGGGGGCTCTGCCAGCTGGAACTCCAGTGTCTGCTGGCTTGGCTATTTTAGTAGATTCAAAGGCAGCTTTAGTAGCATTATCAGCCAATGGCTGTTCAGGAAGAACAACATCTGGTTTTTCTTGAGACAACCCTAAATAACAACTCACTCCAAAAATAAGAACACTTGCTCCTGCAATCCCTCTCTTTAACCACTTATACCCGGGCTTAGAAGATATTTTGCTAAAAAGGGCGGTTAAACCAAAAAGAGCCCCCTGTAATTGATCAACTCCAGTTTTGTTAATTTCAGCCAAAGTTTGAATTTCATCTGGAGGACTTACAGCGACGATCGCTTCATACTGATCCTTATTCTCTGCCACTGTCCGTCTATAAAGAGGCGTATCTAGATCAGGATGAATAACAGATGAAGCTTTTTGTTCACTTTCAGGAGCTGTTTTAACCTCCGAATCAACTAGTATTTGGGCTGGATTTTGAACTAAAACTTCATTTTCATTAGAACAAAAACTATCTATAGCTCTTTGTAAAGGTCTAGTTTCAGCCCATCTGTCCCACTCAGTCTTACCAGGTAAAGTATCTACCTGGCTTATCCTATCCCTAATTGCCTCTTGAATATTAAACCTACCCAAAACTTCTTGGGCTAAAGGACCTATTATAAGACCAAATTCTTGTATTTCTGGACTACTATTCATATTAAAAAAACCAAACTCAAGCTGACTTTTTTGTCCTCAAGTTGGTTTATTAAAATAATTTGTTTAGAACTAACAAATTACTGATATTATAAGCAAAATGGCTGTTTTAGGCAATATGTATCGCATGTGTATGTTATAGGGTATATTTTACTTTTAGTTCTAGAAATTTCTTTATATATTAGTTATTCTTATATGATTAAACATGATTTAAAAATATTTTTAAATCAAAATGAATAAAATAAAAATATGAATAATACCTTAAACAATTTTTATCTAAATAAGGGTAAAAGGATTTTTGACCTAATTTTCAGCCTTTTTGTTATTATTCTTACCTTTCCCCTATTTGTGATTATTGGGATATTAATCGGTCTTCAAGATCCAAGAGGGATATTTTTTGCCCAAAAAAGAGCGGGTAAAAATGGAAAAGAGTTTTGTTTATACAAATTTAGAACCATGAAAAAGGGAGCGGAAGAATTAAAAAATAAATATATTTCTCTAAATGAAGCAGACGGGCCGGTTTTTAAAATTAAAAATGATCCTCGGTTTATAAACAGCTTTTCTAAATTTTTAGCCCACAGCGGCTTAGATGAACTACCCAATATCTTTAATGTTTTAAAGGGAGATTTAAGCTGGGTTGGACCCCGGCCTTTACCTTTAGATGAGGAAAAAAAGATTAAGGCCAAGATTAGAATAAAAAGAAGTTCTATTAAACCAGGAATTTGCTCTAGCTGGATATATTTAGGGGCTCACAATTTAAGCTTTAAAAAGTGGATGAAATTAGATTTAGAATATCTTAAAAAAGCTTATTTTAAAAAAGATTTAGAAATAATTTCCAAAACTTTTAAAATGATAGTTTTATTTCTCCAAAGTAAAATACTTTAAAAAGCTAAAACATTTGTAGTTGTATTTAAAAATGGTCTTTTATATAATAAAGCTAATAAACTTAAACCGAGAATTTATAATCATAGCAGTGAAGTCTTATTAAAAAAAACCAAAAAGATTTTTTCAAAAAAATTACTTAAAAAATGGCCACCAGTAAATATAAAAGGATTCTTCTAAAAATTTCCGGGGAAATAATAAAAGGTAAAAGAAAATACGGAATTGATCCTGACTTTCTTGACTTCCTGGCTGATGAAATAAAAGATGTTTTAAAAACCGGCGTTCAAATTGCCATTGTTCCCGGCGGAGGCAATATTTTTAGAGGTCTTAGCGGCAGTAAAAAAGGCATGGATCGGGCGACCGCTGATTATATGGGAATGCTGGCGACTGTTTTTAACTCCCTTGCTCTTAAGGATGCTTTAGAAAAAAAAGGCGTAAAATCAAGAGTCCAAACATCAATTACCATGAAAGAAATAGCTGAACCCTATATTAGGGGTAAAGCTTTAAGACATCTTGAAAAAGGCAGAACCGTTATCTTAGGCTCAGGAACAGGCTTGCCTTTTATTACCACTGATACGGCCGCTGCCATAAGAGGGCTGGAATTAAAATGCCAGGCCATCTTTAAAGCCACTAAAGTTGATGGCATATATACTGATGACCCAATAAAAAACTCAAAGGCTAAAAAGTTTAAGAAATTAAGCTTTAGTGAAGCAATTAAAAATGACAAAATATCAATTATGGATGATTCAGCTATTTCTTTATGCCGGGAAAGCAACGTTCAAATCATAGTTTTTAATATGAATAAAAAAGGCAATCTGAAGAAAGCAATATTAGGACAAAAGCTGGGAACAATTATTAACTAGTCTCCTTTTAAATCTTTCAAGCAAGCTTGACTCCAGGGATTAAAATCTAAACACTTTTTTAAAATCATTTCTTTTTTATCATCGTTTTTGGTTTTAGTATATACAAGCGAAGGATTTAAATAAAAATCTTGGTCCCAGGGATTTATTTCAATCGCTTTTAAAAAATACTCTTCCGCCTTTAAATAGTCCTCTTTTCTTAACATAATTTCTCCTAAAATATTATTGGATTTGGCTAAATAGAATTTTTTAGATCATAAAAAAATGTTTTAACCAAAAACAGCTTTTTTCAGATAACCTTTAATTAAAGATTGATAGGGCACGCTTATCTCATTAGCCTGTTCTTTTATCCTATCGATCAAATATTCTGGCAATCTTATTGATATTGATCTAGTGGTTGGTTTAAGATTGGGAAAAGAAACAGTCCTAAAATCACTGGGTTCAAAATAATCAGCCAGATTTATTTTACTCCAATATTCCCTTTCCTCATCTTCATTTTTAAACTTTGGCAGTTTAAGTGGTTTTTTCATATAGCATTCTCTCCTTTCGGTTAATATTTCTAGATGATACAATTCTTATCTTATTGTTTCTAATAGTAAAAATGGTGTATAACACTCTTCCATTTTTAGTTTTTCCTAATAATATATATCTTTCTTCTTTGTCCGAATGAAACCTATCTTTAGAAATTTTTTTATCTTTATCAAAAAAAATTTCCTCACATTCCCTATTAGATACTTTATGTTTTTTCCAGTTTTTATCAGAATTTCCCTTATCCCACTGAAATTCAATCGGTTCTTTAGGATTAATCATCAAATATATTGTATATACTGTTCTATACAATGTCAAGTAGAAAATGAAGTCATGTATAAAGTTATATAAAAAAGGTTATTTATTCAGATTTCTTAAACATTTCTGGCTCCAAGGATTAAAATCCAAACACTTATTTAAAGTCATTTCTTTTTTATCATTCTTTTTGGATTTAACATATATAAATGAAAGATTTAAATAAAAATCTTGGTCCCAGGGATTTATTTCAATCGCTTTTAAAAAATACTCTTCTGCTTTTAAATAGTCCTCTTTTCTTAACATAATTTCTCCTAAAATATTATTAGCCTTAGCTAGATAGAATTTTTGGTAAAAGCTTAACAAAGGAGTTTTAATAAGCTTAAAGGCTAAAGTTTCCGCTTCATTAAAATTATTGCTTTGATAGCTTTGGTCAATCGCTTGAATTAGCAAAAGCTCATCCAAGAGAACCTGGTATTTTTCTTTATTCTTCAAATTGTTATCTATCTTAACCGCTTTCTTAATATAGGAAATTGGCTCTTCCCAGTTTTGCTGATGGATGTTAAGGATTGTCAGCCAAAAATACACTTTGGCTTGCTCCTTTGGATTTAATTTATTAAATTCATCGTCCTGCTGGATTAATTTAATTAGCAAAGAATTTACGTTTTCTTCACTTTCTTTTCCTAAACACAAAAGCAAACATCTTTCCTGCTTTAAGGTTTCTAAATTAGTTAAAACTCTAATAATCTCTTTTGAATTAATTAAATTATTTTCTAAATATAGCTCAACTATTTTTAAATAAACTTTTTCCCCTTGCTGGGGATTCATTAAGACTGCTTTTTCATAAGCTTGAATTGCTTTTAAAAAATCATTTTTTTCAAAATAAAGATCTCCTAAAACAAGATAATTATCGCCGTTTAATGGCTCTTTCAGGCCAAGTTTTTGACTGACTGCCAAAGCTTTATCTAAATCCCCCTGATCCTGATAATATTCTATTATCTTCTTCCATCTTTCCAATTTAAAAGGCCAGGAGGTTAGGACTTTTTCATAATAAAAACTAGCCTTGGTAAACTGGTTATTTTCCTCATATTCTCTGGCTTTAAAATAATAAAAACTTCCTTTTAATTCTAAAAAAGAAGTTAAGAATATTAAAAAAGCAATAAAGACAAAAAACATGAGAAAATAGGGCTTTAGTTTAGGCAAATATTCTTTCGTTTCCCTACTTTCTTCACTATCTTTAATTAAAAAGCCTAAGATTACCCAGAAAAGGAGAAACACTGAAGAAAACTGCCAGTTAAAATCAAACAATGATTGAAGAATAGAAGCCAAAACGCTTATTTTTAAAGCCCAGTTTAAATTAAACTCATCTTTAACTGAAGTTAAAAAGATCCTCTTTAAACTCAAAAGAATAAGTCCTAAAAAGCACAATCCTCCTAAAAAACCAGTTTCGGAAAAAAGCTGAAGAAAATGGTTGTGACTGTACCAAGACCAAAAATGAGACTGAGATTGATATTTTTTGGAAAGATAACGGAAATTATCTAAGCCCCAGCCAAAAATTGGTTTCTCTTTAAAAGATAAAAACGATTGATGCCAATACTCCAGCCGACTCTGGTGGCTGGGAGAACGTGTAAATTTTTGGAAAAACTCACTCCTTATCTGGTTTTCTTCTAAAAACAAGGAACTAAATAAACTTAGAGATATTAAAAGAAAAACAAATACTCCTAAAAATAAAACATATTTCAGGCTGATTTTTTTGAAAAAAGAGGTTTCAGTTTTTTTAAGTTTTAAGAAAAAACAGCCGGCAATAAAAAGAAGGAGCAAAAAACCACCTCTGGAAAAACTAAGAATAAAGCCAGCTAAATAAATTAAATTAAGGAGAAAAAAAAGCCCCTTCTTAACTCTATTTTCCTCTTTTAAAAATAAAAATAAACTCAAAGGAAAGCTTAAAACCAAAAAATCAACTAAATGATTATGGCCGAAACTTGGGAAAATTAGGTTCATGGCTGGAATGGCCGGAGCATCTTTAAAAGATAAAAGATAAAAACTTAAAAGAGTTAAACTTAAGCTTGGAAAAAGCAGGGCTAAATTTAAGCCTTTTTTAAATAAAGGTTTGTTTTCTTTAAATAAAGCCTGGCTTAATAAAAAATAAATAAGATAAACAAAATATAAAACCAGAATATTAAAGCTTCTTTGAAAAACCGGAGATATTAGAGTGCTTATTAAAGCTAAAGTGAGAAAAAGAAAAAACAGATAAAAAACTAAATTTAAAGTTATTTTTTTCTTTTTTAAAAGGTAGATTGACCAGGGAAAACAAGAACTTAAAAGAAGAAATCTGGCTAAACCCAAGCCCTCCCCTTCTATTAAGGGCAATAAAGAAAGAATAAAAAAGAAAAAATAAATTATCATTGCTACTTAATCTCTCTTTTAATTATTAATATAATTTTTTTACCAAGAAATTCTAAGGCTAAAGCTTGGCAAAGAATTATTGACGGCACTAAAGGCAGATAATAATGATCCCAATCCATATGAATATAAAGCGTTGTCCAAAAAAAGAGGGTAACTGCCCAAAGCAATAATCCAAAGCTTTTTCCTAAGTTTTGCTTTAGTTTAAATTTAACAATTGTTTTCTTAAAAACTAAGAAAATCCCAATAATAAATAGAAACGGATCTAAAAGAAAACCTTTCCCTTTCCTACTTATTCTATCAAAAGTCCGAAATCTTCCTGTTCGGGAAAATAAATTTTCATAAACAGCCAGGCCTTTTTCTTTTATTCCATTTAGAGCCTGATCAGCTAAAGAGAGATAGCTTTGCTGTCTTTTAGCCAAATCTAATTGATGAGAAATCATAAAATAGGTTTTTTTAATTGGGTTTGACCAAATAAATGGAGTTAAAAGATAAAAAAATAAGGTAAATCCAGCCACTATTAATAAAAAAAGCAGACTAAACTGGCCCAACTTTCCCTTTTTAACTATTAATAAATTATAAACCATCAGACCCAATAATAAACTCAAGCTATAGATAAAACTAATCCCGCCAGTGAGCTTACTTGAAGCCGCCAAAGCTGCAGTCAATCCTAAAATCAAGGCCAGAAAAGACTTTTTTCTAAAGCCGGATTGATTTTTAAAAGATTCAATAAAATATAAAAAGACTAAAAAGTTTAGTAGAGTAAAAAAAAGCAGCGATGGTTCTAACATAACCTTAAGAGTTGAGGGGGCAAATAAGGGATGCTGAAACAATAAAAAAACACTTATAAAACCAAACAACCATCCCTTTAGTTTTTTCCCAATCAAGAAAAAAACTACTAGAGTAAGAAAAGAAATAATAAAAGCCATTTTTCTGAGCCTGAGAATTGGCGTCATCCTGAAAAAAACTTCCGGTGGAATCTGCTTTAAAGGCTGATAAGTATATTTTCTCCACCAATTATCAGAAGACCGCATATCGTTTTCCCAATCTTTAACCTTCCAGGGAAAATTAAATTGATAGCTTTCTAAGTATTGGCTAATATCATCAACCCCTGTCAAGTGAAAATATAGCCCATATAAGTAAACTTCTAGCTGAGATTGATCATAAGCTTCCCAAGTCTGCCAATAAGGATGCTGAAAATCTTTTTTTAGTAGTAAGTCAAAATAAATACTTCTTCTAACATATTCATGTTCATCAGGGTGTAAGTAAAAGAAGTTTGTTTTTGGAAAAAGGGTAACAAAAAAATAACCAAATAAAATAACAATAAGTAAATACTTTAATATTACTTTAATCTTTTTATTTAACATTAAAAAAATTTAAAAACTCTTTGCTATTAACCCTTTGCTATTAACTTTAAAGCCAAGGGAAAATCTTCTATAAAAAATCTTTTAAAAAGCCTTTTAGGCTCAATTAAAAAGCGCCAAAACCATTCTAAACCATTTTTCTGCATCCATAAAGGCGCTCGCTTTTTTTGTCCGGAAACATAGTCTAGGGCTGATCCCACAGCAATAACAAGTTTAGCCTTAAGCTTGCTTTTATTTCTGATCGCCCAAATTTCCTGCCAAGACGCTCCTAAACCTAAAAAAAGAATATCCGGAGAACAATTATTAATTTCTTTTAAAGCCTTTTTAGAATACTTATTGTCATGATATTTTTTGTATGGCCAGTCAAAATAGCTGGCTTTTAACTCTTTATTTTTAAGCTGACTAAAAAGAGATTGACCCAAACCAGTTCTAGCGGTCAGAAAAAAAATCC
>PEZT01000013.1 GCA_002773945.1 Candidatus Beckwithbacteria bacterium CG10_big_fil_rev_8_21_14_0_10_34_10 | reverse complement strand
AACATCAGCCATTCAGGCTTAAACAAAAGAAGCATTCCAATAATAAAAATAATTATTCCCCCAAACAAACGGGAAAAACGGGCGTACTTACCGTCAACCCCAACCGCCTTTAAAGTCAGCATGGCTCCAAAAAAGACAAACAGGTCATCAATCATAAAAAAGAAAATATAAATCAAAATATACAAAAAGTATTTAAACCGAGATAAATTATTTAAACTTAAAACCTGAGTAAAAACCGCCGGCAAACCAGCTGAACAAACTAACTCCACTAAATTAACGACAAAAGCTAAAATAATAATCCCCCCTAAAGCCAAGAAAAAGTCTTTTTCCTGAGTAATATTTTTTAAACGTTCAAAAACTTTTTGTTTTTTTTCTCCGCCGGTTATTTTACAAGCCCCATCTTTATTCTTAAAATAATCCCGGAGGCTGTAAACACCCGCTCCTAAAGCGACTACACCAATTAATATTCTGACCCAGGAAATAACCCCCATAAATAAAAATAAATTAAGCCAAGCAGTCATAAAAAGAAAGTAAACCAAAGCCGAAGCAGCAATAAAAGCCGTTCCTAAAATCCACATTCTTCTTTTGTCTCTCATTCCCAACAGTAAACTAATTAAAAACAATAAGGTCCACATGGCACATGGATTAAACCCGTCTAAAACTCCTAAAATTACACTTAAAACTGGTAAAGATAAATCTTTAGGGTTAACTTCACCTAATAAAGGGACACTTAACTTATCAGGAACAACACCGATGTTTTTTTTCTCCGGCACTAACTCTTTCCCAGAAACAAGATCTACTGCTCCATTTTCCAAAGACTCTAAAACTACTTCTTCTATCCTTTTACCAGTTATCTCATCATTATAATAACCAGTAAAATGATGCTCACCCACCACCGTAAATGGAGTTGAACCAATAGAGACATCAAGTTTCTGACCTATTTCCCGCCAAAGCCGGTAATTTTCAACCCTGCCTACTTCTAAACTAACCACTTCAAGCTGGGAATACTTATCTTGAAGCTTATCTAAAAAAATCTTTTCCCGGGCACAATGAGGACAACCCTGGCCCCAGAAAAAATATAAATTTAACTTTTCCTCTTGAGCTTTAACCGGCCTAAAAGCCAGCGAAAAGAAAAACAAAAAAAATAATAATATTCTAAATAATCTTTTAAACATCTTTATATATTTATGCTCATCAATATTATAAATATAATCCTCAATTTTTTTTATTTCAACTAGGAAAAAACAATTTTAATCGCTTCAATCTTTTTTTTAAGCATTTTCTTAGCCGGCGTTAATAGCTTAACATAACTTCTCTTAAGTTTTTCCAAAACCCATTTTTTTCCCTCCTCCGGATCCATTTTTCTTTTTACATAAGCAAAGTATAAAAGTTTATCCACATTTTTAAAGTGAGCCATGGCATCCGCACAAGCCACAATCTTGGCCTCTAAACTTTTCCGGGGAATGTTTTTGCTGGCCCTGTGAGAATAAATACACTTTTTAACTTGGTCAATTTTATCTTCAGGATAATTCATCTTTTTTAATATTACTCCCGCTAACCTAGCGCCGTGAAGATGATGCTCAGGATAAAAGCTTTTGTTTTTAATTGAAGCATAATCGTGCAGCCAAGCACTAATTTCCACTACTTGCCTATCAGCCCCAAGTTTTTGGGCTAAAATTTTAGCGTCCTCAACTACTGGTAGAACATGATTATCCCAAATAGTTGGACCAAAAAAATTACTCTTATTATGACAGGCTTTATAAACTAAGGAGCTAATCTTTTTTATCATCAAGAAAATAAAAAATTGTAGTTTTTAATTATTGACCGTGGCAGTGCTTGTATTTTTTAAATGTCCCGTCTGGCTTCTTCGCTCCACACCAGCAAGGATCATTCCGACCAATCTTTTTCCCGCTTTGAGGGTCTCTATTTCTTAATATTACCCGCTGACCAGTTTGAACCGCTGCCATGGCCGCTGCCTGAGGAGTAGTATTTCTAAAATCAACCTCTTTTTGTAAACCCATATTATCAGACTGATCAATATTAGTCTGAATTAAATCAGGCACTACTACTGGCGATTGATCTTTAGGCTGTAATCTAAAGACCCGATGATTAATCTCATAATCAATATCCCCCATTAACTTTTCAAACATAGAAAAAGCTTCTTTTTTATACTCCACTAAAGGATCCCTCTGGGCATAGCCCCGAAGACCAATTCCCTCCCTTAAATCATCAACCGCATCCAAATGATCCACCCAAAGTTTATCAATTGTTCTTAAAGAAACAAATCTTTCAATCTGCCTCATTACCTTAACCCCTAGTTGTTTTTCCCTTGCCTGATAAGTTTTTTTTACCACCCCTTTTAAAAACTCAGCTACTTTAGCAGCTAGACTACCTTTTTTAACCTGGTCTTTAATTTTGGCTTGCGATCGGGGATCAAAAGGAATTAAGAGTAAAAACTGGGTTAATATTTTCTCTGAGTCAATTTTTCCCTCTTCACCTTGATTTAAATTAACAATTGATTCCACTTCCCCTTCTAATTTCCCCAATATTTTCTCTTTTAGTTCAGTTGACTCTTCTTTCATTTCTAAAATCTTCCTTCTTTTGGAGTAAATAATCTCTCTTTGTTTATTCATGACATCATCATATTCCACCACATGCTTCCGGGCATCAAAATTAAAACCCTCCACCTTAGTTTGAGCCTGCTGAATCGCCCGGCTAACCATCCCATGTTCTAAAGGAATATTTTCCGGCATTTTAAAAACAGTCATTAGTTTAGCCACTTGATCGCCTCCAAAAAGACGCATAATATCATCATCTAAGGCAACATAAAAACGAGAAGAACCTGGATCACCTTGTCGGCCTGACCGACCCCTCAACTGATTATCAATTCTCCTGGACTCATGCCTTTCTGTTCCAATTACATGCAGGCCGCCAGCTTTGATCACCCGGTCATGATCAGCCTGCCATTTTTTCATTTCTTTTTTATCATTCCTATCTTCAGGATAAGCGCCACCCAAAACAATATCCACTCCTCTGCCAGCCATATTTGTCGCCACTGTTACTCCCTGAGGCTTACCAGCCTGGGAAATAATTAAAGCTTCCCGCTCATGCTGCTTAGCGTTTAAAACATTGTGAGGAATCTTTTTTCTTTTTAAAAGCTCATGAATAATCTCGTTTTTGGCAATTGAAGTCGTCCCCACCAAAACCGGCTGGCCTTTTTGGTACTTTTTGGCAATTTCTCCTGAAACAGCCGCATATTTAGCCCGGGTGGTTTTATAAACCACATCTGAATGATCAACTCTTAATACTGGCTTATTAGTCGGAATAACTAAAGTATCTAAATCATATATTTTTTTAAACTCTTCTGCTTCGGTGGCGGCTGTTCCCGTCATCCCAGAAAGCTTTTTGTACATCCTAAAATAGTTTTGAAAAGAAATAGTGGCCAGCGTTCTAGATTCCTGTTGGATCTTCTGGTTTTCTTTCGCTTCAACGGCCTGATGTAAACCCTCAGACCACCGCCTCCCATGCATTAACCGACCAGTAAACTCATCCACAATTACAACCTGACCCTCTTTAACCACATATTCCCGATCTTTTTTAAACAAAGTTTTGGCTTTTAAAGCATTTTCAATGTGTTTAATAGTATCAAAATCTTTTTCATATAAATTATCGACTCCCAGCTTTTTTTCCACCTTAGTAATTCCATGTTCAGTTAAATTAGCTGTCTTAAGTTTTTCATCAATTAAATAGTCTGTATCTGGACTTAATTCCTCAACCAAACGGCTAAATTCATAATATTTCTGAGTCGGTTCCATATCGGGCATGGAAATAATTAAAGGGGTTCTGGCTTCATCTATTAAAATAGAATCAACTTCATCGACAATGGCAAAATTATGACCTCTTTGGACACAATCCTTTAAACTTTGGGCCATATTGTCCCTAAGATAGTCAAACCCAAACTCATTATTAGTTCCATAAGTAATATCGGCTGAATAAGCTTCTTTTCGCTTTACTTGACGCAAATGAATTAATCTTTCATCCTGGGCTTTGGCATCCTTAAAGCTTAAATCCAGTAAATATGATTGATCATGAATAATACAAGCGACTGACACTCCCAAAAGATCTAAAGCCACCCCATACCAGCCGGCATCCCGGCGAGCCAAATAATCATTAACAGTCACAATATGAACCCCTTTTCCTTCCAAGGTATTTAAATAGGCAGTAATAACGGCTGACAATGTCTTCCCCTCACCAGTTCTCTGTTCAGCCACCTTACCTTGATGTAAAGCAATCGAAGCCATTAACTGAACATCAAAAGCCCGCTCACCTACTGTCCGCCTGATTGCTTCCCTAGCTAAAGCAAAAGCCTCCACTAATAAATCAGCTAAACTTTCCCCAGCAGATAATCTTTTTTTAAACTCGGAAGTTTTCTTGGAAAAATCCTTGTCCTTAAACTTTTCAAACTTATCTTCTAAAGAATTAATCTCTCCTACCTGAAATTCAAACTTTTTTAATTCTCGGGCATTTAAATCCAGTAGTTTTTTAATAAATTTAAACATATCTTTATTATACTTTACCTAAAGCTTAGAACCAATAAGTTGGACCAGGCCCGAAGAAGAAGAATCTTTTTAAAATATTTATTAAGGATTTTAACAAACTTTTCTGCTTTCAGCCGGTGTTCTTTATAAAACAAACGGTTAAAAACAACTAAACCACCCAAAGAAACCATCTTTTTTAAATTATGTAAAAACATTTTTGATTCTGATCCGGGTGGAATCTGATTCCCCAAATATAAATCATTTAAAATCAAATCAAACTTTTCTTGAAGTTTACCTTTTTTTAAAACATATTTAATTGCATCTGCTTTAACTATCTTTAAATTTTTATTTTCATCTAGATGAAAATACTTTTTTCCAATTCTAATCATCTGAGGATCAATTTCCACCCCTACAATTTCTAACCCTTTAAAACCTTTATTTAAAAGCTTAACTAAAGTCCCTCCTCCCAAGCCTAAAATTAAAACCTTTTTTGGATTTAACCCTAGCTGATGAACTTTTTTCAAAGCTTTTTGCCATAAGGGTTCTAACATTCCGCCAGACTGAATCATAGAGTTAACCAAAACTCTTTTCTCCCCAAAAATTTCAATCACTTCAATTAAGCCATTATATGAAGAAGAAACTGATTCAATCTTTTGGGGTGATAAATAGCTTAAAACTTTAGCCACAAATAAATCTTAATAATCTTTGGTTCTTAGAATTTTCTTTTAATTACTTTTTTACCCACATATTTTTGCAAAACCTTAGGGACTTTAACTGAACCGTCTTTTTGTTGGTAATTTTCTAAAATGGCAATTAAAGTCCGAGGTGAAGAAATAGCCGTATTATTCAAAGTATAAACAAAAACCGATTCCTCTTTTTCATTTCGATACTTTATCTTCGCCCGTCGGGACTGAAAGTCTAACATATTAGAATCAGACATCAGTTCGCCGTAAGCTTTCCGACCCGGCATCCAAGCCTCAAGATCGTATTTTTTATATTGCGGTTCACCCATATCCCCGGTCGGCATTAATAAAACTCTAAAAGGAAGTTTTAATTCTTTTAATATCTCTTCAGAAATATCCCGAAGCTCTTCCAGCCACTTTTCTGATTTATCCTTATCTGCTTCACAAATAACAATCAATTCAATTTTTAAAAATTCATGAAGTCTATAAATTCCTTTAGTATCCTTGCCATAATTACCAATTTCTCTTCTAAAACAAGGGGAAAAAGCACAATATTTAAGTGGTAAATCCTTAAGTTCTAAAGTTTCTCCAGCGTGATAAGAAACCATCGGTACTTCTGAGGTTCCGGCTAAATACAAATCATTATCTAATTTGTAGGCTTCTTTCTCTCCCCAGGGAAAATGACCGGTGGAGAAAAAAGCTTCTTTTTTTAAAACTACTGGCGCGCAAAAAGGTAAAAACCCTTTTTTAATGGCTTTTTTAAAAACCCAATCTATTAAACCTAAATGGATTAAGGTAAGCTCATTTTTCAAAAAATAACTCCTAAAGCCACCAACTTTACTCCCTCTTTTAAAATCAATTAAATCCAAATCCGTTCCCAAACTTATATGATCTTTTATGGGATAATTAAACCGGGGTTTTTTACCCCAAGTTTTAACAACCTTAGGTTTGTCTCCTTTAGGAACATCAGCGGCAGGAAGATTGGGGATATATAAAAGAAAAGTATTTAGTTTTTCTTCCACTTCCCGAAGCTTAGGTTCTAATTTTTTAAGCTTTAGCTTAATTTCTTTTCCTTTTTTAAGCTGATCTTTCCCTAATTTATTTCTCCCTTGTCTTAACTCTTCCACCACTGAAAGAAGCTCTTTTCTTTGCTTATCCAAATTTAAAACTTCATCAACAACTTTTACTTCCGCCCCTTTTTGAAGACAAGCTTCTTTAATTTTATCTTTATTTTCGTAAATAAACTTAAGGTCTAACATATTTAAATTATAACTAAACTATAATCCTAATTCATCACTAATTTCTCTCATCGCGCTTAAACTCAATTTTAAAAAATCATCTAAAGACAAACCCAACTTTTCCTGACATAGCTTAATTTCTTCTCTTCTGGTTCCCCGAGCAAAAGCCTTATCCTTAAACTTTTTTTTAAGAGATTTAACTTCAATTGTTTCAAGTTTCCGATCCGGCCGAACCAAAGTAGCCGCCACAATTAAACCAGTTAGAGAATCAGCAATAAAAATAGACCAATCCATTAAACTCTGAGGCTTATATTCATCTCCTAAATTATCGAAATTGTGAGCTAGAATTGCCTTTAAAACAGAGTCAGTTAATTCTACTCCTTCTTTTTTCAAAATCTCGACTGTTTTTAAACCATGATCTTTAAAAGTTTTTTGATCAACGGTTTCATAATCCAAGTCATGTAATAATCCAGCCATCGCCCATTCATCCTCTTTTCCCGGAGCCAATCTTTTTGCCAAAGCCCGCATAATCGCTTCCAAGGCCAAACTATGTTTAACTGTATTTTCTGTTTTAAGGTATTTTCTCAAAAGCTTTAAAGCTTCATCTTTAGAAATCATATATTTTTATAAAGAATTAGGAACATCAAAAAACTTAAATTCTAACTGAGGAAATTTTCTCTTTAAAAACTTTCCTAAAGCTAAAACCCCAAATTTCTCCGAGTTATAATGACCTAAGTAAATAAAATTTAAGCCCGCTTCTTTAGCTTCAGCTTCAGTGCTTTCCCTAGCTTCACCAGTTAAATAAGCATCTAAATTCCTATCAATGGCTTCAGAAATTAAATAAGGGCCGCCGCCGGAAACAACCCCAAACTTTTTAATCTTTTTAGGCCCATATTTAAAAGCCTTAACCTTAAAACCACATAGCTTCTGACATCTTTTTAATAATTCTTCCGTTTTTAAACCCTCTAAAAACTTGCCTTCATAACCCCAATAAAGTTTATCCTGATAACCAAACTCTTTTCTTTTCTTTCCTCCTAAAAGTCTAATAATCTCAGCATTATTGCCTAAACTTTCATGTTTGTCTAAATACAAATGATAGGTCAGTAAAGTAATATTATAATCAAACAAGGTTTTTAATCTTTTTTTCATCACTTGGTTAACTCTTTTTCCTTTAGGTCCTAATAAACCATGATGAAGAATAATCATGTCTGCTCCCCAAGAAGCGGCTTTTTCAAAAAAATCCATATTAGGAGAAACACCTAAAGCAATTTTTAAAACTTTTTCTTTACCAATCACCTGAAGACCATTAAAAAGCCAAGGATCCTGATCTTCTTTAAGTCCTAAAGTTTTATTTATATATTCTATTAATTTATCTCTATCCATTCTCCCCTCCTTGTATTGCTCTACTAATACAAAATATTTATTGGATCACTTCTTTAAATCTTTTAACAACAAAATCTTTATCATTGTCTAATATTAACCAGGCGGCCTTAGGCCCATGAGTTTTACCAATCAAACTCAAATAAATTGCCTGAAAAGCTTGACCAGCTTTAATCGCCTCTTCTTTACTTAAATCATAAATAGCCTGTTGTAATTTATCGGCCTGCCAATCTTTTTTTTCAATTAGCTTAATTAAAGCCTGTAAATATTTTTTCTGTTCTAATGATAAATCATTTGCTTCCTTGGGAATATCTTTCCTAATTTTAAAACTAAGTTCTTTAGAAGCATAATTTTTAAGCCAAATATTGGCATATTTTATTCTTCTTTTTAAAATCTGTAATTCTTCTTTATTTAACTTGCTCCCTTTAATTTCCTCAAATTTTTTCTCCAAATTAACTGAAGACGATTGGAAAAAATTTACTACATCTCTAAATCGAGGGTAAAAAGGTTTAACTTTAGGAAAAGGGCCAACCTGAGATAATTCCCAAATTTTTCCATAATCACTTTCTTTTTTTGAAAAATAGTGGTCAGCATATTTATCATAATCATCAAATAGATTTAAAATGCTTTGATTTTTACTGGGTTCAAAAATAATGGCTTTTTTAAAATGGGTTTTAACCAGTAAAAAACGGAGTAATTCCGGTGGTAAAGTCTTAGAAATTTCCAAAGCGGTTGTTCCCACTCCCTTAGAAGAAGACATTTTGGTTCCGCCTTTAGCTAAAAACCACTCATAAAGCTTAGCTTGGGGCTTAGGATAATTAAAAACCTTTTCACAAATGGCGGAAGATAAATCATAAGAACCACCTTCACTCATGTGGTCTTTACCGGCCCATTCAATAGTGACTCCAATCACCTTCCAATGAGCCGCCCAATCAACCTTCCACATTAATTTCCCGGTACCAGAAAAAGGAGAAATTTTTCCCTTATAGCCACAACCTTTAGCCCAGGAAACTAAATTTTTCCGGCACTCAAAACTAACCTTTTCCCCATCCCAAAAAGTCACCAAAGTAGTTCCCACCTTACCGCACTTTGGACAGATAACTTGAAAAGGATACCAATCTTTTGGTTTATCGTAGTTAGAAACTTTTTTATATAACTCTCTTACCTTTTCTACTTTATCCAAAGCTTCCCTAATAACGGAGTCAAACTTACCCTTTTTATACCACTCTGACGACCAAATAATTTTAGGCTTAGCATTAAGCATATTAAAAACATCAATAAACTGACTCCCATAACAATGAGCCAGAGATTTAAAACCCTTTTCAGGCGAAGGAATTTTATATAAAGGTATCCCCATATATTTTTTAAAAGACTTATCTAAATAATGGGGAAAACCGTCCATTGGGTCCATATCATTAATAACATAAGAAAACTGGGCTTTTTTACCCTTTTTTAAAAAAGCCCGGTAGATAAGATCATGAATAATTACTCCTCTTAAGGCCCCAACATGAATTCTACCTGAAGGAGTTTTCATATCATCAACCCAATAAGGCTTATGCTTACCCGACTTAATAATTTCTTCTGCTATTTTCTCTGGCCAAAACATACTCTTATAGTATATCATTTTTTTAAACTTATTTAGAAAGATTTTTTAAAAATTGCTTGGTAAATTTTCCCCAGCTCAGATAAGCTTTTTTTTAAAACCCACTCATTGGCACTATGTTCATTACCTCCCTGAGGACCAAGAGTGATAACTGGTTTTTTTAAAACTTTGGCTAAAACATTTTCATCAGCGACTGAAAGACCATAGTTTATTTTCACCTTTCCTAAATACTCTTTTATAATTTCCTCTGTTTCTTTAACAACTTTTAATCTTCTATCAGTTATATAAGGGTGAAGATAAGAAGTGGTTCTTTTTTTAACCCTAATTTCCACTTTTTTATCAGCCCTAAAATCTAGTTTTCCCTGCTGGTAAAGCCTTTTTATCATTAACCTAAGATCTTTTAAAACTGAAGTTTCTGTCTCTGGGACCACCAAATGTTTATCCACTTCAATAACCGCTTCCTGAGGCAAAGAAAGAGATTTTGTTTCTCCATAAATAAGCCTGACAAAAATTGAGCTTTGACCTAATCTTTTATGGGTAACTAGTTTCATTTTCTCAATTCCCCAGACTATTTGACAAGCTTGACTAATAGCATTAACCCCTTTTTGAGGATCAGCTCCATGGACTGATTTCCCATAAACTTTTATTTTATAAACAACCCTGCCTCTTCGACCTAAAGTTAAAACATTAGCTCCACCTGAAATATTTTTAGACATCCCTGGTTCAGGCACAAAAACAGCGGCAACATCAGTTAAATATTTTTTATACTTTTTAGTTAAACAATGAGCCCCCAGAGAAATATTTTCCTCATCAACTCCAAAAAGAAGTTTTATTTTAGGATCAGTTTTTTTAACCCTTAAACTATTCCAAAGCAAAACCGCTAAACCAGCTTTCATATCCGCTGATCCCAAACCATAAAAACGGTCGTTTTTAAAAGTCAACTTAAAAGGGTCTGTTTTCCACCTACCATAAACTGGGACAGTATCTAAATGACCATAAAAAGCCAAACTTGATAATCCCCTGCCTTTTTCCGCTAAAAGATTAAAACGGTTTTTAGAAACAATCTGTCTCCTAACCCGCCAGTCATTAGCTAACAAAAATCCTTCTATCCACTCTCCTATTTTCCTTTCTTGGGGAAAAATAGAGGGAATTGCCACTAATTGACTAAGAATTTTCTCTAAATTCATTTTTTGCCTCCGTAAATATTAATAAGTTTTTCTTTTGTTAAAAAAGCAGGAAAAAGATCATTGTATTTAGTTTGACGCTCAGCTCCACTTATAGGAACATGCTGGGGCAGCATTCCGCTTTGAGGATAATTAAATAGAGCTCCAATTTCCCAACAAAAAGTCCGGCCTTGAATTTTAGCTGTTTTTAAAACCCCCAAGGCATTACCATTACACTCACCAAAAACAATATCCACCTCCCCGTCTAAAATCTGACCCCTTAAAGACCGATCGGCTATTTCAATTAAAAGCCCGGCGGAAACTGCGGTATACAAACCATTTCGAGCGTGATCAAGACGGGTAGCGGCTTCAGTTAACTCAATTATTCTTAGAGTGTTTTCTCCCACTGGAACTTGGGCCATCTCCGCAATTCCAGCCGAAACAATTTCCTGGCCAAACCTAGCAATCCCAATAATATTATTAGGATTGTTAAGAATTGCTTCAACTTCTTCCCTTCTCCAGCCGAAACGGGTATACAAAACATGAATTTTATCAATAATTTCTTCTCTTTCTTTTCCTTCTTTAGGTAAATCAATTACTCCTATTTGATAACCTTTATCTTCACACCTATTCATAACCGTTTCTATTAACCGCCTTTCTTGACTACCGCAAATTTCCCTTAAATTTTCTTTATACCCAGCCACTTCTTCAGCTAAAGGCTGTCTTTTATGATGATTTATTCCCACATAAACTAAGGCCGAAGCAGAAAAACAAGCCTGAGTCTCAGAAAGAGGAATAACCGCCTCTAAATAGTCTCCTAATTGAGAAACACTATCTTTTAATAAACCCTGATCAATTATCATCCGCCAGCTTAGTCGACTAAAAACATTCCCAAATTCGGGCCTTAAACTAGATCGTCTTAGTTGACCAATAAATTCCCCTAATTTCCCTTCTTTTTCAATAATGCTGGGAATATAAATTCCTTTAAGCCTGTCAAATGAGGCTATTTGAGGCGGCCATAAACCCCCTATACTACTAGTCAATTCAACATTTTCCCGAGAATCAGGCACATCCTGATTAATTTGATCATATGAACTTATTTCAACCATTTTTTTAACCTCCTTTTAAAAACAATAAAAAAAGCCATCCTTTCTAAGGACGGCCTAGTTATAATTAATATTATTAATCCTTATTTAAATTAATTAGTTTTTCATTAATTTAAATAACTAGTACTCCGTGGTACCACCTTAATTTAATTAATTCTAATATTTTTTAATCTTTATCTTATATATTTTTATATATATAAGTTTTTTCTATTAAAAAACCCGATGTGTCATCGGGAGAAACTTAGAATAAATTCTTCATTTCAAGTGCTCTGTTTCTATGTGACACACTTTAGCCTGATTACGGAGGCGGCCGGCTAGGTTTTACTAATTAAAAAAAGTTTAACTTTCTTCCTGCAACTCTGGAGTCTTTTCAAACTTAAACCTTGTTTGCGGAATTCTCACCTCTTACCGCTCTCTATTAAACAGAATTTTAAGTTTTACTTGTCTCCTTCAAAGCTTTCTATTAAATTGTATCCTTAATTTACTAAAAATTAGTAAAAATGTCAATCTTAGTCTATTTTTTGAATTAAATAATTAATTTTACCCGCTGGAGCTTCAATTTCCACCTGATCACCAATTCCCTTTCCAAGCAAAGCTTTTCCCAAGGGAGAAGAATGAGAAATCCTTTTATTAAGAGGATCTGCTTCCCATTCACCAACCACCTCAAAAACTTGAGTGTTCCGGCCCTGTTTAACCGTTACTTTACATCCTAAATCTACCTGTTTTTTACCTTTTGTCTTCGCTTTTTTAATTAGCTTTACTTTGCTTAAAATTAACCTAAGTTCCTCTATCCTCCCAACAACCATAGAAAGATCATCCCGAGCGGCAGTATATTCAGAATTCTCTGATAAATCTCCCATAGAACGAGCTAAAGCTACCCTTTTAATTAAACGAGGTCGCTTTTTTTCTTCCAGCTCACCTAATTCTTTTTTAATCTCTACTAAGCCTTCTTTGGTTAAATAAACACTTTTATCTTTAACTGTCATTTTTCTTCCTCAAAATATATAAAATAAAAACAATATCTGAAAAAAAGACCGCCCATAAGCGGCGAAACAAGACATATTTTAATCAAAAATTCCCCTTATGTCAATATATATAGAATATACATAAAAAACAAAAGAAAAACAAAAGAAAAAGAAGAAAAAATAAGGTATAATAAGAAAAACTGGCCCCATCGTCTAACGGTTAGGACAGTAGGTTCTCAACCTACAAATCAGGGTTCGATTCCCTGTGGGGTCACATTTCTACCTTTTTTAGTCGCTAATGCCTTAATTAGTCTAAAAGATGGGGATAAATTAACGGTTCGGATTGTCTTATCTCTTAAACAAAGAATTCCATTTGGAAATATCTTGTTTTGTAAGGTTTGCTTCTTTGGTAAATCTAGCTTCTTCCATAATTTCTGTAGGTTTATTAAAAATTGCTTTGTAAATTCCCTGACTATTTCGGTGTCATATTGTTCAACTTTAAAGTCTGATTTTTCAACTTCCGAAACTCTAATTTCTTGTCTTATCTTTCTGGCTTCTTCCTTAGCTTCTTTTGGACTATAAGTACCATCATCTTTCGCTTTTCTTATACTAGTTAACTCCTTTTTTAACTCAGCTATTCTATTTTCAATTACCCTGGCCTCTTTCTTGGCTTGGTTAATGCCCTTATCCCATTCTTTAAATACCATCTGGTTAAATAAAATAATAACCCTTGATGATGGTTGAATTTGTTTTAAAAGTTGGTTAAATTGTCCATGAACCTCCTTAGCTTGGATTCGGATTTTACGACAATCTCTGTTTCCACACTCATAATAAAATACCTTTCCATTTCTTCCTTTTGATGGACAGGTAGTCATTAAACCACCGCATTTCTCACACCTTAGAATCCCTTTAAGGGGGTATAATTCATCATCTTGGTAGGTGTAATTCTTTTTTTTCATTATTACCGCTTGATAGGCCCTATTCCAAGTAGATTCATCAATTAGTGGTTTATGTTCTCCCCAAGAATACTCATTCCACTTTGGTGAATACATATACCCATAATAAAAGGTTCTCTTTAGGATCTTATCGACAATTTTATGACTAGCTTTAGATTTATAATAATCACCAAAACCTTCGCCATTCATTATTTTAGCTAGTTGAGTCTTGTTATAAATCCCAGATTTTGCCTTATGAAACATTCTCTCAATAATCGGGGCCAAGTTTGGTTCTTTAATTGGAGGTAAACCCTTATTTTGTTCTTTGGTTTGGTATTTTCTTTGATAGCCAATAGGACATTTAAATGGCCAAAATCCTTTCCTAAAACAAGCTAACATATTATCCTTAACTCTTTCTCCTTTTAATTCATTATCTAGTTGACCAACAGTCATCATTATATTTCTAATAGCCCTACCCATTGGATTTTGTTCTACATCTTCTATAACAGATAAAACCTCAATATTATATTTAGCAAGTAACGAAATTGTGGCTAAACCTTCCTCAAGATTTCTACTAAAACGGTCAAACTTATAAACGACTAAGGCTGAAACCTGATTTTTTTTAGTTGAACAGAAGTTTAAACAATCTCTTAATGCTGGTCGGGTATTAACATGTTTGGCAGATTTACCTTCTTCTTTAAATATTTTAATTATGGTTAAACCCTTTGCCTGGGCAAACTTACGACAACTTTGTTCCTGAACCTCAAGACTGTTATTCTCTATTTGAGATGGGTCGGAAACTCTAGTATAAATAACAGCTTTATTCTCCATACTATTGTGCCTAATTATGGCACATTTATTTATAATTTACTAATTTATTGTCATTTTTCATTAAATTATTAAAAAATAAGTCTTTAAAAAGAGTAGCAATCTCAATATCCTTTATTATCTCCTTATCTGAGATTTTTTTTGCCTTACTTTTTAGTATTTTTCTTGCTTCTTTTATAGTCATAAATGAGATTGATTTATCCGTTAAAAAAGCCCTGAGAATATCTCAGGAGTCTTTTTTTATCCTTACTATTATTTGTTCTGCAAGGAAGACTTCTGCTATCTTCTCAGGGCTTCCCCTAAGTTCCCCAGCCATTAAGGCTGGCTTTTTCGACCCTTGTTAAAGGAAAGGGCTATCCTTCTAATTTTAAAAAACTATATCACAAAAGCTGACTTTGTCAATGTTTTAAACCTATTGTCCTTGGGGGATTTAATGTTAAGGGTCGTTCCGTTTTGCTCTTTTCTTTATCAATTATTTAAACAAAGTCTCCAATTAAAAAACTAATATAAACCACATATTTTATTTATTTCCTTAATATACTCTAATCTTGTTTTATAATCTGGAATATCACCAAATTTAGTCTTATAAGTAGCATTTAACCCCTTCTTTAATTCTTTTCCTATTTTGCCCTCCTGTCCTATTATATTATTTTCTTCCAACGCTTTTAATAATGCTTTTCTAAAATTAAGTCTACTTAGGTTCTGATGGGCAATCTGATAAGCTGAATTATCATTCTTAACTCTGTAAAACTTTCTAGCACTTTTCATTGGGAAAATGCCTTTACCATTTTTAATATCTCTAATTATGTCTTCAATCATTAACCACTGTTTCACGGTGAGTCCGCCTGGATTAGCTAAAGTTTTATTTACTTTTACCATTGTTTCTCAATTATACCAAGAAGATAAATTTAAAAATTATTAGACGATTGGATAAAAGGAGACAATTGAATTTTTATTTTGGAGAGCACAATCAAACTATAGCCCCCTGATTACCCTTTTAGAATAACCACGGTTTTTCCTTTTTAGCTTTTTTCATAAAATCAACAGTCCAGTCAATCTTTTCTTTTTGCTTCTTATTCAACGCTCTCTCTATAGAGTAAATATGGGTTGCTATGTCAGTAATATTTAATTCTATTTTTTTAAATCTCTTTTCGTCTATTTGCTCCTTTTTATATACTAAATAAACCATTAAGGTAAATAAAATGGCAACCTTAAGACTAGAGGCAAAATAAGTAGTTAGAAAAACACATATAAACAATAAAAACCTATATATCAAACCAATCGACTTTAATCTCTTAGTGGGTTTTTTACCCTTTTCAATACTTTCTTTTTTCTTTTTAAATAAACCTGACGTTATCTGAATTAAGCCTGCTATTATTGAAATAATACCCACTACTTCAAGAGTTGCACTAAAAACTATAAATGGAATTTCTGAGGGTATTAATTTTGATAATAACCAAACGACAACACCAAAAAGCACTAGAATTCTACCTGACAATTTCTTCTTAAATAAATTTTTTTTAGCCATTCTATCTTCCTTATTTAACTAAAAACTTCCTTATTTAACTAAAAAATCCTTAGTGTTTCCTTATAATTTTTTCACCGCCAGAGATAATAAATCCAACATATAAAGCTCCTGTAAGAATCAGTAGTAAAAAAATGATATCAAAGATGTCACTACCAGTAAAAGTAGATATCCCTTTTAGTGACTTGGCAATTATTAAAAGATATATAAACCACCATTTTTTTATAAAATCGGGGAAAGTCCTATATTTAGTTTTTTCTTTCCCATTAGCTAAGGGGTTATTAATAAAAGCATTTTGTAACAAGCCACTGATTAAACCACCCTCCATATCTTTTTTATAAACTGCGGTATAATTTTCAAACCAATCCAAGGGCATATCTAAATTATCATTAATTTTGACTATCCTTTTATTCTTTGACTCGCTTAAATCATCTCTCAATGCCTTTTTTAGTAATTCAGTCATTTTGTTATGCCATTCTTTTAAATCAATTGTTCTAGACCATTTTTCTAAGCGATTAGGAAGGTTATAAAGTTTCTTTCCTGGTAATAATAAAAAGTCTTCTTCTGCCTCATTAAGAGTTTCTTCAGTTTTTGAAAGCTCTTTTTTGATTTTATTAATAAAAAATAGCTCAGGTTTTTTCTTCATAATTTTTTAAGGTAATGTTCCAGGATAAAATCTGGAATATATTTCCTGGTTAGATTATGACATTTATACCATACTTTAGTTAATTATGGCAACTATTTATAAAAAATTTGGTCAAAAAGTAAGAAAATTAAGAAAACAGCTAGGTTTAAGTCAAGAAAAGCTAGCAGAATTAGCTAGAATTGACCCTAAATCAATCGTTGAAATTGAGAGTGGTAAAAGGAATCCTACTTTAAAAACAATTAGAAAGATAGCGAGCGCTTTAAAAACAAAGCCTTCTAAATTTCTTTCTTAAGCTTTTATCATTATTATTTTACCTTTTTTCTATTTTTATCTTGAGTGGATTAAAGAGAAATGTAGTGAGAATCAGCAATGGAGGGCTCATTAGCAACAACTATTTCTTAATAAAAATAAACAGATAAAATTATTAAATGGTTGAGTGAAAGTTATGTCTTCTTAGGTTTATCAAGTAATCCTAACTTTTCTTTTTGAAGCTCAATATCAACTTCGTTTGTATGATGGGTGATTATTATTGTAATTAAATTTAAAGCTATTACCATAAATATAGCAATTATCCATTCATAGCTTAGGTGTTGTTTCTCTCTTAACTGTTTAACAATTTGGTAGGTAAAAAATGAGAAGATTAAA
>PEZT01000030.1 GCA_002773945.1 Candidatus Beckwithbacteria bacterium CG10_big_fil_rev_8_21_14_0_10_34_10 | reverse complement strand
CAAACTAAGCTTTTTAATTTAGAATTAGAAAAGATTAGAATATAAAAACTACTATGGATAAAATAGCTGAACTATTAGAAAGAAGGGTTGATAAAGTTTATCCTTCTAAAAAAGCTTTAGAAAAAGTTCTTCGGTCAGGTAAGAAAATTAGACTATATTTAGGCATTGATCCGACAGCCAAAAGACTTCATTTGGGCCACACCGTTCCTTTAAGAACCCTCCAGGCTTTTGCTGATCTGGGCCATGAAGCGATCTTTTTATTTGGTGATGGGACTGTTTTAGTGGGCGACCCTTCAGAAAGGGAAGCCGGCCGAAAACAAATTACTGAAAAAGAAATTAAAAAAAATATTTCTACCTGGAAAAAGCAGATGACTCCCGTGGTTAACTTTAGAAAAGTTAAAATTAAACATAACAAAGACTGGTTAACTAAATTGACTCTAAAGGAATTAATTGAGATTGGCTCAAAGATTTCCGCCATCCAGTTATTTAAACGGGATAATTTTCAAGAAAGACTAAAAAAAGGAGATACGGTTTTATTTCATGAAACCATGTACCCTTTGCTTCAAGGTTATGATTCAGTTGCCATGGATGTAGATTTAGAAATTGGCGGCTCAGACCAAACTTTTAATATGTTAATGGGGAGGGAATTGCAAAAAAAATTTAGGAATAAAGAAAAGTATGTTCTAACCTTAAAAATGATTAAGGGGACTGATGGCCGGAAAATGAGCAAAACCTTTGGAAACTGCATTTGGCTAACTGACACTGTCCAGGATATCTATGGCCGGATTATGAGGATCTCTGATGATCTAATCGCTCAATACTTTGAGTTTTTCACCAGTCTTCCCATCGATGAAGTTAAGAAGATTCAAAACGAGGTTAAAACAAGACCAATGGAATTGAAAAAAAAGCTGGCCTTTACTATCTGTTCTGAACTTAATGGAGAAAAAAAGGCTAGCCAAGCAGAAAGCCAATTTAAAACTATTCATCAAGATAGGGGAGTGCCGGAAAAAATTAAAGAGATTGATTTAAAAACTGGTGAATGGAATCTTTTAAAACTTTTAATTAAATCAACACTGGTTAGTTCAAAATCTGAAGCTAAAAGGTTAATTAAACAAGGAGCGGTTTCTTTAAACCTAAAAAGGATTAAAGATATTAATAAAAAAGTGAATCTTTCTTCAGGGGATGTACTAAAAACGGGAAAGAGAAGTTTTATTAAAATCAAGTAATTTTTACTTGATTTCTTAAGAATAAAGTTTGTGGTTTTAAAACCCAATTTCCCTCTTGTCAGTTATTTAGAAAGTTGCTAGAATGATTAAGTGAAAAAGAAATCTTCTTTTCAACCCATAGGTAAATATACGGCCGAAGAAATTAAGGTCTTGGAAGGTTTAGAGCCTGTTAGAAAAAGACCGGGAATGTATATTGGCTCCACTGATACCAGGGGACTTCATCATTTAGTCACCGAAATTATAGATAATAGTGTTGATGAAGCGATTGCCGGTTCTGCCAGAAATGTTTTCATTTCCATTAATAAAAATGATCAACTGACTGTTTATGATGATGGCCGGGGAATTCCCGTTGATATCCATAAAAAAACTGGTTTATCAGCTTTGGAAATTGCCATGACCAAGCTCCATGCCGGCGCTAAGTTTGACAATCGAGCTTATCAAGCTTCTGGTGGTCTTCATGGAATTGGGGCTTCGGCGGTTAATGCTTTATCTTCATATATGAAGGTTGAAGTTATTAGAAACAAAAAACTATATTACCAAGAGTATAAAAGGGGAAAACCTTTAAAAAAAGTAAAAGAAGAAAAACTTCCCAAGGATAAAAATAATTTTTATGCTTTTACTACCGGAACAAAAACTACTTTCATTCCTGATCCGACTATTTTTAAAAAGGGAATTAAGTTTAATTTTAAAACCATAAAAACCTCTTTAAGGGAAAGGGCTTATCTAGTCGCCGGCCTTTATTTCCATCTTTATGATGAGAGAAATGATAGAGAATGCCACTTTTATTTTGAAGGCGGAATTAAATCCCTGATAAGCCACATGAATAAGAATAAAAAAACCTTCCACCCGATTATTTACGGCCAGAAACAAATAGATGATGATTATGATTTTCCGATTGGAGTGGAGTTTTCCCTACAATACAATGATGGCTTTGCGGAAAACATTATGTCTTTTGCCAATGTTATTAATACTCCAGACGGCGGGACTCATTTAACTGGTTTTCGAACCGCCTTAACTAAAGCTATTAAAGACTATGCTGTCAGGCAGGGGATTTTAAAAGGGGATAACGGCTTTATTAGTGAAGATTTAAAAGAAGGGTTAACCGCCGTTGTTTTTATTAAAATGCCGGCTTCTGACATTCAATTTGAATCCCAAACTAAAACTAAACTTAATAATAGTGAAGCTCAATCAGCGGTTTACAGTGTAGTTAAAGAAACCCTGGATGTATATTTTGAAGAACATCCTGCTGAAGCTAAGAAAGTTTTGGAAAAAGTATTTCTAGCGGCTAAGGCCAGAATGGCCGCCAGAGCTGCCCGGGATGCAGTGGTTAGAAAAGGCGCTTTAGAGGGAATGACTTTACCAGGAAAGCTGGCTGACTGCCAGGAAAATGATCCTCAGAAAAGTGAAATCTATATTGTCGAAGGAGATTCAGCCGGAGGATGTTTTTCTGGAAACACAAAAGTTGCTTTGGCAGATGGCCGAAATTTAAACTTTGTCGATTTAATTAAAGAAGAAAAAAAGGGTAAAATTAATTATTGCTATACGATTTTACAAAACGGCAAAATCGGAATTGAAGAAATTTTAAACATTAGAAAAACCAAAAAAAATACCAAAGTCATAAAAATTATTTTAGATAATAATGAAAAAATAGTCTGCACCCCAGATCATCTTTTTATGTTAAATGATGAGACCTATAAACAAGCTAACTCTTTAACTAAATCAGATTCTCTTATGCCTCTTTATAAAAAACTATCAAGCATTAAAGAAAAAAAGATTACTATTGATGGCTATGAAATGGTTTTTGATCTTCAGACAAAAAGGTGGATATTCACTCACCTTTTATCTGATAGATATAATTTTAGTAACAAAGTATATAAAAAGAAGAACGGCGCCCACAGACATCACAAAGACTTTAACAAACTAAATAATAATCCTAATAATATTGAACGACTATCCCGGGAAAAACATTTAAAATTACACCAAGAAATATTGGATAAAACACTTCATCGGCCAGATGTAATGGAAAAAATTGTTAAACTTCATAAAACAAAAAAGTTTAAAGACAAAATAAGAAGGGCTATGTCTACTCCAGGAATGAGAAAACTGCTTTCTCAAAGAGCTAAAAAACAATGGCAAAATAAAGATTATAAAAAATATATGGCAAGAAAATACATTGAATTTTATAATAACAATCCTGATTACCAGAAAAAAAATAAGCAAATACTTTATAAGGCTCAAAAAAAATATTGGAGTAAAGTAGAAAATCGACAGGCTCAAGCAAAAAAAACAAAAACTTTTTTTGAAAATAATCCTGACCGACGAGAAAAACTTTCAATATTATCTAAAAAACAATGGGCTAGCCCTAGTCTTTTAGAATGGAGAAGTAATAAAACCAAAAAACAGTGGACAAAGGAATTTAGAACAAAAAGAAAAAACACTTATAATAAACTATATTACCAAGAAACACTAAATGCTCTCCGCTTAGTTTGGGATAAAAACTCTAAAATTGATAAAATTGAATATGATCAGCTCAGACTTAATCCAAAACGAAAACCAAACTTACTCAAGCTAGAAACTTTTTGTCAGCGCTTTTTTAACAATAATCTTCAACAAATGGAAAGAACAATTACTCATTCTAATCATAAAATTAAACAAATTATTAAGCTTAAAAAAAGGATGGATGTTTATGATTTAGAAGTTTTAAAAACTCATAATTTTGCCCTAGCTTCAGGAGTATTTGTTCATAATAGTGCAAAACAAGGTAGGGATAGAAAATTTCAGGCAATCCTGCCTTTAGGAGGCAAGATTTTAAATACCGAGAGAGCCAGACTGGACAAGATTATTAACTTTGAGGAATTAAAAGCTTTGATTATTGCCTTGGGAATGGGAGTCGGGGAGACCATTAACACGGAAAAGCTTCGTTATCACCGGGTTATCATTATGTGTGACGCTGATGTTGACGGTGAACACATTGTTACTTTACTGTTAACCTTTTTCTACCGCCATTTAAGACCAATTGTTGATCAAGGCTATCTATATATTGCCATGCCTCCTTTATTTAAAATCCAATCTGGAAAAAACATCTTTTATGCCTATAATGAAGATGAAAGAGAAAAAATTTGCCAAAAGCTTAAAAACTATACCTTACAAAGATATAAGGGTTTGGGAGAAATGAATCCCAATCAATTATGGGAAACAACCATGGATCCCAAAGGAAGAACTTTAAAACAAGTCACTAATGAAGATGCCGCTCAAGCAGACCAGGTTTTCAATATGTTAATGGGAGAAGATGTTCCCCCTAGAAAAAGATTCATTCAAACTAATGCTAAAATGGCAACTTTAGATATTTAAAATATGAATTATATTATTGGCCATCATAAACCAGATTTAGACTCAGTAGTTTCCGCCCTAGCTTTAGAATATTTATTTCTTAAAGCTCCATGTTTTAAACAAACAAAAGCTAAGGCTGTTTTAGCTAGTAAGGCTAACTTAGAAACCCAAACTATTTTCAAAAAGTTTAAAACTTCCTTACCTCGAGTTTTAAAGAGTCAGGATATTAAAACGACTGATAATTTTGTTTTAGTAGATCATAATGAAATCTCTCAAAGACTTAAAGGCATTAAAGATGAAATGATCACTAATATTTTTGATCATCACAAGGTATCTTTAAACCTCGGGTCACCTATATTTATCACCACTAAACCCTGGGGTTCAAGTTCTACCTTAGTTTATTGGCTTATGGAAATTACCCAAGTTAAACCGGATAAGGATTTATCTTCTCTAATGATCTCGGCTATTTTATCGGATACGGTTGGCCTTAAATCGCCCACCACCACTAAGAAAGATAAACTAGTAATTAGTCAACTCAATAAAGTCGCTCAACTTAAAAATTTAGATGATTTAACTTTAGAAATTTTTAAAGCTAAATCATCTTTAAAAAACCTGACTAAAAAAGAAATTTTAACTAAGGACTATAAAATCAATGATTTTAAAGGAAAAAAAGTCTTTATTAATCAAATAGAAACAGCAGAAATAGAAGCTTTAGTAAAAGATACTAGTTCTTTTTTAAATGAACTTAAAACCTTAAAAAAAGAAATGAAACTTAATTATGCTTTTTGCTTGCTGACAAATGTTTTAAAAGTTAACAGTCATGTTTTTTGTTTAAAAGAAGATGAAACTTTATTAAAAAAGGCCTTTCCTCTGGCCAGGGAAGTTGAAAACGGGGTTTTTGACCTAGGACCAATTATGTCCCGGAAAAAAGAGGTTGTACCCCTAATTGAAAGGGCAATTTAGATAAAATAATTAAAATAACCAAGACAAAAAGTCTTAGTTAATATAGTTTAAATATTATAATGGCTGAAAAAAAAGAAAAACCAGAAAAAAAAATAAAAAATAGTCCAGAAGAAATGGAAAATAACAACCATTTTCTTGATGATAATAACAATGGCAAAATAGTTAACCGGCAAGGAATAGGCAAAATTCTCCAGACAAAGATTGTAGAGGAAATGAAACGCTCTTATCTTAATTATTCTATGAGCGTGATTGTTTCCCGAGCCTTACCCGACCTGAGAGACGGTTTAAAACCAGTTCAAAGAAGAATTCTATATGCAATGTATAAAATGGGCTTATCCCATTCAGCTCGCTACACAAAATCAGCTAAAGTTACCGGTGAATGTATGGGTAAATACCACCCTCATGGTGACCAGGCCATTTATGATGCTCTGGTCAGAATGGCTCAGGATTTTTCTCTCCGTTATCCCTTAGTTGATGGTCATGGTAACTTTGGTTCAGTTGATGGTGATCCGGCGGCCGCCATGCGTTATACCGAAGTTAGAATGGCCAAGATCAGCCAAGAACTACTATTAGACATTGATAAAAAAACAGTTGATTTTATTGATAACTTTGATGCTTCTTTAAAAGAACCGGCTTTTCTGCCGGCCAAGCTGCCCAACTTACTTTTAATGGGAGCTGACGGAATTGCCGTTGGCATGGCCACTAAAATTCCTCCCCATAATTTAAATGAAGTGGCTGAAGCGATTAAATTAATAATTCAAAAGGGCAAATCAGAAAACCTTAAAGATTTAAAAGGAAAAGATCCAGGTGAAGTTAAAGCTGAAGATTTAGTTGGAAATTTTTATTCGGAAGCAACAATTGATGATCTTTTAGAACATATTAATGGTCCTGATTTTCCCACTGCCGGAGAGATTTATAACTGGAACCAGATTAAAGAAGCTTATACTACCGGCCGGGGCAAGATAATTATTCGGGCCAAAACTTCAATTGAAGAAGCTAGGGGAGGCAAGTACCGAATTTTAATTAAAGAACTGCCTTATCAAGTTAATAAAGCCAGATTGATCCAGAAAATTGCCCAGATGGTTAAAGGTAAAAAAATCAAGGGTATTTCTGGCCTAAGAGATGAGTCTGATAGAAAAGGAATGCAGGTGGTAATTGAGTTAAAGCGAGAGGGCCGACCCAAAGCCATCTTAAATAACCTTTATAAACACTCTAGTATGCAAACTAGCTTTCCGGTTAATATGGTTACCCTGATTAAAGGCACTCCTCAATTGGTAAACTTAAAAACAATTCTTCAGGAATTTGTTAAACACCGTCTGCTGGTAATTGCTAAGAAAAGCCAGTTTGAACTTAAAAGCGCTCGGGACAGAGCCCACATCTTAGAAGGTTTAAAAATTGCCCTAGATAATTTAGATGCGGTTATTGAAACAATTAAAAAATCACCAGACGCTGATATTGCTAAAGAAAGATTAATGAAAAAGTTTAAATTAACTGAAGTTCAAGCAGTCGCTATTTTAGACATGCAACTTCGGAGACTCGCAGCTTTGGAAAGAAAAAAGATTGAGGATGAATATAAAATGATTCAGGAAACCATTAAATATTTACTTGATCTTTTAATGCATCCTAAAAAAATTCTTAAGGTTATTGTCACAGAGATCGATTATCTAAAAAAAACTTATGGAGATGAAAGAAAAACCAAGGTCTTTAAAAAGGCTTTAGAAGATATTAGTGAAGAAGATATGGTCCCTAAACAGGAATGTTTGGTAACCATCACTAAAACCGGCTATATTAAGCGTTTACCTATGACGACTTACAGAAGCCAAAGAAGAGGGGGTAAGGGAGTCACCGGCATGAACACTAAAGATGCGGATGAAATCTCAGAAATTATGTCCGCCAATACTCATGACCACCTTTACTTTTTTACTGACAGGGGTAAAGTCTTCTTCTTAAAGGTCTTTGATCTACCTGAGACTTCCAGACAAAGCAAAGGCCAAGCCATTATTAACTTAATTAATATTAATCAGGGAGAAAAAGTTCAGGCAGTTTTAAGACTCCCAAAAGATACCCATAAAAAATATCTTTTGATGATTACTAAAAAGGGTCAAGTTAAAAAAACAGACATTAATTCCTTTAAAAAAATTAGAACTAATGGGCTAATTGCTATTAGACTTAAAAGTGATGACCGATTAATAAAAGTGGTTCCCACCAGTGGAGATGATGAGATAATGATTATTACCCATGAAGGTAAAGCAATTAAGTTTAAAGAAGCTGATGTTCGACCCATGGGCCGGTCTGCCTCAGGCATGAAAGGCATAAAAACCAAAGAAGATGATTATGTGGTCGCCGCTGAAGTTTTGCCTGGAAAACCTAATATTCCCCAAGATAAAAGAAGAAAGTTTTTCCAGGAGCTTCTAGTAGTAACGGAAAAAGGTTTAGGTAAAAAAACCCCAGTTAAGTCCTTTCCAATTCAGAAAAGAGCTGGGGTGGGAGTTAAAGTGGCTAAAGTGACCGCCAAAACTGGAAAAATTGTGGCCGCTTTATTACTTAATCAGGAAATAAAACAGATTGTAATTACTTCTAAAAAAGCACAAGTGATTAAATTGCCTGTTAAAAACATTAGGCGGTGCGGCCGGGATACTCAAGGAGTAATTTTAATGAGATTTGCCAAAGAAAATGACCTAGTCGCTGCCGTTGCTTTTTTAAAAAGGGAGGTGAAATAAGTGGAAGCTATACTTACTAATCCAAATCATTCTGAAACAGTAGTCCAATTGGCTAAAGAAGGTGATATTGCACCTGAACTTTACCAACTAGATGAATCTAGACACACGGAAATGCAAGCCTTAATAAGAGCCGGGTTTACACCAGGCCTAGATTGTGAACTCCCTCCTGTTGAATCCTAAATAACTGTTTAATAATTTTTGGAGGTTAAAATGAAAATCTCAGAAAAAATTTTATCTTCATCTTTAACAACTGTCTTTGCCAGTGTGGGGGCTACTTTTGTAGTCGCTTATGCTTTTTTTAAGCTGGCTGGACCAGTACCTATCTCTGTTTCCCAGACAACGGTAGAAAAGAAAAATACTTTTGATGTCTCGGGCGAAGGCCTAGTAACAGCTGTTCCTAATTTAGCGGAAATTAATTTAGGGATTAGAATAGAAAAAATGACAGTTGCTGAAGCTCAAAAAGAGGCAAATCGAGTTATAAACACAATTCAAGATGAATTAAAAGTTTTAAAAATTGATGAAAAAGATATTAAAACTTTATCTTATCAAGTTTATCCTAATTACGGTCCTCTGGGAGAAAGAAGGGTAACTGGCTATGTAGTTGATACCAGTTTAAGGGTTAAAGTAAAAGACTTTGATAAGATAAACCAGGTAATTGATCTGGGAAGCAAAAATGGGGCTAATCAAATCGGAAGTTTAAGCTTTTCCCTGGATGAAGAAGATTTGGAAAAGGAAAAAAACAAGGCTAGAGAAGAAGCAGTTGCCAAAGCTAAAGAAAAGGCTAAAAATCTGGCCAATATTTCTGGAGTTAGGTTGGGAAAAATTATTTCTGTTCAAGAAGACTTGCCAAGTGCTTTTGCCCCCCGGTCTTTAGGAGGGATTACTTTAGAAGCTAAAGACGAAGAAACCCAGATTATGCCGGGCAGTCAGGAAATAAAAGTGATAATTACCCTAAGTTACGAGATAATCTAACCTAATAATTTTAATAATTAAAAAAGTAAACTACAAATGAGGGAATTGCCAATCCCTGATAAGGTTAAAGCAGTAATAAAGGCAATTCAAAATCTTCAAGATGAAGTTGAGTTAGAAATGGCTGCATCCAAAGCTAGTATAAATCTAATATTTTCAGGCCTTGAATTGGCTACAGGAATTGATAACGCGCCTGAAAACCCTGAAATAGCGACTGAGGTTATGAGAGGTTACGAAACAAGTTGTTGAAATGCCCAGGCAATTCCTAAAAACCCTGAAAGCATGACCGATCTCTCTGCGGCTATTGATAAGGCAAAAACTAACATTATTATTGCTGAAGCTTTAGCAAATTCTTTACACTAAAATCTAAAGGAATAAAACTACAGATTTTTATCTTCTTTATCTTCATTGCCTGAATGAAACTTCTCATGGATTTTTTTAAGCTGGGCATTAGTGACATGAGTATAGATTTGAGTAGTAGCAATATTTTTATGACCCAGCATTTCTTGAACACTTCTAATATCTGCCCCTCTACTTAAAAGATCAGTTGCAAAAGAATGTCTAATTCCGTGAGGGGTTATTTTAATCGGCAGCTTGGCTTTCTTGACATACTTACCAACAATTCTTTGAACAGTTCTAGGACTAAGCCTCATTTTTTCACCTTGGTTAACCTCATTAATTTTCCCGCAGAATCTCACAAAAAGAGGCTGCCAATCATCTTCTCTTTTTTCTAAATATAGTTTAAGCCATTTTACGGCTCGGTCTGATAAAAAAACCACCCTTGGCCGACTACCTTTACCAATAACTCCAAACTCTCTTCTTTTAAAATCAAGTTGATCCCGGTTTAATTTAGTCAGCTCTGAAACTCTTAAACCGGTTGAGAAAAGAAGTTCTAAAATAGTTTTATTTCTGAGGCCTTGGATTTTAGATACTGAAGGACTATTTAAAAGTCGATTCAATTGTTCTGGGTTTAAAAATTTTAAAGACTGACTTTCCGCCTTAGGTAGTTCAATTTTTTCTGGGTTCAAACTCTTAACATCATTTTTTCCTAAAAACTTAAGAAACGATCTAAGGCAAATTAAATGATATACCTGGGTAATTCTCTTTAAAGGAATACCATTTTTATCCACATAACGAGATAGGTAAACCCGATACTTCTTAATCACTTTTAAGCTTAAGTCGTACAATTTTTTCCGAGGATAGTTTTTATAAAACCAAGTAGAGAACCGGCTAAGGTAATGTTTATAGTTTCTAATGGTTAGCTTAGAACAATTCTTTTCAATACTTAAATACTCAAAGAATTCTTCAACCCATCGATCAAGCTCAGTCCGCTTAATTTTACTTATATTTTTTTTAATTGTCTCTTTCATTTTTCTCTATTGCTTTCGGTTTTTATTCTTGTTTTTTAGTTTTTTTCTTGGCACTTTAATAAAAATAGTGCCAAATTGTGGATAACTATAAAATTGCTTTATAAATCAAGTATTTTTATTATTAATTTTTTCCAGTTGTTAGGCGTAATGATTATGTCTTTCTCTTATCCAAAATTTAATTATTTACTTTCTTATCCTATAATTTTTATAGAATTAAACCTATAATTTCACAAGGATTAAAATTATTACTTAGAGTGAATTAAAGATTATATCTTTTCTATTTTAAGGAATGCTTTCTGCTAAATCTAATTACTACCTCTTATTCTTTTTAACTTAACTCTTTTTTTAAAAAATATTATTAAGCCATATTCCGGGGCAGGGGAGAAGGCTTATTGTGCGACTATTTATTTTGTCTTATTTTCCTTGTCTTGTCAAGTCCTGCCTGATAAAAGAGATCAAAAATAGTCATAAATAGTAAATGGCTTCAGATGTCTTCTGAAGACCTAATATTGTGCGACGTAAATTAAACGAAGCTTTAGAAGCTTTTTTAAACTGGTATAAAATTTTTATTATTAACCCTTGTTAGTTAATCTATTTTTTCTTTAAACTCTTTAACTTAAATTTCTTTAATCATGACTGGGGTTTATTTAACAATTAATTATTAGAATCCTTAATTGTTAACGGATTTTTTAAAACTAGTCTATAAATCATAATCATTAAGATCTTAAACTCTAAAAGATATAGTTTTAAGCTGAATTCAGACCTAAAAAAAGTCTATTGGTTCTTACTTTCTCTCAGTTAAAACTAATAAGCTCGATTCTAAGGCCTCCATTAAAATAAAGATGATGGATTAGTCATCTTGGTCAAATAACAATTGAAAAAATATATAAATTTTAGTCCGAGAATGTCAAAGAAGGTTTAAGTGGAATTAATCTTTTCAAACTAGAACAAATAAAGACAAAGAAGAAATATTTGTCACTAAGCCAAATAAAAGGGAAGATTAAATAAAAAAAATATAAACAAACAAAACTTGAAATATTTAAATATGTAAATTGGAAAAAATGATCCAAACATCCTCTTCTCTCAATTACCCCCAGAGTAGTCGCAAAAGATACATTGTGCGACAACATAGATTTAACTCTCCCATCGCTTAGAAGAGAACACCAAATAATAAGGCACCCTAAAAAAACCTTATTATAATGTTTATAGATTTATTAATTACTAATTAGGATACCTCTGACAGTGGAGTCAGCCCTTCCCCTATAAAAGAAGTTTTCCACAACTATATCAGACTAGACTACCCGAACAAAACAGATATTTTAGCCTGTTATCAATACAATAACAAAAGTGCTATCGTGAAAATTAGGCTTTTCTCGTGAAATAACAGCTTTACTATAGGATACTATAGGATATATGTAATCTTTACCTATTTTTAAGACTTCCCTCTCCCCTTATTTATGTCTCTTAATTATTTTTATTAATCCAGAAAATATTATATTATCCCCATGATGCCAGAAAAAAAGTAATAATAAAAACAATTATCCCAACTCTTAAATATTCTGCCATGGTATTTTTAAACAATCGCCCACTTAAAAAGTTTTGGCTGATACCCAAGATAACATAAAGACTGGTAACTAAAAATAAAGAAACAGCCGCAATACTTAAGGGCCAAAAAGAAATGAATAAAGCTAGCTGGCCCATAACCAAAGACAAAACCAAACTGTAATCAATAAGTCTTCTTCCCAACCTATCACTTAAGGAAATTGTCCATAATGAAGGTAGAATTAATAGAAAACTAAGGCTAAAAACACCTAGGCTGTTAATATAAGACGGCAGGCGAAAAGAAAAAAGAGTGTCATAAAATAGAAAGGCTGTTACTAGGGTCATTAAAAAACCGACTGCCCTTGCCGCTCTTAAAAGCTGAATGGTTTTTTCGGTGGCAATTGTAAAAATATTTTCAATTAGTAAAAGAGCATACATTCCAATCCCAAAAAAAATAAGGATAAATAAACGGCTTAAAAAAACCTCTGGGAGAAGAAAATAAAAAAGAGCCACCCCCATGGTATAAAGGGCTGGTAAGGGCAAGTTCATCAGAAAGCTAATTTTCTTCAAATCTTCTTTAAGAGAAAAGGCTGTTAAAAAATAAGCGGCTATGCCTAAAAAAAGGATTACTAGATAACGATAGCTAATATCAACTGATTGAATTCCCAGTAAACCAAGGGAAAGCAAAGCTGCTTCAATTAATAACCTTCTTCTTTTAGTCATATAAAGTAATTATTCAACCAGGAAAATCAGCGTTGCAATAAACTGTCTGAACATCATCTAATTCTTCTAGTTCTTTTAAAAAGTTAATTATTTTTTCCTGTTTGTCTTTCTCTTCAACAACCATTAGAGTTTCTGCTTTATATATTAACATTGCTTCTTTAATATTAAAGTTAAGAGCCAATATTTGTTTTCTTAAACTATCTAGCTTATCAGATTGAACATAAAGAACAATAAATCCCTCTTCTTCTTCAAAATCATCAATTCCCAAATCAATCAACTTTAGAGTTTGGCTTTCTAAGTCAGTCTCTTTTTCCACTAAAATCTGTCCTTTTCTTTTAAAAAGGTAAGTTACTGCTCCTTGGCTAGCCAAGACCCCCCCTCTTTTTTCCAAAAAAGTCTTTAAATCAGATGAAGTTCGATTGCGATTATCAGTAATACTTTCAATTATCAAAGCAATTTTCTGTGGTCCAAAGCCCTCATATACAATTTCTTCTAATTGACTCCCCTTTTCTGCCCCGCTACCTCTTTTAATGGCTCTTTTTATATTATCGTTAGGCATGTTTGACTGTCTGGCTTGATCAATAGCGAACCGAAGTTTAGCGTTAGAATTAATATCGTCTCCTCCTTCTTTGACAGCTAGGGTAACTGCTTTAGCTAATTTAGAAAAGATTTTGCCTCTTTTTTTATCAGCAATACCCTTATCATGCTTAATAGTGCTCCATTTCGAGTGTCCGGACATTCTAAGGTCATATTATATCGCTCTTGACAAAAGTCTTCAAACTTGAAAAGATGTGACAAGCAAATGCCCAACTCAGATCTATCTAAACTGGCCATTAATAAAGCTCTTGAAGGAAATTGGCAGGAGGCCCGAGACTTAAATCTTCAAAGCTTGAAAAAAAATTCCAAAGACATTGATGCTTTATGCCGTCTAGCTAAAGCTTATATTTGTTTAGCAAATACTGAATTGGCCTTAAAAACCTACCGGAAAATCTTGCGCTTAGATCGCTTTAATCAAATTGCTCAAAAAAATTTAAATAAATATATAAATAATGAAAGAAGGGTTAAGAACCAAAAAAGAACAATTAAAGTTGATCCTGGAATATTTTTGGAAGAGCCAGGCAAAACTAAAATTGTTTCTTTAGTAGGTCTAGCTTCGCCTAAGGTGATTTTTGAAGTTGAAACTAGTATGCCCGTTAAGCTGGTTCCAAAAAAACACTCTATCTCTGTTTATGATGATTCAAAAAAATATTTAGGAAAGATACCAGATGATTTATCAAACCGGTTATTTAGATTAATTAAAAATGGTAATCAGTATAAAGCAGTGGTTAAATCTGTTTCCGAAAAACAACTTACTATTTTTATTAAAGAAGTTTCTAAAAGCAAAAAAAATTTAGATATTCCTTCATTTGCCACCAGCAAAGACCAGTATCTTTCCTATATTCCCCCAGAAGCCTTAGATCGAGAACCGATTCAAGAAATTGAAAATCTAGAAGAATAAACTATTTGATATAAAATAAGTTTAAATAGTCCTGACATAAAACCAACTCCAGATCAGTTTTAAGTTCACTTTTCAATCCTTTTTGGCTGACTTTAAAAGTTCTTAATACCTTTTTAAAGGTGTAGCTATTTTTAAGATCTTTGTTTTGGTAAAAAAGGGATGATTGAGAACAACTCCTATCTGTCTTACTGCTAATTAGCAAAACTTCTCCCCCAATATTATTAAGCAACCTGCTTGCTTCTTTAGCTAACTTAGGATAATTGGTTTTATTAACTACTGCCAAACCCAGCTTTTCAACTAGTATTTTCTGATCGGCAAATTGTTTTTGAGAGAAATCATCAATTAAAACCGGATCAATTTTCCAAATCTCACTTTGATCAGCTAAATATTCTTCCTGATAAAGCTTAGTCTCCTCTATTCTAACTAAATCAACTTGATTAATTTTTAAAAAAGAAAGCTCTTTAAATAGCTTAAAAATATCAAGGAAGGTTAAATCAGTCGCGATCTCTCCTTTTAAAAGACAAACATATAAAGAAGTCAGCCTGCCCTTTTCTAGATCCTGAAGATTAAGCTGGCATTTTAAAGGGTCTTTTAAAACTAAAAAACCATCCATTGGCGCTTTAAAAAAGTTTTGTAAAGATATTTTTAAAAGCTCACCGCCGGAAATATCTTCGGTTTCACCTAGGCTAAATATTTTAGTTAAATCATATTCTCCGTAGGCTTTGGCGACTGGCAAGTATGTTTTTTGAGGAAAACTAATAATATTTAATCCTTCATTAGAATGAAAGGAGTAAATAAAGAGGTTATTAGCTTGAATTACAAGGTTAAAATTTGTTTTCCCTAACCAACAAGTCTTATTAAAAGAACTTAAAATAAATATTAGGCAGAAAAGAAAAAAGGTAAAGACAATCAAGGTAATTAAACGAATCATAACTATCTTTGCTTTTTTTAAAACCACTTTTCTGTGACTCCGGGTTACTCTCATAAATGAAATCCTAAAAAAAGTAATATTAATTAAATTAATTATTCAACTATTTTTTCTAAATCAGCTGGTAAATCAGTTTTAAACTCAAGCTTTTTCAAAGAATCTGGATGACTAAAGCTTAAGAAAAAGGAGTGTAAAAAAAGCCTGGGACACCATAAAAGATCTTTTTTATACCTTTTTTTAGATAAATATATTTTATCTCCCACTAAAGGATGGCTTAAATATTTAAAATGGACTCTAATTTGGTGGGTCCGGCCGGTTTTTAAATTAACTTCTACAAAAGAAAAGTTTTCATTCTCCCAACTTAAGTATTTTAAAACTTTGTATTCTGTTACGGCTTTCCGGCCAGCCAAACGGACAGTAAACTTTCGACTGTCCTGAGGTTTTCTTCCTAAAGGTAATCTTATATCCCCTACTTTAGGTTCCACTTTTCCATGAACTAAACAATAGTATTTTTTTATAACCTTTCTTTGTTTAAATTGGCTTTGGAGGTTAAATAAAGTTTTAGAATTTTTAGCTAAAACCATTAAGCCTGAAGTATCTTTATCCAGACGGTGAACTAACCCGGAGCGGTTAAGAAAAACAATTTCTTCTTCAGAAATATTATCTTTATTTTTAGTTAAAGCTTTAATATTCTTTAAATCAAATATTTTAGGATATTTTTCTTCCATCCAGTCCTGAAGGGTTTTCTCCTTAACTGATTCTGCCCGATTAACTACTAAACCTGAGGGTTTGTTAATAACAAGAAGATAAGAATCTTGAAAAAGAACTGAGGGTTCAGGCATGGAAATATCTTAACATGAGAAAAGAAGAAAAGTCTATTAAAAGTTTTCTGCCTTTTCCTTCATATAATGGATGATATACCTATAAGTCTCATTAAAACAAATTGGCTCCCCAGCTTCGTATGCATCCCCATGTCTTTTAAGAACACCTATCTTTTCTATCTGATATCTATATGAATCCTTAAGGTCCGGCCTTTTCTCTATTTCTTGCATAATCCAATTTTTAAAAACTCTCCAAGTTGTTTCTGCTTGTTTAAAATCTTCTATTTTGTCCCATTCAAGTTCAGAAATAATTTGCCGAACTTTCTTTTTGGACTGGAGGGATTTCGCCACTCATTTTACCTTTATTATATCAATTACCGCAAACAGGCCAGGCTCCTATTCCGCCTTGAGAGATTTTAAAAGCCGTGGTTTTAATGGCTTCTTCGGGGTTAAATCTTAAATTTGGATCAGGATTTTCACTCATCGCTTTCCTGGTTGATACCCAGGTGCTTTCTTGGTATTGATACATTCCTCCATAAGGTCCATTTAAAGCATTAGGATTGAAGTGAGATTCACAGTTAGCTATTTTAATTAACACCTGAGGGCTAATGCTATACTGACTAGCATATTGTTCAAACATGATTTTCAAATTAACCGGACTTGGAATGGGAACAGGTTCTTTTTCTGGAAGGATTGGTTTTTGGACTGGAATGGTTTTTTTTGAAATGACCTTTTTTTCTACCACTTCTATTGATTCTCTTTCTTTTTCTTCTACTTCCAGTTTTATCTCAGGATACAAGTTTATATCCAGGTAAGAATAGTCCTCCGCTCCATTTAAGGGGTTAAGGGTGTTTTTAAGCAGGATCAGGCTGAAAAAGAGTGATTTAGTCATAAAAATAGCCTAATTTATCAATAAAAAATCAAGGCCTAAACCTTGATCCTGGGTTATTGTAACAAACTAGATTTTAATGTCAAGGGGCTGTTTTTTGGGGAGCTTAAAGAATAAATTTAAAATAAGAGCTAAAACTCCAAAAATAATATAAATATCAGCTAAATTAAAGACTGGAAAAATTGTTAAATCAATAAAATCAATTACTTTTCCTCTTAAAATCCTGTCTAAAAGGTTACTTGTTCCGCCAGCCAGAAAAAGAATAAGGTGTTTTATATCTTGATTTTTATTTATCATTTTTAAGAGAAAAAATAATATTACCAAAAGGATAATGGTATTTATCATTATCCATAGATTTGAAGGTA
>PEZT01000019.1 GCA_002773945.1 Candidatus Beckwithbacteria bacterium CG10_big_fil_rev_8_21_14_0_10_34_10 | reverse complement strand
TATTCTTCCACGTTTGCCAGAGATTGTTTTTTTTAGTTTTAAAAATTAATTCTTGCCTCTTTTTTTAAAATGTGTAATAGTATCTATATTACTATGAAAAAGGTTGTTGTTAAAATACTTGCCTATCTTTTTGGTTTGCTTATTGTTTTATTTTCTTCATTTCAGCCTTGTTTGGCGGCCACTACCTCTTCAGTTGCCGGCAAAGCCTTGGTAATCAATACTAATAATTCTTATCTTGACTTTACCAATTACAGCAGTAACGTCACTGTTAACAACACTACCGGCAATTTTTCCGGCTATGCTTTTTTAGAAGATTTTGGCTGGCTTGATTTTGGCAGTCAGGACAATCCTTCAGGCGCGGTTAACTTAAATTTGAGTTCTGGCGCGGTCACCGGCAAAGCTTATGTTTTAAATACCGGCGCTTATCTTGACTTTACTAATTACTCAAGCAATGTCACTCTTTCTTTTAGCACCGGCGCTTTTGCGGGCTTTGCTTTTTCTGAGGATGCCGGCTGGCTGGATTTTTCCGATATCGGGGTGAGCTTAAGCGACCCTGGTCCGGCTGTTTCCGGCCTTGCCTGCTTTAAGGAATCAAGCCACACGACTTCAATCGCTGAAAATACATCTCAGTCTGACGGCCAGGTTTCCTTTACCTGGACTGATCTTCGGCCACAAACCGGCGACTATTTTTACTATGAGTACAACCAAACTTCAGTTGATAGCATTACCGGCGATGAAAGCTATACGACTGATATTTATAAAAATGATTTGTTGTTAAGGGAGGGAACTTGGTATTTCCATCTTCGTCCCCGGGTGGGTGAAAGCGGCGCTTGGGGGACTGAGGAAATCTTTACCATAATTTACGACGGTACAGATTTATCTTTGTTAACTCCCGGTTTAAAATCACCCGACGATAAAGCTTATCTTAATAATTCAGAGCCGACTTTTATATTTAAAAAAAGCCTTAATTCTTTATCTGGAGTTGATCATTACGAACTAATTATTGACGCTGGTCGAGGCGGCAGTTTTTCTTTTGATAATATTCCCTCAGAATATCGGGTTGATCTTGGGGGCAATAAAAGTAGTCAGAAAAATATTTTTGAGACTGACAAAATCTGGGTTTATTATGAAAATTGGGAAGATGATAATAATGACAATGACTATCTTCATGTTAGGATTTTGGAAAAAGATAAAATTCTTAAAGAGGGAGCCAGAAAATGGACGGTTAAAGCCGTTGACAGCCAGGGCAATTCCCGCGAAGCCAGCCGGATATTAAACATTGATTTGACTAAACCCCAAGTTTCTTTGCAAAAGCTAGGGGGTCTGAATTTTGATTCTTCATATGAAAGGTGGTATTTGAGCGATCAGAAGCCAACTTTTACTGGTGAGATTACCGATTCTTTAGCCGGTGAAAAAATTGCCCAAGACAACCAGGAAAAGGTTCAAAGCGGGCCGGCTAAAATAGAAGTGGAGATTTTGAAAAAAACTTCTTGGGGAATATATAAATCTTATCTTTTAAGCACCGCTGAAATAAAGGATAAAAAAGCTGAGCCAAAAGCTGACTTTTCCTATCTGCCGGAGATGGCCCTAGATCTTGGTCAGTATAAAGTAACTGTTTCCGCTTTTGATAATGCCGCTAACCAATCGGAAAAATTGACTTTTTTCCTGGAAATCACCGGCGCCGAAAGGATTGAAAAGCTGATTGAAGAAGTCGGAAAAGAGTCAGGAATTGATATTCCCGAAGAAGAAAAACAGCAAATCATCAAAGATTTGGAAATCGGCGGACCGGAAGAGAAAAAGGAAAATATTTTAAAAAGACTTTTAAGTTTTACTGGTTCCACCGCTGAAAAAATCTATTGGTTTGTTGTCAAAGAAGCCAAGCTTATTGTTGCTTATAACGTCGATTTGACTCAAGAGTTTACTGGGGTAGGAATAAGTCTGATGAAAGAAGGTTTAGAAGCTAGAGTCGGATTAATCCGTCAAGGCGGCCAGACAATGGCTAAATTAGCCTCAGTTGTAGGAGTTGAGAACCGCCTTGTTTTTGACTTTATCGCTGGAAAAGTTAACTCTTCAGCTAAACAGGTTCAATATGCTTATCAAACAAGCAGGGATTTATTAACCAGGAAAACCACTCCGACTCTGGAAAAAATAAAAATTACCGCTTCCTTTTTAACTTCTGTCTGGCTGGACAAAGAACCAACCAGGATTGCCAATGTTAAAGTGGCTGAAGTCGGCCCTGATTATGCCCTTATTACCTGGGAAACTAATCATTATGCTACTTCTAAAGTTAATTTTGGCCAAAGCTATGATTATGGAAAAAGTATAGAATCTGATAAAAGGGTTAAGAAACATCAAATAAAAATAACCGGCCTTGAACCGGGCAAAGAATATTTTTACGAAGTCATGAGTCAGAATAAAAATTATGTTTTTGACGCCCGGCATGAGTTTATGACGGCTTTAGAATAAAAAATAAAAAGAAACTAGCTTCTTTTAAATTAAGTTTTTATTTTTTTAACCAAGGGAATTTTTTGGAAATTCAAGCTTGTTTTGTGATAAGATAAGAAATAATTAAGTTAATTTTCCTCTATTAAGAGGATTTTTTTATGGCTCAGGGACTAATAAGCTTATTTTTGTTATTAACAGGTTCTTTGCTAAAGCCAAGAGAACTTATTTCTCCGGTGCCGGAAAGATTAATCGGAGGAAGTTTGATTGAAAGCAAAGAGGAAATTTTAGCTTTTCAAAGCCTTGATTTAGGAGACCGGGATGAAAATGAGTATTTAAATGAGGTTTTTTCCAAAAATATTCTTCTGGCTTTAGATTATTTGGGTTTTGAGTTTGTTTTAGAACCAGGTGAGGTTTTTGCTTTCCATGAAAATGTTTTACCGGAGATTAATGATTTAGGAATAGGGGTTAAAACAATGAAAAGCCATTTTATTGCTTCAGAAGGTTATTGTTCTTCAGGTTATCTTTATGGGGATGGAGTTTGTCATTTAGCCTCTTTTCTATATTGGGCGGCCTCAGAAGCAGGTTTAGAGACCTTAGGGTTAACTGCTCATGGTTTTCAGCCTATTCCCGGAGTACCGGAAAAATATATGATTGCGGTTAAATATAGTCCTCTGGATTTAAGTTCAGCAAAACAGAATTTGTATTTGGTTAATAATCTTGACTATTCAATCAGGTTTGTTTTTAAGATAAAAGGAGATGATTTAGAATTAAAGGTTGTTAGAAAAAATGGTTATTATGTTAAGAACCGGAAATCTGCTTCCAGGCAGTATTGGTAAAGTCTTTGACTGGGACAGGTGATTCTTCAAAGCCCATCTTTTTTCCTATTTTCTTAATTTGTTTGGAAACCAGGCGGATAAAGTAAATGACTTCAGTAATACTAAAAAAGAATTCTTGACCGGCTGGTAGTTTAGAGGAGATAAAATAGGCGGCAAAAGGAACCCAGAAAATAATCATATAATCTTCGCGGGTAGCTTTTTTAGGCTTCCACCAGGTTTTTAAGAAAAGAACCACAAAAATACCGACGGCTGAGATTAAGTTTAGCATGGAACTAACCGTTGTTAAATCAAAAAGATTTAAAAAGGTCAGGTTAACCGGGTTAGAAGGGGTAGGAATCCAGGAGTAAAGAAGATGCCATTCTTGTTTAGGTAAACCTTTACTAAAAATCCACCAGAGAGTAACAAAATAGATGCCTTCAACTAGAAAATCAAGTCCCCTGAGATTAATGATCTTCCGGTGTTTTTTTAGAATGGCGGCTTTTTCTTTTTTATATTTTATAATATTGCCTTTGCTTTCTTCTTCAGCTTTTTTCAGTTCTGCCATAATTTTATCTTGAATTTCCTCTGATTGTTCTACTCCTTTTCTTAAAGGAGAAAGAAGGAGATTCATAAATAAAACAAAGACAATTAAAGCAATCCCCATATCTTTATAAACCGGCATCAGGTCATAAAATAAAACTAGAATGTTTAATAAGGGGCGGTAAAGAATTTGGTTAAAGATAAATTCAAACATATCTAATTTTAACTTGCCATTTTTCATAAAGTCAATCTTAGATTAATGCGCATTGAATATAATTGACAAACTTAGCTTGGTTTCATTAAAATCTAATGACTGATGAGGTTTAAGCTAAAACAATTTGATAAGTTGTTAAATAAAGAAATTTCTGCTTGGGTTTTTTTAAAAGACCGGGTAAGCCTGAAAAAAAAGTCTAAAAATAAGTACTTTCCCTGTATTACTGTTTCTCGGGAGACTGGGAGCGGTGGCCGGTTAGCCGCTCAATTAGCTGCTAAAAAACTTGGATTTAAGTATTACAATAAAAAAATTGTTGAGTTAATTGTTAGCGAAACTAAGAAAAGAGAAGGTTTAATTCAATCTTTAGATGAAAACGGGGCAAATTTTTTAGAAGAGACAATCGGAATTCTATTTGGGACTCGAATTAACAGTTCAACATATTTTAGGAATCTAGTTAAGGTTATTTTAGCTTTAGGTTCAAAAAGAAACTCTGTTATTCTGGGTAGAGGAGGTAATTTTATTATTCCTTCCAAATTTGGCTTAAGAGTTAGAGTCATGGCTCCTTTAAAATATAGGATTAAGAACGCGATGAATCACGAGAAGATTTCTTTAAAAGAAGCAGAGCAGAGAATTCAAGAAACCCACTTCCAAAGAAAAAACTTTGTGAGAAAATATTTTTACAAAAACATTTCTAACGCTAACTACTACGACTTAGTGATTAATACTAAAGATTTATCTGTTGACCAAGCAGCCGAGATTATTGTTTTTGCTTTTAAGACAAAGTTTCCTAAATTTGCTCGCCAGCAGTAGGAGATATTCTTCTTTTTTTCTTGTATTTTGCTATATTAGTCCCGACTAAACTTCTTCTGAGTTCTTGAGTGGGAGCGAGGGGGGATTTAGGTTTCTTTTTTAATTCTTCTGCTTGGGTTTGGGCTTTCTGGGCTTGCTGTTGGGATTTTTTATCCAAATCTTCTTGGCCTTCAATTAAAAGGTTTACCTTGTCTTCCGAAACTTCAATCATCCCCTTGCCAACAGGAAATAAATAAATTTTATTATTTAAATCAATGACTCTAATTTTCCCCGGGTTTAAAGGAGTAAAAAGAGAAGCGTGGTGGCTTAAGATAGTTAATTGGCCGGTGACGGCCGGGACAGTTACCTTTTTAACTGTTTGGTTGAATATTTTTCCTTGGGGTGAGATGATTTCTAATAAAAAACCCATATTATTTATATTTTATCATAGATTTCCTTTAAGAATCGAGATACCACTTTGATCATTTTTTCCCATAAAAATTCATGGAGTTTATAGTTTTCTTTTTTAATGGGAGGAGTTCTTTTTATATTTCTAATTGTTTCCAAGCTTATTTTTGGGAGAGAGAGATTAATAGTTTTATTTTCAGTTATTTTTGAAAAAAGCCTTGGTTTTAAAAAGTAATATTTTTTCTTTATGAAAGCAGTTAAACTTTTGGTCAGGGTTTTGTTTTCTAAGTCAGGTGGTTTTTCTTGTTTTTTAATGGTTTTTGAAAGCTTAACCCATCTTTTTTCATGATTATTCTTTAACAAGCCTATTTTTTGGACATAAAGGCTGGTTTTATTGTCTTCAATATAAAGAAAACCTGTTCCTTGAATATAAAAAGCTTTGGTTTTATCTTCAAACCTGATTTTTATTTTTCCTTCTTTAAGTTGGCAAATTAAAGGAGCATGGCCATGAAGAATAGAGATTTGGCCTTCTTCACTCGGAGCAGTTAGTGATTTGATCTTGTTTGAAGAAAAAAAAACTTGATTGTCTTTAAGAATTTCTAAGTAGAATTTTTTCATTCATTTTTACTTTGAAGTTCATCAATTGAACCAATCATATAAAAGAGATGTTCGGGTTTGTCATCATGTTTCCCATTAAGGATTTCAGCAAAGCCCCGGACAGTTTCTTCAACCGGAACATATTTCCCTTTCCGGCCGGTAAATTGTTCAGCCACTGACATTGGCTGGGAAAGGAATTTTTGGATTTTTCTGGCCCGAGAGACAATAATTTTATCCTCATCAGAAAGTTCTTCGACTCCTAAGATAGCAATAATGTCTTGGAGATCTTTGTAGCGCTGAAGGACTTTTTGGACTTCTCTGGCAGTTTGATAGTGTTTTTCACCGACTACTTTTGGATCAAGAATATTAGAGGTTGAGGCTAGAGGATCAACGGCCGGATAAAGACCTTGTTCAGCAATTGATCTTTCTAAAGAAATGCTGGCATCTAAGTGGGCAAAGGTGGTCACTGGAGCTGGATCAGTATAGTCATCAGCGGGGACAAAAACTGCCTGGACGCTGGTAATTGAACCGCCTGACTTAGTGGAGGTGATTCTTTCCTGAAGTTCACCCATTTCTGAGGCGAGGGTGGGTTGGTAGCCGACCGCTGAAGGAATTCTGCCTAAAAGAGCAGACACTTCACTCCCGGCCTGGGCAAACCTGAAAATATTGTCAATAAAAAGAAGGACATCTTGGTTTTCTTCATCTCTAAAATATTCAGCCAGAGTTAGACCGGTTAAACCAACTCTTAACCGACTTCCCGGTGGTTCATTCATTTGACCGAAAACCAAAGCTGTTTTTTTAAAAACACCGCTTTCTTTCATATCGGTCCAAAGATCATTGCCTTCTCTGGATCTTTCGCCCACGCCGGCAAAAACTGAGTAACCGCCGTGGACTTTAGCCACATTATGGATTAATTCCATAATAACGACAGTTTTACCCACTCCAGCGCCGCCAAAAACAGCGGTTTTACCACCTTTGGTAAAAGGAGCAATTAAATCAACTACTTTAAGGCCGGTTTCCAAGATTTCTGTTTTTGTTTCCTGGTCTTTTAAAAGGGGAGCATGTTTGTGAATCGGAGAGGTTTTTTTGGTTTTAATTTCTTTTTGACCATCAATTGGTTCACCTAAAACATTCAAGATTCTACCTAAAACCTCTTTACCGACCGGAGTAGAAATTGGTTTGCCAGTATTAAGTACTTTGATCCCTCTTTTTAAACCCTCAACTGGTCCCATGGCAATGGCCCTGATTTTACTTTTGCCTAAATGCTGCTGGGTTTCTAAAGTTAAGCGTTTATTATTGAGTTTAAGAGTTAAAGCATCATAAATACTAGGCAAGTCGCTTGGACTTTTAAATTTGACATCAATGACCGGGCCGATTATTTGAGTGATAATTCCAGTTGATTTTTTCATTATATTTATTTTTATTTATTAATAATTATAGATTAAATAATTGTTTCATTTTTCTAAACTTATTTTAGCGGTGGTAATATCAGCAATTTCTAGGGTAATGGATTGTTGTCTGGCTTTGTTATATTCTAAGGTAAGACCATCCATTAGGGCCTGAGCATTTTCAGTCGCGTTTTTCATTGCCATCATTCTGGCTGAGTGTTCGCTGGCGTTTCCTTCTAAAATGGCGCCTCTTACTTGAGTTTCAATGTAAAAAGGTAGGAGAAAATCTAAAATTTCTTTAGCGGTTGGTTCATATAAAACATCTTTTCTTTTTCCTAATTGAATTTCTTCTTCCGCGTTTGGCAGAATTAGAGGCAGAATTCTTTTATTAACTGGTTCTTGTTTTAAAGCATTAATAAAATTATTGTAAAAAAGGTAAACCCGGCTGTATTTTTCTTTTAAATAGCCGTCAGAAATAGTTTTTACAATTGGGATAACTGCTTTAGTAAAGGGGATTAAATCAGAGAAGTCAGCTAAATAGTGGCCGCCGGTTTTTAAAACAAAACTTTGACCTTTTTGACCCAGGGTTAAAAAGTCAAAGTTAATTCCCTTATTAATATTTTTTTGAATAAAATTATTTAAAGAACGGACTAAGTTAGTGTTTAAGCTGCCGCACAAGCCCTTATTAGTGGTGATTAAAATACAAAGATAGGTTTTTATTTCTTCTTGCTGTTTTAAAAGGGGATGAAGTTTAGGGTCAGTTTTAAGAGAGAGAGATTTGACTATTTCCAAAATTTTCTCCGAATAAGGTTTAGTGGCGATTGCCTGATCTTGGGCTTTTTTCATTTTTGAAGCTGCCACCATCTGCATAGCTTTAGTAATCTGGCCAATATTTTTAGTTGATTTAATTCTTCTTTTAATTAATCTTATGCTGGCCATTATTTTTTCCCTGGCTTTCTTTTATTTTTCTTTTTTTTTGTTGTTGGCTTTTCAGGTTTTAGTTCTTTAGTAATTTCTTCGTTTTGGGAAAGTTGATTGCTATTTTCATTTTTTTCATTATTTTCTACCTCTTCTTTTATTTCAAAATCGGGGAGGAGTTTTAAGATGGCTTTTTCCAGGTCTTTTTCTATTTTTGGATCAAGATCCTTAGTGGTTCTAATATTTTCAACAGTTTTTAAATATTGGCTTTTAAGATGGTCTAAAAATGCTTTTTCAAATTCTCTAATTTTTTTAATTTCAATTTTATCTAAAAAGCCTTTAGTGGCGGCCCAAAGAATAATGATTTGATCTTCAACCGGAACTGGCTGGTTTTCCCCTTGTTTAAGGATTTCTATTAATCTTGAACCTCGGTCAATAATTTTTTTGGTTTCCGGATCCAGGTCAGTACTGAATTGGGCAAAAGCAGCTAGTTCTCGGTATTGGGATAAATCTAGTTTTAATTTACCGGCTACTTTTTTCATTCCTTTAACTTGAGCTGACCCGCCGACCCGGGAAACTGATAAACCAGGGTTAATTGCTGGTCTGATCCCGGCAAAGAAAAGATCAGTTTCTAGGTGGATTTGACCGTCGGTAATGGAGATAACGTTGGTGGGAATATAGGCGGATAAATCGCCAGCCTGGGTTTCAATAATTGGGAGAGCAGTGATTGAGCCGCCGCCATTTTTATCATTTAACCGGCAGGCTCTTTCCAAAAGCCGGGAGTGAAGGTAGAAAATATCACCCGGGTAAGCTTCCCTGCTGGAAGGCCGGCGCATCAGAAGGGATAACTGGCGGTAAGCCCAGGCATGCTTGGAAAGATCATCATAAACAACTAAAACATCTTTTTTCTTGTTCATAAAATATTCAGCAATAGCACAACCTGAATAAGGAGCTAAATATTGGAGGGAGGCTGGATCTGAGGCATTAGCGGTGACAATAATAGTGTGGTTTAAAGCCTCAAAGCTTTTGAGTTTTTCAATGATTTTAGCAATTCGGGAGGCTTTTTGGCCAATGGCGACATAAATGCAAATAACATCTTTGCCTTTTTGATTAATAATGGTATCAATCGCTAAAGCGGTTTTACCTATTCCCCGGTCACCTAAGATTAATTCTCTTTGGCCCCGGCCAATCGGAATAATGGAGTCAATCGCTTTAATCCCAGTTTGTAAGGGAGTATTAACTGACTGGCGTTCAATTACTCCGGGAGCAATTGTTTCTAAAGGCATATTTTCTTGCGACTTAGGGAGGGGTTTGTTATCTAAGGGTTTACCTAAGGGATTGATCACTCGACCAATTAAAGAGTCAGATACCGGGACTTGAAGAATTTTACCGGTGGTTCTAACTTCATCACCTTCTTTTAAAAGTTGGTCATCGCCTAGAACAATGGCGCCAATAACCTTTTCTTCTAAGTTAAAAACCAAACCATAAATATTGTTAGGAAAAGCAATGATTTCATTGTACATTGCCTGGGGTAGGCCGGAGATTTTAGCAATCCCATCGCCAATTGATAAAATTTTACCAAAGTCATAAACCGCTGTTTCTGGTTTAAAATGGTCAACATCTTTAAAAAGATGGTCATAATTTAAGCTGGTTTTTATTTTATTATTAGTTTTTTTCATCATTTTTAAGTGATTTTTTTATTTCTTCTAATTGAGCTTTTAAGGTGGTATCAATTATTTTAGAGCCCAGTTCAATTCTTAACCCCCCTAAGACACTTTTATCAATTTTATTTTCAATCATTAAGTAAGACTTAGTTGAAGAACTCAAATGGTTTTTTAAACTTTCTTTTTCCTTTTCAGTTAAAGGGATAGCGCTTAAAACATAAGCTGTTTTTTCTTTTACCCGGGACTGCCGGCTATTTTCCAAGCAAGATAAGCGATCATCACTTTTTTTAAGCTTTTTAAAGAGGGAAAAAAGATCGGCAATGTTAAGACTTTTTTTGGCCATTTGTTTCTTTTCCTTGAGTATGTTTATCCTTTTATATTTTTAACCGCTTTTAAGGCTTGAGAGACAAGGGTTTTCTGATCCTGAGGTTTTAAAAAGTCAGCTATGAGTTTGCCCGCTATTTTAACTCCCAGGTCAGCCGCTTTCTCTCTCATTTCTTTTTCTGAAGCTTTTTCTCTTCTCTCAATTTCCAGCTTAGTATTTTTAATAGTTTCTAAAGCTTCTTTTTTAGCTTCAGAAATTATTGTTTCTTTTTCTTCTAAAGCTTCTTTTTTAGCTTCAGAAATTATTAGGGCCATTTCTTTTTTAGCTTCAGTCAACTTTTTTTGTTTCTCGGTTTCCAGATTGGTTAAAGCTTTTTGGACGGCTTTTTCATCAACCTCAATTTTTTCTAGTTTTTTCTTTCTTTTTTCAACCGCTTCCATTAAGGGTTTGTAAACCAGTTTGGACAAGATGATAAACAGAATAGTAAAGTTTACTATTTGTCCAATTAGTAAGGAAGGATTGATTCCTAATGTTTCCATTTAACTCCTTTAAACAAATTTAATAATTAAAGCGACCACTAAAGAATAAATGGCGATCGCTTCGGCAAAAGCAATTGCTAAAATAAGAGTGGTTCTAATTTCATTGCTCGCTTCTGGGTTTCTACCCATGGCTTCGACCGCTTTACCGGCCATTAAGCCAATCGCTAAAGCGGGGAGAGCGCCGCCAATAGCAATTGTTAAGCCTGTTGCCATAGCATTACTTTCCATTTTTACACCTCCTTTTAATTACTTGCTAAAAGCAAGATTTTCTTTATTAATATTTTCTTCACTAAAACTATCATTTTTTTTAAGAATTTCTACTTCATCTTTTTCTTCGTGGTTGGAATCATGGTGTTCAGTTGCAATTGACCAGAAAACCAAGGAAAGCATGGTGAAAACCAAAGCCTGAATAAACCCCACAAATACTTCCAAGCCTAAAAACGGCAGGGGGGCTAAAAAGGGAATTAAATAGCCCATGACTGCCAGCAAAACTTCACCGGCAAAAATATTGCCAAAAAGACGGAAGGCATATGAAATAATCCGGGAAAACTCAGAGATTAATTCCAAAAATCCCACAAAAGTATAAAGAGGATTGGAAAAGTTAAAGAATTTGGATAAATAGGCTTTAACGCCTAAGTGTTTAAAGCCATAAAATTGGGCCATAAAAGCAGTGATTAAAGCTAGGGCAAGAGTGGTATTAAGGTCAGCGGTTGGACCTCTAAAAAAAGGAATAAAATGTTTTTCATTCTCATGAATCACATCTAGGCCAATTGAGCCCATACCAGGGAGTAAACCAAACCAGTTGGCGAAAATGATAAAAAAGAAAAATGTTCCTAAAAGAGGAAAAAATTCATAAGTTTTAGGACCAGCCACATCTTTAAAAAAGCTTAAAAGACCCTCTAAAATCATATCAATAATTAGTTTCCCCCGAGAGGGCTTTTTTTTAAGATCCTGTTTTTTATACCAAAAAGCAAAGAGGATGAATAAAAGAGAAAGACTTAGAGTGCATAAAAAAGAGTTAGTAACCGGAAAACCAAAAAAACTAAATATCTTTTCTGCTTCAATGGCAACGTGGAGTTCAGACATTTTGATTTAAATATTTTTTAACTGTTTTTAAAAGGGTATAAAAACTGGCTACTAAGCCAAAAATCAGCAAACCTAAAGTAAAAAAAGGCTTGGTTCCCAGTTTATTATCTAAAAAATAGCCAATTAAAACTCCGCTAATAATGGGGAGAGCAATCGCAAAGCCAAAACTACTGGCCATTTCAAAAGCCGGAAGAAGACTGCTAATTTTAGGCTTTTGCTTGTTTTTTTTCATTAAATCAATAAACAAATAAAATTTGTTTTGTTTTCAGTATAACAAGTTTTTATTCTAAGTTCTATACTCTAAATTCCAGAGCAAATTCTACTATAAAGGTATTTATGTAGTCAATGCGTATGGGATATGAAGAAATTAGGTTGATATTTTGAGTTAATTTAGTATAATAATGTTTTAAGATGACAGAGTTTGATAGTTTGGAATATGTTCATCATAATGCTCAGCTAGATCTTGGAGAAAAAAATTTAATAAGAGAAGAATTGGTTAATAGGGTTGATGGAGTAATAAGAAAATTTCAGGATGGAGAAATAACTGATCTTTTTTTTGTTGGAGAGTTAGTTAGGGTTTGGGATGAAGCTTGGAAAGATCCAATAATTTCAGATGAGTTAGATAGGAAGTGTTGGGAAAGAATAGATTACTTTCAAGATATTGCAAGAGTTGATATAAGACAAGCGATTCATACCTTAGGAGATATTTATTGTCCTTTTCGTTGGCCAATTACTATTCCTAAAGAATTTGCTAACAATTCTGGTAAAATTGTTTTGGATCGAGTTGAAAACTTCTTAAGGCCCCTTTTTAATAGCCTTTTTAGATAATAAAATTTCCTTTTTTTCTAAATTTATGTTTAATATTTTTATATTTTTTCCTGCTTGACACGGTGAACAATCGTTTACTATACTGGTTTTATGTTGGAAAAAAGGTTGGGTAAGCTTAAGGGTTTTTATAAACGTTTCAGAAGGTTGCCTTCTTATTCAGAAATGCTTCAGCTTTTTAACCTGGCTTCTAAAAATTCTGTTTTTAAGCTGGTTAATAAGTTAGTCGAATTGGGTTTTTTGGAGAAAGAAAGAGGCAAGCTTTCTCCGGGAGAAAAGTTTTTTTCTTCTCCTTTTTTAGGCTTGGTTAAAGCTGGTTTTCCTGTTTCAGCCGATGAAGAATTAGACCTTTTGTCTTTAGATCAATATTTAATTGAAAAGCCCCAATCTTCATTTTTATTAAAAGTTTCTGGTGATTCTTTGGAGGGAATTGGGATTTTTCCTGGAGATCTGGTCATTATTGAAAGAAAAAATGAAGCTTCCTCGGGAGAAATAGTTTTAGCTTTAATTGATAGCCAGTGGACTTTAAAGATTTTAAGAAAAAACAGGAATAAAGTTGTTTTAGAATCAGCTAATCCTAAGTATCCTTTATTTTATCCTGAGAATGAATTAAAGATTTTTGGAGTGGTTAAAGGAGTGACCAGAAAACTTTAAGATGTTTCAGGTTTCTTCTTGGCCTAGAGCAATTCTTCATCTTGATGGGGATGCTTTTTTTGCTTCAGTTATTCAAGCAGTTAGGCCTGGACTTAGGGGTAAACCGGTAGTGGTGGGTAAAGAAAGAGGCATAGCAACCGCTATTTCCTATGAAGCTAAAAAATATGGAATTAAAAGGGGAATGCGGGCAGATCAGATTAGAAAACTATGTCCCGGGGTTTTGTTTGTTAATTCTGATTATCAGATTTATGGGCTTTTTTCTCAAAAAATACTTCAGATTGTTAAAGATTTTTCTCCCATAGTAGAGCAGTATTCAGTTGATGAGGTTTTTGCTGATTTAACTGGTTTAAGAAGGCCTTTAAATTTAAGTTATGAGAAAATGGGAGAAAAGATAAAGGAAAAAGCAGAAAGCTCTTTGGGAATTAGCGTTTCTGTGGGGATTTCTTTAACTAAAAGTTTAGCTAAAATTGCTTCTAATTTCAAAAAGCCATCAGGCTTAACTTTTATTAAAGGTAAGGAAATAGAAAAATATTTGAAAAATATTGTTTTGGAAAAAGTTTGGGGGATTGGCTGGAACACGGCTTCTTTTTTAAGAAAATTAGGCTTAAAAACAGCTTTGGATCTGGTTTTAAAAGATGAAGAGTTTATTAAAAAGTATTTAACTAAGCCATATTTGGAAATCTGGCATGAGCTTCGGGGCAATCAAGTGTTTAAGTTAAACCCTAAAAAGAAGGAGGAATATAAAGGGATATCTAAGGTAAGGACCTTTAGTCCTCCAATCTCAGATTCTCGGGTTTTATGGGCAAAATTATGTTTGAATATAGAACAGGCTTTTAAAAAAGCCAGGCAGTTTAATTATCAGGTGGGAGAAGTGGGAATTTTTTTAAAAACCCAGCAGTTTTCCTATTCAGGTAGAAGGATAAAGCTAATGGAAAAAACAAGTTTTCCTTTAATAATTAAAAAAGAGCTAAAAGAAGCTTTTTTAAAAATTTATAGACCTGGAGTTTTGTATCGGGCGACTGGTTGTTATTTAGGGAAATTAAGTGAATTTAGTAATAGTCAGCTGGGTTTATTTTCTTCAGAAAAATTAAAAGGAAAAGTTAAAAAAATATATCAAGTTTTAGATGAGGGAAAAATTGACTTTGGGACTAGTTTATTTAATCAGGACAGAGAGGTAAAAAGAGAGAAAATTAACCGTTTGGCTTTACCAGCTTTGGAAATGGGTTTTTGTTAATATAATTGAATATAAATATTGTTTTTAATATAATCCTATAACTTATATTTATAAGTAGGAGATAAATGGAGTTGGAAAAATTAGAAGTATTAGGGGTTGATCCGGATTATATCCGGTATCGGGATAATGAGGTAAATCCATCAAGACAATCTTTTATGTTGGGAGTGGGTGAAGAAGAGATAATGATGGTTAGACCTTTAATAAAAGAATTTTCTGGTTTAGAGAGGAAAGAGGAAATTGAAAGAAGAGATAGAGCAATAAAATGGCATCAGGAAAATTTACCTAAGAATACCTTGGATTACCAACTACTTGTGATAGAGGGTCGGGATGAAATAGGAGAGAAGGTCGCTTTATTGGGCCGTTGGTCTCCGGAAATGAAGAGAGTGGAGTCAATTAGCGGTCTTCCTTATGGAGAAATTCTAACTAATGGTGATTTATGTGGAGAGCTTGGGAGAATATTTGAAGGATATTTAAGGGCTTTAGTAATGGAAGGAAAAGTATTTGATTATGGGCGAAGGGGAAAGGAAAATAAGTCTTTAACCTGGCCTTTTTCATTTTTTTCTCAAATGTTAGTCTCTAATAATATTATGGTGGGTGAGAATGCTTCCGGTCGGCAGGTTTTTTGTGACCCAGATTTTTATATGACTGTTAAAGAGCATTTAATGATAGAAGGAATAGCCGAGCTGCCAAAAAGGGCGATAGGGTTAATAAAAAAGATTGCTAGGTTGGGATTAGGTTGTTTTTTTTATCAGTGGGTTTCTGCTTTGGGAGGAATAGAAACTGAGGAAAAAAGGGTAACAGTCAAAGAAGGAGTTGTTTTAAGTTAAAATCTAGATATTTAGTTAGTCTTGCTGGCACTGTAATAAAATTAGATAATTAACCAATTAATATGTCTAAAAAATTAATTTCAACCAATCCTGCTAAAAATTACAAGATAGTTGGTAAAGTGGATATTTTTACCAAAAAAGAAATTAAAAAAATAGTTAATAGCGCAAATGAGGCTAAGCTTGGATGGAAAAAAACTTCTTTAGAGAAGAGGATAGAATATTTTAAAAAATTATTAGTTATCTATAAAAAAAGAAAAAATGAAGTGGCAGAATTGCAAACTAAAGAGGTGGGAAAACCAATAAAAGAGAGTAAAGAAGACGTTGAATTTGATCTTTTAGGAATTGAAAGTAATATTAAACTGGCTAGAGAGGTGTTAAAACCGGAAATTTTAGATAAAACTAAGATTCAAAAAAATGTTTTATATCTTGAGCCATATGGAGTGGCAGCGGTAATTGTCCCGTGGAACTTTCCCTCATCTAATTTTTTTATTTCCTGTGTTCAATTATTGCTGGCAGGAAATGTGGTTGTTTTCAAACACTCAGAGGAGTGTCCTTTAGTGGGAAAGTTATTAGAAGAAATTATGGCTGAATCAGGATTTCCTAAAGGTGTATTTAGTGAGGTTTATGGAGGTGGGGAAATTGGAGATATTTTAACAGATCAGGATATTGATGTAATCCATTTTACAGGCAGTACCAAAGTAGGCCATTATTTATATAAAAAGGCGGGGAAAAAGTTTATTCCAGCAGTTTTAGAAATGGGAGGCTCTTCTCCTGGGGTAATTTTTAAAGATGCTAATTTAGACCTAGCATGCAGTAATGTATATATAGAAAGATTTTTAAATTGTGGCCAAGTGTGTTGTGCTTTAAAAAGATTGATTGTCCATCAGGATATTTATGATAAGGTAGTGGAGAAAATGAAACAAAGAGTGGAAAGGATGGTAATTGGAGACCCGCTAGATGAGAAGACTGATATGGGTCCTTTGGTGGCCAAGCGTCAATTAGATTTATTAATAAAACAAGTTAAAGATGCCAAAGATAAAGGGGCTACGATTATAACCGGAGGAGATGTTGTTCCAAGTTTAAAAGGAGCGTTTTTTAAGCCGACTATTATTACTAATCTAACCATGGAGATGAGAGTTTTGAAAGAAGAGGTCTTTGGGCCTGTTTTACCAATAATTTCTTTTAAAACAGAAGAGGAAGCAATTAAATTAGCCAATAAGACAATTTATGGACTAAGTGCCTTTATTTATGGAGGGGATTTGAAACAACTAAAAAGAGTGGCTGCAAAAATTAAAGCCGGTCAGATAAGTATAAATGGGGCCTCCTATTTTTCAGATAATTCACCCTTTGGAGGCTACAAAATGTCTGGTCTTGGCAGAGGTGGGGGGAAAATAGGTTTTTATGAAGTTACTCAAAAGAAAGTTATAGCAGAGCCTTGTTAATTCGCAGTTTGGTGACCCTGAGTATACCGCACCCGAACCAGATTATATCTGATCTGATAGATTTATTTAATACTTTCTTTCCAGATGTAAAACAATTAGGGTTGTTATATTCTTAAAGGTATTTGAACCCTCTTTTTAAGTAAATATAATTCTGTTATATTATAAATAATAAGGGAAAAGGTAAAAATCATGGATAACTTTAAAAGGCTTTCTTTTGCTATTAAGGATTCTGTATTGGGAGCTGATTTAAGCCCTTCTAATTTTACATTACCCCTACTTAGTGAGTTTATTGAGCAAGTTACCACCTTTATTCGTGGTAAGGGTCGCCCAGATTTAGGGCAGATTAAAACAAGGATAGAAAGAGGTTCACTTACAGTTGTTGTCGAAAATAAGGAAGAATTGCTAGACGATGCCGTTAGAGATTATACATTATTGCAACAAAATAAAGATTTAGAAGATGTGACCGATCCTATTAGGGCAGAAATTATTGGGCAGTGGCAACTTTCGGCTAAAAGTAAGCATGGTAGAACTTATGAAATTTTTACAGAAAAAATACCTACACAAGATGTCCTTCGCCTTATTATTTCTGATAAAACTAATTATGAGTTGAAAAAAAAAGCATGGGTAGATGTTGAACTTTATCTATATGGTAAAGTTTACGATTTAGGAGGTAAAAATAAACCAAATGTGCACATTGAACTCGAAAACGGGAAAACTATTAAAATTGGGGCACATATTTTAACTCTTAAAAAAGACAATGAAAATCGTCTCTATAAAACACAGCTGGTTAGAATTAAGGCCAAACAAAATGTTAGCACTCATAAGTTAAAGGATGAAAGATTAATATCTTTTGAACATTACAATCCCGTATTTGATGAAGATGAATTTGAAAGAATTGCCAAAAAAGCCAATATAGCCTGGAAATCTGTGAAAAGTGCTACCGACTGGGTTGAGAGTTTGAGAGGAAATAATGACTAAAAGTATATTGTCGGTCCTAGTCGATACTAGCTTTCTGAT
>PEZT01000012.1 GCA_002773945.1 Candidatus Beckwithbacteria bacterium CG10_big_fil_rev_8_21_14_0_10_34_10 | reverse complement strand
CAATACTTAATTTACAACCAAATAGAGTCCAATATGTGTGTGACTCGTACAAGTAATTGACTTTCCCACTGTTTTTTAATAAAATAAATATAAGTTGTTAAGTTTTTTGGAGATTAAGGTGGGTTGGCCCACCTTTTTAAATAAATATGGCTGTAACAGGATTATTAACTGCCAGAACCGAATTTGCCAGCGCTTTAAATCAAATTTGTACTGAAAGGGGGATTACCCCCCAGTCAGTTCTAGAAACAATTAAATCTGCTATTTTAGCCGCTTATAGGAAAGATTTTGGGATTGATGAAGAAGATACCTATGAAGTTGAAATTAACCATGATAATGGGGCCGCTAAAGTCTTTTTAATTGAAAAGAAAAAGAAAAAAGAAGTTACTCCCCCAGGTTTTGGCAGGATTGCCGCTCAAACAGCCAAACAAGTAATTTTACAAAAAATCAGAGAAGAAGAAAAAAGTGCTATTTTAGGTGAATATAAAGACCGGATCAACCAATTAGTCTCAGGCATGATTTTAAGGTTTGACGGTAAAGACGTTGTTTGTGATATTGGCCGGGGTCAAGGCCGAATGCCTCCCCAGGAGCAAGTCCAAGCAGAAAATTACCGCTTAAACAAAAGATTAACTTTTTACATTAGTGATATTAGAGAAACCATGAGGGGTGAACAAATTATTGTTTCCCGCTCCGCTCCAGAGCTAGTCAGCCTGCTTTTTAAAAGAGAGGTTCCTGAAGTAAATTCCGGGGCGGTAGAAATTAAAAAAATTGCCCGGGAACCAGGCAACCGGGTTAAAATAGCGGTTATTTCCACTCAAGCCGGAGTAGATCCGGTTGGTTCCTGTGTCGGTCAAAAAGGAGTCAGGGTTCAATCAGTCATTGATGAATTGGAAGGCGAAAAAATTGATATTATCCAATACTCAGATGACCCAGTAAAGTTTATTACCGCTTCCTTAGCTCCAGCCGAAAGCTTAAAAGTAGAAATAAATGAAGCCAAAAAAGAGGCCGTTGTCACCGCCCCAGAAGAACAGCTTTCGCTGGCCATTGGCCGAGACGGCCAAAATGTTAGGTTAGCGGCTAGACTAACCGGCTATAAAATTGATATTAAAGGCTTAGAAGATAAAAAGAAAAAATCCAAGCCTGAAAAAAAAGCCAAGACTAAAAAGGAAAAAAAAACCAAAAAAGAAAATGAGCAAAAAGAAACTAAACCCCAAAAAACCCCTAAAACTAAAGTAATAAAAGTAAAAGAAGCTAAACCTAAAGAAGAAACTAAAAAGAAAGAATTAAAGGAAAAAACAGGCAAAACCAAAAAAAATGCCTAAACGGACCTGCCTTGGCTGTCAAGCCATAAAAGAAAAAAAAGATTTAGTAAGAATTGCTCTAGGGGAGGGAAAAAAACTCACTCTTGATCCCCAGAGAAAAATCACTGGTAGGGGCACTTATCTTTGCCAGGAAAAGGGCAAAATTAAATCTAGTTGTTTAAATAAAGCCATAGCCAAGAAAGCTTTTAACCATGCCTTTAAAAAAGAAATCAAAATCACAAAAATTCACCCGGCCCCCAGTAGTCACCATCATGGGTCATGTTGACCATGGTAAAACTACCCTTCTTTCGGCCCTAAAACAAACTGATTTAACTAAAAAAGAACATGGCGGCATTACTCAACATATTGATGCTTATCAATTAAAATATCAAGGAAAGAAAATCACTTTTATTGATACTCCTGGCCATGTAGCTTTTGCCAAAATGAGATCCAGAGGCGCTAAAGCCACTGACCTAGCAATTCTAGTAGTGGCTGCTAATGACGGCGTTAAACCCCAAACCAAAGAATCTTTAAAACACATCCAAAAAGCCAAAGTCCCCTTTTTAGTCGCCATAAATAAGATTGATTTACCCGAAGCTTCCTGTGATATGGTTAAAAGCCAACTAGCTGAACAAGAAGTTTTAATTGAAGAGTATGGCGGTAAAATAGTTTGTTTGGAAATATCAGCTAAACAAAAAAAGGGCTTAAAAGAACTTTTAGAAATGATCCTTTTAATGGCCCAAATGGAAGAACTTACCACTGATCCTAAAAAAAACTTTGAAGCTTTAGTAATTGAGTCCCGGTTGGACACTAAAAAAGGCCCTGTAGCAGTTTTACTAGTAAAAAATGGATTTTTAAAGGTAGGTGACAACCTAATAGCCGAAAACTGTAAGGTAAAAGTTAAGGCTTTAAAAAATGACCAGGGCAAAGAAATTAAAAAAGCTTACCCTTCTCAACCAGTTGAAGTGCTGGGTTTTAAAACCCCTCCACCAGTAGGAGCAATTGTTAATAAAACTAATGAGATTACTCCAAAAGATCCAATTCAAAAAGAAGACCCAATCATCCCTCATTCTAAAACAAAGCTGAAAACCAAGGCTGGTAAAACTAAAAAAGAAGAGGAAGAACCAGAAGAAAAAGAGGTTTTAGAAAAAAAAGAGGAAAAAATTAAATTGGTTTTAAAAGCTGATACCTTAGGCACTTTAGAAGCCATTAAGGCCAGCCTGCCAGATGAAATAGAAATAGTTGAGGCTCAAGTCGGCAACATCACTGAATCAGATATTTTACTAGCTCTCTCCTGTAAGGCAGAGATCATTGGTTTTAATGTTAAAACTCCAAAACAAAGTTTAAAACTGGCTCAAACTGAAGGAGTAGAAATAAAAAATTATCAGATAATCTATAAACTCCTAGAAGAATTAGAAAAAAAAGTCTTGAAAATCATGGAACCAACTATTGACGAAGAAATCTTAGCTGAGGGAGAAATTATTGCTGAATTTACTATTAAAGGTAGTCATATTGCTGGGACAAAAATTAAAAAAGGCAAAATCTCTAAAGGTGATAAAATCCACCTTAAAAGAAAAAATGAAATTATCGCCAACTCAAGAGTCAAATCCCTTCAAAAAGAAAAAGAAGAAGTAACTGAAATCAAGGCCGGTAACAATGCCGGAATTGTCCTTTCCCCTGATCTTGACTTTAATATTGGTGATGCTATAATATCCTATAGTGATAAAATTTAGCATTTATGAACACTGAAAATCAACTGGATTTTAATTCAGTTCAAGAAGCTTTAGATAAAGCTAACCAGATTTTAATTCTCACTCCTAATAACCCCAACCTTGATCATATTGCTGGGGCTCTGGCTTTGTATTTGACTTTAGAAAAGCAAAAAAAGGCCGTTAATATTGCTTCTCCCTCACCAATAACAGTTGGTTTTAACCGCCTTTTTGGAGTTAATAAAATAACTGACAGGATTGGTAACCGAAATTTAATTATTTCTTTTGAATATTTAAAAGACTCCATTGAAAAGGTTTCCTATAATATTGAAGAAAATAAATTCAATTTAGTGGTTGAGCCTAGAATCGGCTACCCCCCCTTAGACACTCAAAAAATCAACTATTCTTATTCTGGCAGTGGGGCTGATCTTTTAATTGTTGTCGGCGCTAATAAACTAGAAGATTTAAATCCCCTATATGAAAAGGAAAAACAAGTTTTTGAAAAAGCCAATAAAATTAATATTGACTATAAAAAGACCAATACTCGATTTGCCCAAATTAACCTTTTATACCCCCTAGCCAGTTCTTGTTCAGAAATTATTGTTACCTTAATAAAAAAATTAAATCTCCCAATTGACCAAGATACGGCCACTAATTTACTAGCTGGAATTGAAGCTAATACCTCCAATTTCCAATCTTTAACTACTTCAGCCACTAGTTTTGAAGCCGCTGCCTGGCTTTTAAAAAATGGGGCTAAAAAGGGTCATGTTCCGAAAATTGCTTCTTTAAGCCCAGCAGCAACTAAAACTTTTATCCCATCTCTTAGTATCCCTAGGCCTAACCCTTTATATCAGACTATACCTCAGCCTATACCACAGCCGATACCTCAACCCAATATTCCCCAGGTTAAAACCTTAACCCCACCACCACCATTCCAGGGTAAAAATCTGACTATAAATCAAATTCCACCTATAGAACAAAGTCAACCAACAACAATCCCTGAACCTATTAGCTTAACTCAAAAACCAATTTCAGATAAAAAAACTTCTGTTAAAGGCGATCAACCACCACCTGACTGGTTTAAACCAAAAATCTTTAAAAGTACTTCTTAAAACTAAGTCTTTATAATTTATGTTTTTTTTGATAAAATCCCCCTATGGCCTTAAATAAAAAAGAAAAGAAAAAAATTATTAACAAGTTTGCTATTAAAAAAGGCGATACTGGTAGCCCAGAAATTCAAATTGCCCTTTTAACCACTCAAGTTAAAAGTCTAAGCAAACATTTAAAAGAACATAAAAAAGATGTTCATTCAAGACGTGGTCTTCTGAGTATGGTCTCTAAAAGAAGAAGGCTTCTAAACTATTTAGATAATAAAGACAAAAAAAGACAAAAAGATATTATTACCAAGTTAAAACTTAAATAAGTTTTAAGATTTAATTATTCCAAATGAAAAAAACATCATTTCAATTTAGTGGCAAGGAAGTAAACCTTCAAACAGAAAAATTTGCCCCTCAAGCAAACGCCTCAGTTTTAGCTCAGATGGGGGATACGATTGTTTTAGCCACTGTTGTTTCCTCTCCTCCAAGAGAAGAGCTGGATTATTTTCCCCTTTATGTTGAATATCAGGAAAAACTATATGCTGGCGGAAAAATTAAAGGCTCCCGTTGGGTTAAAAGAGAGGGCCGACCGTCAGACGAAGCCATTCTTACTTCCCGATTAATTGACCGCTCCATTAGACCCCTTTTTCCCAAGGACTATAAAAATGAAGTCCAAGTTATTATTACTGTTCTAAGTTTTGATGATGAAAATGACCCTGACACCTTAGCTATTTTGGCTGTTTCCTCTGCTCTATCTATCTCTGATATTCCCTGGAACGGCCCAGTAGCGGCTGTTCGTCTAACTGACCCAGAATTTCCCAACTTAAATCTAGTTATTTCAGGAACTAAAAATGAAATAATTATGATTGAAGCTGGGGCTTCAGAAGTAAAAGAAGAAGAAGTTTTAAAAGCAATTAATAAAGGCTTTGCTGAAATTAAAAAAACTGTTTTGGAAATTGAAAAACTAGTTGAAAAAGATGGTCAAAAAAAGCAAACCTTTGAAGTTAAAAAAATTAATCCTGAATTACAAACTAAAGTGATTAAAAAAGCCAAAGCCAATATTTTAGACTTAATTAAAAACGGGGATAAAAATAAAGGCAAACTGGTTTTATTAGAAGAAATCAAAAAAGCTTTAGAAGAAGAACTTCAGGATGAACCCAAAAAAGAGATTAGAAAAATTGTAGATGACCTTTTCAAAAATCTTTTGAGAGACCAGGTTTTAGAAAAAAAGGTTCGCTATGACAAGAGAAAACCAGATCAAATCAGACAATTAAATATAGAAGTTGGTCTTTTTAAAAGAACTCATGGGACCGCTCTTTTTCAACGAGGCTTAACTCAAGCAATCACCATTACTACTTTAGGATCCCCTTCCTTAGAACAATGGATTGAAGGCATGGAAGGGGAAGAAAGAAAACGCTATATTCATCATTATTGCATGCCTCCATTTAGTGTCGGTGAAACTGGCAGAGTAGGCTGGCCTTCAAGAAGAGAAATTGGTCATGGTTCTTTAGCAGAAAGGGCCTTAGAGCCAGTTATTCCTGAAGAAAATGTATTTCCCTACACCATTAGAGTAGTTTCTGAAATCCTTTCTTCTAATGGTTCTACTTCAATGGCGTCTGTTTGCGGTTCTTCTCTCTCTTTAATGGATGCTGGTGTACCAATTAAAAAAGCGGTCGCTGGAATTGCCATGGGACTGATATTAAATCAAGATAAAAAAAATGACTATGTTATCTTAACTGACATTTTAGGCTTAGAAGACCACATTGGCGACATGGATTTTAAAGTTGCCGGTACCATTGATGGAATTAATGCTTTACAAATGGATGTTAAATCACTAAAAATCACTCCAGAATTACTAAAAGAAGGGTTAGAACAGGCTAAAAAAGCCCGACTCTTTATATTGGGAGAAATGAACAAAGTCCTTCCCGCTCCCAGAAGCTCAATTTCTCCTTATGCCCCGAAAATAGCCATCTTACAAGTTGATAAAGAAAAAATTGGTGAGGTAATTGGCCCAGGCGGAAAAATAATTAGAAAAATTATTGCCGAAACTGAAACCACCGTCGATATTGATGATGAAGGTAAAATTACCATTGCTAGCCAAAACCAAGAAAACATTAAAAAAGCAGTTGAATGGATTGAAGGTCTAACTAGAGAGGTTCAAATTGGAGAAGAATTCGAAGGCGAAGTAAAAAGGATTGAACCTTTTGGAGCCTTTGTCGAAATCCTGCCTGGAAAAGACGGCCTTGTTCATGTTTCTAGGATGTCAGCTGGCTTTGTTAAACACCCTGATGAAATTGTTAAACTGGGTGAAAAGGTTAAAGTTAAAGTAGTTGATGTTGATGATATGAAAAGAGTCAGTCTCTCTATGTTCTTTGGTGAAAAAGAAAAACCAAATAACGGAATAAATAGCCAGGCTCAACCAGGAAATAAAAGAAACTTTAAAGATAGTAGAAACAACAGACGTTCTTCAAATAAATCTTTAAGCTACAAAAAAAGGTTTTAATTTACCACCTGAAGTGGGCAAAAGCCCTATTAGCATCTGCCATTTTGTGATTATCTTCTTTTTTCTTAACCGCTCCACCTTGACTTTGAGAAGCATCAAGAATTTCGGCGGCTAATTTTTCTGAAAACTCATGATATTCTTTATTTGATCTTGATCGAGTGGCTTGAACCAACCAACGAATTGCCAAAGACTCTCTTTTATCACCTTTTACCGGTACTGGAATCTGATAAGCAGCTCCCCCAACTCTTCTTGATCTCACTTCCATATTAGGTTTAATATTTTCCAGAGCCCGGTGAAAAACATCCATTACCTCATTATCCTTGTCTTTATTTTTAATTATTTCCATCGCTTTATAAACATGCTTATAAGCAATCTGTTTCTTACCGTCTTTCATAATTTTATTAACCAGGCGTGTTATCTGACAGCTGTTATAAACTGGGTCAGGAGAAATTACTCTTTTTCTTACTTTTCCTGATCTAGGCATTTTGTTCTCCTTCCTTTTGAGGCTCGGGTGCGGCTTCGCTAGTCTCTGCTTGAGAAGCAACCCCTACTTTTCCGCCTATTCTAGTTCCATATTTTGATCGACCTTTTTTTCTGTTTTCTACCCCTAAAGTATCATATTTACCCCTAATAATATGGTATTTTACTCCAGGTAAATCCTTAACCCTTCCGCCCCGAACCATAACAATTGAGTGTTCAGCCAAATTATGGCCTTCTCCGGGAATATAGGCGGTAATTTCCTGCTTATTAGATAATCTAACCCGGGCTACTTTTCTTAAAGCTGAATTTGGTTTTTTAGGAGTAGCTGTTTTCACCACCGTACAAACACCTCTCTTTTGAGGATTAACACTTTTGGCCATCTGCCTTCTAGCACTATTAAAGGAACGACGCAAAGCCGTCGCTTTAATTTTTTTAGGCTTCCTGCCTCTTTTTTTTCTGATCAGTTGATTTATTGTTGGCATCAGCTTTTGATTTTACCATAGTCGGGATTAATCGACCAATAATTACATTTTCTTTTAAACCTAATAATCTATCTTCCTTACCAGTCATGGCTGCATTAGTTAAAACATTAGAGGTTTCTTGGAATGAAGCGGCTGAAAGCCAGGATTCAGTGTATAGCGAGGCCCGGGTAATTCCCAAGATAACTATTGTAGCAATAGCTGGTTCGCCCCCTTTGGCTAAAACAGCGGCGTTTTCTTCTTCAAATCTACCTCTTTCTATTAATTCACCGGGCAATAATGAAGTATCCCCCTGATTCTCAATCTTAACCTTATCACACATTTTTCTAACAATGATTTCAAAATGCTTATCATTAATAGGAACCCCTTGAGATTCATAAACCTTTTGGATTTCTTTAATTAAATACTTTTGGGCTTCCCTCAAACCTCTAACTTTTAAAACTTCCTTAAGGTCTAAACTGCCTGAAGCTAATTGAAACCCTGCTGGAATCAAATCTCCATCTTTAACATTTAAAATACTGTTCAAAGGAACCAAATATTTATTTTCTTCTGCCGGCTTAAAATTAACATTTTTAACCAAAACCTCATAACCCTGGGGTGTTTCAGTAATTTCTACTTTACCACTTATTTCTGATAATGGAGATAAAACTTTAGGAATTCTGGCTTCAAAAAGTTCCTCCACTCTAGGTAAACCCTGAGTTACATCTAAACCAATAATCCCACCAGTATGTTTAACCCTCATAGTTAGCTGAGTTCCTGGTTCACCAATACTTTGAGCAGCCACCACTCCAACCGGATTACCATGCTCAACTAATTTCTTTTCCGATAAATCCCAACCATAACAGGCTTGGCAAAGCCCATATCTAGCTTTACAAGTCAAAGGACTGCGAATAAAAACCTCATCAATTTTTGCTTTACCTAAGCTCTCTAGTTTTTCCTCATTAATAACTTCTCCTTTTTTAAGTAAAACCTTACCAGTTTTTAAATCTTTGAGGTCTTTAGCTAAAACCCTACCTAAAACCCTACCTAAAAATGATTTAGATCGATTACCACTTTTACTAATTGTAATTCCCTCTTTAGTCCCACAGTCATCTTCTAAAATAATAACATCATGGGAGGTATCAACTAGACGACGGGTTAAATAACCAGCATCAGCTGTCTTAATGGCTGAATCAGTTAAGCCCTTTCTTGACCCTCTAGTAGAAGAAACATACTCAAATACAGATAAACCCTCTTTAAAATTAGATTTAGTTGGCAGTTCAACAATTTTTCCCAAAGGATCAACTACTAATCCCCTCATGGCTGATAACTGCTTTACTTGGTCCTTAGAAGCTCTAGTTCCACCAGAATTAATTATAATTTTAACACTGTTACTGGGTTTAAAATCATCCCAGGTTTTTTTAGCAATTACGTCAGTTGTATCCATCCATAATTCATTAGAAAGCCGTTGTTTTTCTCCGATAGTAATCAATCCCTGAGAAAAATTTTCCTCAATTTGAGCCGCTTTTTTATTAGATTCCTCAATAATTTTTTCTTTTTCTGGAATTATCTTACAATCTGAGGCAGCTACTGAAAGACCAGACAGAGTAACAACTTCAAAACCAAGATCTTTAAGATCATCAATTAGTTTAGCTGTCTTTTTCTTACTTAAAATGCTGAAAGCTTTTTTAACGATTGACTTAAGATAAAAAGAATTGACTTCTTGATTAATATAACCAAACTCACTAGGAATTACTTCATTAAACAAAACTCTTCCAACTGAAGTAGTTAAGATTTTTTTATTAATTCTTATTTTTACCTTTTGTCTTAAATTAATTTTACCCTCCCTGTGGCATAAAACAGCTTCATCTGGGCTAGAAAAAATTATGTCTTCTCTTTCTTTTAGGCGGGAATCAATGGTAGTTAAGTAATAAGCCCCTAAAGCCATTTCTTTATTAGGTAAAGTTATAGGTGATCCATCAGCTGGCTTTAAAAGGTTACAAATTGGAAGCATCAAGTCTTCTGCTTCTTTCATTGCCTTTTTAGTTAGAGGAACGTGGACGGCCATCTGATCTCCATCAAAATCAGCATTATAACCAGCACAAACACAAGGATGAAGCTGAATCGCGCTTCCTTCAATTAAAACCGGATAAAAAGCTTGAATCCCAAGCTTATGAAGAGTAGGAGCTCGATTCAATAAGACTGGATGTTTACGAGTTATTTTCTCTAAAATATCAAAAACTTCTGGCGGTCGACGCTCTAAAACATGCTTGGCATTTTTTACATTAGGAGCTAAACCAGTAGCAATCAATTCATGTAAAACATATGGCTTAAACATCTCTAAAGCCATTTCTTTGGGTAAACCACACTCATCAAGTTTCAAATCCGGACCAACAACTATTACACTTCTACCTGAATAGTCTACTCTTTTACCTAGAAGGTTTTGTCTAAAACGTCCCTGCTTACCCCTTAACATGTCTGAAAGCGACCTAAGCTCTTTAGTCCCTTTTCTGATTGTCCTTTTTGATTGAGAAGCATCAATTAAAGTATCAACCGCTTCTTGAAGCATTCTTTTTTCATTATGAAGAATTATTTCTGGTGCTCCAAGACTAATTAAATGCTTTAAACGATTATTTCTATTTATAACTCGACGATAAAGATCATTAAGGTCTGAAGTGGCAAAACGTCCACCAGACAACTGAACCATTGGTCTTAAATCAGGCGGAATAACTGGTAAAATTTTTAGAATCATCCATTCTGGATTAATCTTTGCCAAATTCATTCCCTCAATCACCCGAAGTCTTTTTATCGCCTTAATCCTCTTTTGGCCCGATGAACTATGAACAGTTTTCCTTAAACCAACTGTTAACTTCTTTAAGTCAATTTCCTTAATTAAGTCCAGAATGCTTTCCGCCCCCATGCCAACTTTTATAAAAGAGTCCGCCCTATAATCTGAAAGTCTAATATATTCTTCTTCAGATAAAACACTTTTCACTTCTATCTTTTTAACAATTTCCGCCACAGTTTTATATATTTCTTTAGCTGTTTCTTCTTCTGAATCAAGATTTTCCTTAGCATTGGCTTGTTTTTGCTTATGTTTAATTTTTGCTTCTTCTAGGGTCAATTCTTGCTGCTCTTTAGATTTAATCTTGTTCTTAATTTCCTTAATTTCTTTTTTATATTCTTTTTTTAATTGTTCTATTTCTTTTTGGTAATCTTTTTCTAATCTTTCTTCAGTTTTTTTAAGATCAATCCCTAAATTATTTAAGACTTCTTTTCTTTTAGTTTTATCTGTCTTTAAAACCAAATAACGAGCAAAATAAATAACCCCAGCTAGATTTCTAGGACTAATATCTAAAAGAAGAGATAGTTTTGAAGGGGCTCCTTTAAAAAACCAAACATGAGCAACCGGAGAAACTAAATTAATGTGACCCATTCTTTCTCTTCTTACCCTAGATTGAGTAACTTCCACTCCGCATTTATCACAAATAATTCCCCTGTATCGAATCCGCTTATACTTACCACAATAACATTCCCAATCTTTAGTTGGTCCAAAAATTCGTTCACAAAAAAGGCCATCTTTTTCTGGTTTTAAAGTTCGATAATTAATTGTCTCCGGTTTAGTTATCTCTCCATGAGACCAAACTTTAATCTCTTCGGGTGAAGCGAGTTTAATTGTTAGTGTTTTAAAACCCATAATATTTTTCATTTTTTCTTCTCCGCTGGTTTTTCCTGGTTGGCTTTTTTACTTTTTTTCCTGGTTGGCTTTTTTACTTTTTTCTCTTCATTTTTCACCAATTCTTTTGTTCCTTCTTCATCTTCACCAGGAATTACATTTAAACATAAACTATTAAGTTCTTTTACTAAAACCTTAAAAGATTCAGGAATAGTTGCTTGAGGAATATCAACCCCTTTAACAATGGCTTCAAAAGCTTTACCTCTTCCAACTACATCATCGCTTTTAATCGTCAGCATTTCTTGTAAAACATGAGCGGCACGATGAGCTTCCAAAGCCCAAACTTCCATTTCTCCTAATCTTTGTCCTCCCATTTGAGCTTTACCACCAAGGGGCTGCTGAGTAACCAGTGAATAAGGACCTGTTGATCGAGCATGAGTTTTATCCTCAACCATATGGACTAATTTCAGAATATAACCAATCCCGACAACAGTTTTTTCTTTAAAAGGTTCACCAGTTCTACCATTAAAAAGCTGCGACTTACCATCAACTGGCAAGCTAGCCTTTTTAAGCAATGATTTTATTTGTTCTTCTTTTATTTTTTCAAAAACCGGCAGGGCCACCTTCATTCCCAATTTCCGAGCTGCCCAACCAAGATGAGCCTCTAAAAGCTGACCTAAATTCATTCTTGCTAAAACAGAAAGAGGAGAAATAATAATATCAATTGGGGTTCCATCCTCCAAGTAAGGCATATCAGCTACCGGAACTATTCTAGAAATTACTCCCTTGTTACCATGACGACCAGCCAATTTGTCACCAATAACAACTTTTCTAATTTGAGCTACTTTTACTTTGACCAGTTTGTTAACACCTGGGTTTAATTCATCTCCTTTTTCTCTATCTAAAATCTTTACATCTATTACTGTTCCTCTTTCACCATGAGGCATTCTTAAAGAGGTATCTCTTACTTCTCTGGCTTTTTCACCAAAAATTGCCCTCAGCAATCTTTCTTCAGCACTTAATTCAGTTTCTCCCTTGGGAGCAATCTTGCCAACTAAAATATCGTTTGGTCCAACCTCACTCCCGACTACTACCACTCCGTCTTTAGCTAAGTTTGCCAAATCCAACTCACTAACATTAGGAATATCTCTTGTTAATTCCTCTGGTCCTAATTTAGTATCCATTACTGTCGATTCATACTCATTAATATGAATCGAGGTTAAAATATCTTCCTTTACTAATCTGTCAGAAATTACAATTGCATCCTCATAGCCTAAACCCTCAAAAAAACTGTAAGCAATTAGAAGATTTTGACCAAGAGCCAATTCACCATTATCACATGCTGGACCATCAATGATTATTTGGTTTTTTTTAACATTCTGCCCTAGTTGAACCATTGGTTTCTGAGAATAACAAGTATTTTGGGAGGTTCTCATAAATTTCTCAACGTCATAGGTAACTTCGTTTTCTTTTACACTAATTGATCTAAAACTATCAATCTTATTTTCCTTTAATTTTTTTAATTCTTTTCTTTCAGATTTTATTACTACTTTGCTAGCATCTAAGTAAGTAACTTTACCGGCAAATTTAGACTTAACCACTCTTCCCATAGCTTGAGGAATAACTTTTTCCATGCCTGTACCAACAACTGGGGATTCTGGTTTAACTAAAGGAACTGCTTGACATTGCATATGAGTACCCATTAAGGCCCGATTTGCCTCATCATGAGCTAAAAAAGGAATTAAAGAAGCTGACGTTCCAATCACCTGTTGAGAAATACAGTCAATTAATTGGATTTGTCCTACTAGAGCTTCTTTAAATTCTCCTTTATATCTAATTGGCACCCATCTATCAAGAATAAAACCATCTTTATCTATTTTTACTTCTGCATGAGTAATATAATAATCTTCCTCATCATCAGCCGATAAATAAATAATTTCATCGGTTATTTTCATTTTACTCTTACCATTAACGTTTATTTTTTCTACTTTGCGATAAGGGGTCTCTAAAAATCCATATTGACTCACATTAGTATATAAAGCCAAATAAATAACCAAGCCTATGTTTGGTCCCTCTGGCGAACGGACTGGACAAATCCGCCCATACTGAGATGAGTTAATGTCTCTCATGGAAAAGGAAGCTCTTTCTTTAGTAACTCCACCTCTTCCCATAACAGAAAGTCTTCTTAAATTATCTAATTCAGATAAAGGATTTGTTTGATCAAGAATTGTCGATAATCGATTCCTTCTAAAAAAATCATTAATTACGGCAATCATTGGTCGAGGATTAATTAAGTTTGAAGGTGTCACTAAAATGTCAGCTTTAGCTAAACTCATTTTTTCTCTTATGGAACGCTCTAGTCTTAAAAGCCCCAGGCGAAAAGCATTAGCCATAACTAACTCACCAACTCTTCTTACTCTTCTATTGGATAAATGATCAATATCATCAACCCTACCTTGATCATTTTGAAGTTTAACTAAATATTTTAAAGCCGCCGCAAAATCATCTAGAGTTAAAATTCTTTTTTCTTCGTCAACATCAATTCCTAATCTTTTATTTAGCTTAAAACGGCCAACTTCTCCCAAATCATATCTTTTGGGATCTAAGAACATATTATAAAAAAGTTGCCGGGCATTTTCTAAAACTGCTGGTTCTGAAGGTCTCATTTTTTTGTAAATTTCAATTAAAGCTTCTTCTTGATTTTTGGACGGATCTTTTTCAATAGTCGCTTTAATATATTGATGATCATCATCAATATCAACATCTTTGAAAACAGCTAGTATTTCTTCGTCTGTCGCCATTCCAGCTGCCCTTAAAAGAACAGTGGCAGCTAATTTACGCCGGCGATCTATTTTTATTACTAAAGCATCATTCCTGGAAACAACAAGCTCTAACCATGATCCTCTCAAAGGCCTTAATTCGGCCCGATAAAACATTCTATTAGAAGAAGGGTCAAGTTCTCCGGAATAAAAAATGCCGGCACTTCTAACCAGCTGATTAACAACAGCTCTTTCAATTCCATTAATAATAAAGGTTCCGTTTTCAGTCATTCTGGGAATATCACCCAGAAAAATTTCTTCCTTGACTTTTTCTCCAGTTTGTTTATTTTCCAACCAAACTTTAATTCTTAAAGGCATATCATAATTAAGGCCCTTATCAATTGCTTCAGAAGGAGAATGCTTTGACTTGGCAAAATGATAACTGTTATAACCTAAAGTCCAGTTTTTACCAGTAAAATCATCTATGGGAAAAGCTTCAACCAAACACTCTTCAATTCCATTCTCTAAAAAATCTTTATAAGATTCTTTCTGGACTTTTAAAAGATCCATTTCCGGCAGTTTCTTGTATTTTTTCCCCCAGAAAGATCGCTGAATATTGGTTTTTTTAATCATTTAATACAAAGCAGGCAGGGCCAGTAAAAAATTCAGGCTTTTTTGCCTGAATTCAATTTTACTGGTATGTTTATAAAAATTTTCTCAAGAATAACTCTTAATTCTTTACAAATATAAATGCAAAAAAAGACATACTAAAATATGCCTAACCTTAGTCTTAAAATAGTTTATATCATTTTAGGAAGTTCTTGTCAAGAAGTTAAAGACAATCCTCAAAAATGGCTTCTGATTAAAATCGACAATTTCCATAATTTTAGAATCTAATTTCAAACTCTTCCTGAAAAACTGCCACTTATTAATAAAAAATTTTCTAATTTCAAATTTTCTAATTAAAATATTGGTGGCTCGGAGAGCGTAACTTTAATATAACCACTCAACTGTCTTGTATTATCAAGGCTTTCTCTGACTTTAGGCTTGTTCAGCAAATTAGGGAAGAAATAGAAAAAGTGAAAATGACAAAACCTTACTTAAAAGATGCAACTTCACTAACTAGCTGTCTAAAGCCTGCATAATAAGCCATGCCCCAAATAGGTGTTCCTTGAAAATAAGTCGCTTTCCCTGTTGACAACTCAACCACTATTGGAAATTCAAAAGAAGACCAGTGTTTTGGCGGACAATCATTTTCTATTACTTGACGTACACTGTCTTGGAGTTTGTCAACAAAAATAATTGAAAAAGCCCAAAATCCTCCAAATAAACCAGGTGGTAATTTATTGCTACGATTACTCCCTGTTTACCCAAAACTTTGATTTGAAAAGGCTTTAATATTTGCTACAGTAGCGTCTTTTAAATAGCCTGCGGTAAAAAAGTAGTCGGATATGCCAAATTTACTAAATTCAAACTTAGATAAATGTCCAATCATTAGATACTTGAAATCACCATATTGAATATTTTCCTGAATACCATAACCTTTTACCTGGAGGTTCTTTTTAACCTGTTCGACTAAAAAATTTATATCCATATTATTTTCTCCTTACTAGTAGAACTCGAACCTATAAATTAACTCATTTCTTCAAATTCTTGTAAAAGTCTTTTTTGTTCTCTCGTGAGTTTTTCTGGAATAGTGACTACTAAACGGATATATTGATCTCCTTTTCCAAAACCTTGTGGACTAGGAATACCTTTGCCCCTTAGCCTGATCATAGTTCCTGGTTGAGTTCCTGTCCTAATCTTTATTTTCATCTCCTTATCCAGGGTCGGGATTTCAGTCGTTCCCCCTAGGGTTGCCAAAACAAAAGGGATTTCGTGGTTTATAAAAATGTCCCTTCCATCTCTTTTAAAAACTGGATCTGGTTTTACGTCAAAACTAACAATAAAATCTTTAAATTTAATTCTAATCCCATCATCTACTCCTGCTGGAACTTTGATTTTATATTCTTTTCCCTGATGAATAATTGTTTTTTCAGTTCCTTTGGCTGCCTCTAAAAAGTCTAAACTAAGGCTATACCTTAGTAACTGTGGCCCTCTCCTAAAAGGTGAGCCTCCGCCAAAAAAAGCTTCAAATATTTCAAAAGGGTCAGAAAAACCGCCAAAGTCAACACCACCAGTTTGCCCACCACTATTGGTTGTATAAGTATAAGTAAAGGGTCCTGATTTATAGGTTCTGCCAGCAGGGCCTGTTCCTCCAAAGCCAGCTGTTTGGTCAAAAGCATCATGACCAAACTGGTCATAAGTTTGTTTCTTTTTGGGATTAGATAAAACTTCGTAAGCTTCGTTAATTTCTTTAAATTTCTCAGCTGCCCCTTTTTCTTTGTTTTTATCAGGGTGATATTTCAGGGCTAAACCCCGGTAGGCTTTTTTAATTTCAGCCTCTGAAACATTCTTAGAAACACCAAGAATGTCGTAATAATCTCTTTTTGAAACCATAAATTAATTCTATCATTGGGGGCTCGCCCTAGGCGAGCCCCTTATATATTCCCAATCATTAGATCTAATTATTCTTCAACTACTTCACCCTCTTCAGCCTTAACTTTGTCTCCTTTATCTGACTCTTTCTTGTCTACTTCTTCTTTTTCCTTCTTTTTATCTTCTCCTTGTTTTTCCTTGTCTTGATACATAGCTGCCCCAACTGTCTGTAGTTTTTCAGATAAGGATTTGGTTGCTTCTTCAATCTTTTCCTTAGTCAAACTTTCTTCTTTAAGTAAGTCTTTGACTTTCTTAATTTCCTCTTCAACATCTTCTTTATCTTTTTTATTAACCTTATCACCAGCGTCTTTAAGAGTCTTTTCAGCGGTAAAGACTAGGGTGTCTGCTTGATTACGAGCATCAACCAGCTCTTTTTTCTGCTTATCTTCTTCAGCATGTTTTTCTGCTTCTTTGGTCATTTTGTCAATTTCTTCCTCAGAAAGACCAGTTGAGCCTTTAATAGTAATGCTTTGCTCTTTATTAGTAGCTTTGTCTTTAGCAGTGACATTTAAAATTCCATTAGCATCAATATCAAAGATTACTTCAATTTGAGGCACCCCTCTAGGAGCCGGTGGAATCCCATCAAGAACAAATCTTCCTAAAGATTTGTTATCAGCGGCCATTGACCTTTCCCCCTGAAGGACATTAATCTCAACCTGGGTTTGATTGTCAGCCGCTGTTGAAAAAACCTGAGATTTGCTAGTAGGCACAGTTGTATTCCTCTCAATTAAAGGGGTAGAAACCCTGCCAAGAGTTTCTAAACCCAGGGTTAAAGGAGTAACATCTAAAAGTAGAATATCTTTAACATCACCCGCCAAGACTCCACCCTGAATTGCTGCCCCAACAGCCACTACCTCATCGGGATTAACTGATTTATTTGGTTCTTTCCCAAAATATTTCTTTACCAGGGCTTGAATTTTAGGCATCCTTGTTTGGCCACCAACTAAAATCACCTCATCAACTTTTTTAGGATCTAACTTGGCGTCTTTCAAGCAGGCATCGACTGGTTTCATTGTTTTTTCAATTAAATCATCAACTAATTCTTCTAGTTTAGCCCTACTTAGCTTCATTGTTAAATGAAGCGGCTGGCCTGATTTTCCCTGAGTAATAAAGGGCTGATTAATTTCTGTTTCTGTAGAAGAAGAAAGTTCAATCTTAGCTTTTTCAGCTGCATCTTTAATTCGCTGAAGTGCCTGCTTATCTTTTTTTAAATCAATTCCCTGCTCTTTTTTAAACTCGGAAATAATCCAGTCAATAATCTCTTGATCAAAATCATCACCACCCAAAAAAGTGTCACCATTAGTAGCTTTAACCTCATAAACACCATCTCCAAGTTCTAAAACTGAAATATCAAAAGTCCCGCCACCTAAATCATAAACCGCGATTGTTTCTGTTTTTTTCCTTTCCATTCCATAAGCTAAAGAAGCAGCAGTTGGCTCATTAATAATTCTTTTTACTTTCAAACCAGCGATCTCACCTGCTTGCTTAGTCGCTTGACGCTGAGCATCATTAAAATAAGCAGGAACAGTAATGACCGCTTCGTCTACTTTGGTACCCAAATAGCTTTCAGCATCTTTTTTGGCTTTTTGTAAAATCTTGGCGGAAATTTCTTGAGGGGTATATTCTTTACCTTTTATTTCTACTACTGCCATTTGATCTTTTCCAGCTTTAATTTTGTATTGAACCATTTTTTTGGCTTTTTCTGATTCAGGATCATCAATCTTTCTTCCCATTAAACGCTTAATACTGTTAATTGTGTCTTCTGGATTAAGAATCATTTGCCTTTTAGCTACCCGACCGACTAAATTCTTAACCGGCTCAACCACTGAAGGAATTAAATTCTCTCCTTCACTACTGGGGATTACTTTAGGCTTACCGCCCTCCATAACAGCGACACAAGAATTGGTTGTTCCTAAGTCAATACCAATTATTTTACTCATTTTATTAACCTCCTTTACCAACTTTTACTTTAGCTGGCCTTAATACTTTATTATTTAACAAGTAACCTTTTTGAACCACTTCTAAAACTTGATTATTATTCCCTTTAATCATTTCCACACAATCCATTTTTTCTGGATCAAAAAACTTTTTAATTACTTTTATTTCTTCTACCCCTTCACTTTTAAAAACAGCCCGGAATTGATCCATTGCTATATTAAGTCCTTTATTCATAAGGTGTTTTTCTGCTCTTTCCAAATCATCTAAAACAGTTAAAAATTTATCTAAAAGAGTAGCATTAGAAAACTTCACAAAATTATTTTTATCTGTCTCTATTCTTTTTTCTAAATTGGCATAGTCTGCCAAAGCTCTTTTCCATTTTCCTTCTAAATCATTAATTAGAATTTGCAAATTGGCTATCTCTTTTTTATCTGTTATTGGCTTTTTATTCTTCATTCTTTATTATTTACTTTATTTGGACTAATAATTATTTTTCAATATTTAAAAATTTATTTATATAGACTGAGAAATTTCATTTAATAAACTACCAAAGTACTTTAATGTTGGAATAATATGAGAATAATTAAGTCGGCAAGGACCAATTACTCCCAAAGAACCCTTTATTTTATCTTTTAAATTAAAGTTGGTAAAAACTAAACTACAGGGTTCAAGCAATTCTAAACCAAAATCATCTCCCATTAAAGCATGAACTATCTCTTCGCTGTCATCCTGACTAAAAAACTCATCCATCCGTTTAAAATCTTCAATAATAGTAAGGACTGTTTTAGTCACGTCAATATCGTAAAATTCAGGAATATCTAAAATATTGGCATAGCCAGAATGATAAATCTTACCCTGATTGGTGGTAGTAATAGCCAAAACTCCGGTTTTTTCTGCTAAACTTCTGGTAATCTCCTGAAGAAGAATGTCTACTTGATTTCGATTATCCCAAACCCTTTCTTTAACTGCGACTTCTTCTGTCACCCCTAATTCTTTTTCTTCCATTAGTTGATTAATATAATATTTAAGAGCGATTGGCGTTGGGGTTCTACCTGAAGAAACATGAGATTGTTTAAGTAACCCCATCTTAGTTAAATTAACCATTTCATTTCTAATAGTGGCTGGTGAAACACCTAAATTATATTTTTTATCCAAAGTTTCTGAGCCAACTGGTCCAGCTGTTTCTATATATTCTTCAATAACTGACTTTAAAATTTGAGTTTGCCGATCATTTAAATCAAACATTATTTCATCTCCATGGACAAGAATAAAAACTAATCTATATAAAAAATATTATTAGCACTATTAAAGCATGACTGCTAAATATTGTCAAGGGGCTTTAATGAAGTTATTTTTCTATCTCTAAAACAGCCATAAAGGCTTCTTGAGGAAGATTAATTCTCCCAATCTGTTTCATTCTCTTCTTTCCTTTTTTTTGCTTTTTTAAAAGTTTGTCTTTCCTGGTTTGATCACCTCCATAAAGTTTGGCCGTCACATCTTTACGATAAGCCTTAACTGTTTCTCGAGCAATAATTTTTCCATTTAGACTAATCTGAATTGGAACCTCAAAAAGCTGCTTAGGAATAACCTCCTTAAGTTTTTTTGCCAGTTTTTTGGCCACCTTCTCGCCTTTTTCTTTATTAACAATCATTGATAAAACCTCTACTTTTACCCTTTGAATCAAAACATCTAATTTAACCGCCTTAAAAGGACGAAAGTCAGCTAGCTGATAATTAAAGCTGGCAAAACCTGAAGAAACAGACTTTAGTTGATCATAAAACCCTCCAACCAATTCAATTAAAGGCAATTCGTATTTTAAATTAATATAATCACCAAAATATTCTTGATTAACAAATCTACCTCTTTTATTTTGACAAAGTTCAAAAACTGGTCCTAAATATTTTATTGGTGTAAAAATTGAGGCGGTAATCCAAGGTTCTCGGACTTCTTTTATTTGGGATAAATCATCTATCTCACTAGCACTATGGATTTTTAATAAACTGCTATCTTTTTTTACAATCCAATATTCCACGCTGGGACTAGTTATCACAATGGAAAGATTGAAATCCTCTTCTAATTTTTCCTGAGTAATTAGAGCGTGAAAAATTCCTAAAAAGCCCAACCGAAAACCTTTACCCAATGCTGGAGAAGAAACCGGGTTAAAACCCAAAGAAAAGTCATTTAATTTTAATTGTTTTAAAGAATCATCTAAAATAATATAGTCTTTATTTTCTACCGGGTAAAAATCAAAAAAAACCACTGGTTTTGGCTCCTGGTATCCTAGTAAAGGCTTAACTCCAATCTTTTCATTTTTAGTTTTTAAACTAGTTAAAGTATCTCCCACATGAGAATGAGAAATCTCTTTTAAACCAGTGGCGAGATAACCGACTTCTCCGGGTCCAATTTTATCAACTGGAGTCATTTTAGGAGTTAAAAACCCAATTTCTAAAGGCTCAAACTTTAACTTGCTTGCCAAAAATTGTAAAATAGGCGGTGTTTTCTGATTTAAGTCTAAAAAACCGTCAAATATCCTTAGATAAACAATTACTCCTTTGTGAGAATCATAAAAAGAATCAAAAACTAAGGCTTTTAAAGGCTTCTCTTTTTGACCCTGAGGAGGAGGAATTTTTTTAATCACTTCTTCCAAGACTTGATTAACATTTTCGTCATCTTTGGCAGAAACAAAAATTACTTCATCTTTTTTAAAATTGAAGTTTTGACAAAGTTCAGCTGCTGTTTTCTCAACTTGAGCGTTGTAAAGATCAATTTTGTTAACCACTGGAATTATCTTTAAACCAAGCTTTTTTGCCAACTGATAATTAACCAAAGTTTGAGCTTGAATTCCCTGACTGGCATCAACTAAAAGAATTGCTCCCTCACAACAAGCTAACGACCTTGAAACCTCATAGGAAAAATCAATGTGTCCCGGCGTATCAATAAGGTTAAAAATATAGTTTTTATAATTCATCCTTACTGGCGCTAGCTTAATAGTTACTCCTCTTTTTTGAGCAATTGGGTGAGAATCTAAAAAGCGTTCATGCATTAAACGCTTAGCCACTGTTCCAGTTCTTTCTAAAAACCGATCGGTTAAGGTGGTTTTACCGTGATCAATATGGGCAATAATTGAGAAGTTACGAATGGAATTGAGTGGATTCATCATGGACCTCAATCGGTTCTAAGCTTTTTCCGCGGAGTATTTTTTGGAAATCTTCTGCTCTTTCAAAAAGTTTAGAAAAACTCATAAATATTTCCACTCTAAAAAGCCAACTTAGGAAAAAATAAACGGCAAATCCAAACAAAGAAGCAATAATAGTTAACAATAAAAGCCCCCCCACTCTAGTAGTATCAAAAACCAATTGATCAAGTAATTTCATCGGAATATAAAGGGCAAAAGCAGTAATAAAAGAAACAATAAATATTTTTAAACTGGAGTGGAAAAGTCTTTGTTCTTTAAATCCCTTAACTTTTTTATTTAAAAAAATAAGTAAAAGGGAAGCGTTTAATATATTAGCAATTGAAGTTGATAGTCCCAAACCCCAAACTGGCAGTTTTAAAACTAAAATAAAGTAAATACTAGTAAAAACATTAGTTAAAACACTCAAGGCACCAATAAAAACCGGGGTTTTTGTATCCCGAAGGGCGTAAAAAGCCCTGGCTAAAATGTGAACCGCTGCCTGAGCAAACAAAGACAGACTAAAAAAAGCCAGCACCTGCCCAGTTAAAAGGGTTGCTTGCCAATCAAAACGAGCCGCTCCAAAAACCAATCTCACTACTGGAACCCGCAAGATTATGAGCAAAACCGAAAAGGGCATTACTAAAAATATAATTTGTTGAAAAGAAGTGGAAAGAGTTTTCTTAAAATTACCCAAATCCTTTTTATCTCCCTCTTCTGCCAGGGTTGGCAAAGCAGCCTGAGCAATAGTGGCTCCAAAAAGACCAACTGGCAATAATTGCAAATGTTGAGCAAAATTAAGATAAATTAATGAACTGGCAGAAATCAAAGAAGCCAAAGCAACATCAACCGTATAATCTATTTGAGAAACAGCCAAGCCAATTGTCCGAGGCAACATCAACCGACCGATTTCTTTTACCTCTTTCTGCCTCCAATTAAAAGTCAGACGATATTTTAATCCTAAGCTCTTTGCTTGAGGCAGCTGAATAATAAAGTGAAGAAAAGTTCCAATAATAACTCCTAAAGCCGGGCCATAAATTCCTAATTTTGGCGATAGAAAAATAATCCCAACAATAATCCCCAAATTATAAAGAACTGGGGCTAAAGCAGGAATTAAAAAACGCTTAAAAGATTGTAAAATTCCTGTTAAATAATTTGACAAAATGAAGAAAAACTGAGCTACAATCATGACCCTAGTTAAATTAGCCATCAACACTAACTCTTCCTGATTAAAACCCGGGGCAATTAATTGAGATAACTTTTTAGCATAAAAACAAATAAAAATGGACAAAACAAAAAACCCCACCAAACCTATATTTAAAACCGAAGAGGCCACCTGCCAAGCAAGCTCCTTTTTCTTTTTAGAAATCAAGGAAGTCATCACCGGTATAAAAGCAGTCGCCAAAGCTCCCATGACTAGAAGTTGAAAAATCATATCCGGTAAGCGAAAAGCAGCAAAATAAACTCCCAAAGTGGCAGAAGAACCAAAATAAGAAGCTAAAAGGCGGTCTCTAATTAAACCTAATATTCTAGAAGCAGCCACGTTTACCATAATTACTGTTGCCGCTGAAAGAATGTTTGTTTGCCGGCTCAACAAAATTAAGGCACCGTTTCTTAAAATATTGTTTTTTGCCTTCATGGGATATAGTATATTGAAATTAACTTGTATTTTAAAGAGGAAAATAATATAATCAGAAACTATTAATTCATAATTTTAATTAAAAAAAACAATTATGCCAATTACAAAATCAGCTACTAAAGCCTTAAAAAGAGATAAAAGAAGAACAGAAGTCAATAAGGTTAATAGAACAAAATATAGATCGGCCATAAAAGAAATGCGCCAGAAGCCAAGTCTAACAGCCTTAAAAAGGGTTTATTCTTATCTGGATCGAGCAGTAAAAAAAAATCTAATTCATAAAAACAAGGCCTCCCGCTTAAAATCAAGGTTGGGAAAACTTATAAAAAAAGACTAATTACTATTCCTTCCTCTTTACAATTGCCTGACTAAAATCTTATACTTTAACTGTGGCTGCCCAAAAAAAATCAATCAATTTCTTATTAAAAGAAAGCGAATTAGAAAAAAACGCTTTTGGAAAAATTTTAAAGTGGTCTTTAAATATTGGCCGCTACATTGTTATTTTTACTGAATTAATTGTCATTATTATTTTTGTCTTAAGATTTAAACTCGACCAAGACCTTAATGACCTTCGGGGAGAAATAGAGGAAAAAATGGCAATTGTTATTGCTTCAGCTGAACTAGAAAATGAAGTCCGCTTTGTCCAAAAACGCCTAAAATCAGTTAGTTCTATTCAAAATGGTGAAACTGAATTCTCCTCAATTATTAATGAATTAACCCAACTCACTCCCCTAGAAGTGGTTTTTGACAACTTAGACTTAAATGAAAACAGTGTTTCTTTTACAGGCACCAGCTTATCCAATGCTGGCCTAGCTACTCTTTTGAGTGGATTAAAATCAAATGATTCCTTTGAAAAAATTGATCTAGGAAGTGTTACCTCTGGTGGAGAAAAAGATCCAGGCTTAAAATTTAGAATTACCGCCAGCTTAACCAAATGAAAAAACAATTAAAGCCCGAAGGCAAAAATTACCAACTTTATTTAAATAAATCAAAAGAGCTTTACCAGAAGCCTCTTTTTAAAGCTTCTTTTAATCTCGGTTTAACCCTTTTGGTGGTTACTTTTTTTGCTCTTTTTGCTGTCAAACCAACCATAAAAACAATTATCAATCTTAGAAAAGATTTAAAAGAAAACCAAAGAGTTAAAGACAGTTTAGAAAAAAAGATTACTGATCTTAATAAGGCCAAAACTACTTATGGTCAAATTAGTGAAGACCTCCATTTAATTGATATGGCCTTACCCAAACAAGCAGATTTTAAAACATTAGCCGCCCAAATTAATTATCTAACCTATTCTAATAAATTAACCCTTTTATCAGCTTCCTATGGAGGTTTTAGCTTAATCGATGATGGCTTAACTGAAATAACCAAAAAAAAACAAGTCAAAGGACCAGCTAACTCCCTTGAGTTCAATCTTACCATTACTGGTTCTTTAACCAATATTAGAAAATTTTTAGGAGAATTAGAGCAACTAGAAAGGTTAATTCAGATTAAATCTGTTGGCTTTTCACCCAAAAGCAGTCAAAATGAACTAACTCTTAATTTAAACTGTCAGGCCTTTTGGTTAGAAAACAAAATAGAAAATTAAATAATGAAAAAAAATAAAGATAAAGGAAAAGGTTTACTTAACTTGGTTGTTTTAACAACTTTAGCTTTCTTAACCTGGGTTGGATTTGATATTTACCGGTCTTCCAAAAAATCATCAATTCCGGCTGATATTAAAAAACAAATAGAACCCCTAGATCCTAATTTTGATTTAAAAACCCTTGAGTCTTTAAAAGAAAGAAAACAAATTAAGGAAAAAGATCTCCAATCAGTTCCAGAAATAACTGAATTTGAGTTTGAAGAAGAAACAGCTACTGCCGAAACTGAAGTTGACAATGTTTCTAAAAAAGAAATTTCCGAAAAGGAAAATTAATAATGGCTAAAATTCTTAGTAAAAAATTACCCACTATCGCTGTTCTTTTACTTTTAGGAATAGCATTACTAATTGGGTTTTTTCTAATTAATAAAGAGGGGTTTTTGGGCTCTAAAAAAAAGGAAATTAATTTACCCTTGGAGGTTAGATACACTAATATCCAAGATGATCAAATAACAATTTCTTGGTTAACCCAGAAGCCAACTAAAGGAATAGTTTATTATGGTGAAAGTTCGCCTCCAGAGATAGCTTTAACTGACAGCCGTGATCAACAAAGTGGTAAAACAGAAGAACGTCAAACTCACTATGTTAATCTAAAAAATCTCAACCCACAAAAAAACTACTATTTTAAAATTGGCGATGGAGAGGAAAAAAGTATTAGCACCGGACCGAAACTAACCAAAATAAAAGAAGCTAAAACAATTAGTGGAAAAATATTAAACCCTGACAAAAGTCCAGCCAAAGGAACAATTGTTTATCTCTCCTCGGCTAATATCAATTCTCTTTCTGCCTTAACTGATAATAACGGCCGCTTCACCATCTTTATAAATCAAGCCCGGGTAAAAGATTTAACTGAATATGCTAGTTTTGATGTTGACGCCTCTATTCTAAAATTTGAGGCCCAAAATGGAGACAAAAAAACATCAGCTGTAATTCTAACAAAAAATGCCTTTCCGGCAATTCCTGATTTAATCCTTGACCACCAAAATTATGATTTTAGAGAAGAAAATAAAGCTGAACAAATGCCCAGTTCACCCTCTAAATCATCTTTAAATTCCTCAATTATCACCATTGATAATCCAACTACCGATGGAGAAAAAATCAATAGCCAGCAACCAAACTTTCTTGGACAAGGTCCACCCAATAAAGTTATAACAATTCAAATCCAATCCCCTGAACCATACTCCACTTCAACCACTGTGGATGAAAGTGGCAATTGGAGTTTAATTCCTCCTTTTAAACTAACTCCTGGAGAGCATAGTATTCAAGTAACTTATTTAAATGAACTTGGGAAAGAAGAAACTATTAATAGAAACTTTCTTGTCTTAGCGGCTGGTGAAAGTGAATTACCAGCTATTACTTCCAGTCCTTCAGCTGAATTGGTTCCTTCCCCGTCTCCAATTCTGAAATCCAGTCCTAATTCAGTCGCCCGAATCTCAATCCCCGCCACTGATGAAGGAGTCCCAATAACTGGTATTAGCTGGCCAACAACAGTATTTTCTTTAACTGGAATTCTATTGATAGTTTTGGCTATTTTAGCTTGACAGAAAACCCTAGTAAAGACAATAATAATACCATGTCTGATTTAAACAACAATAATGTAAAACCACCGGTCAATAACTCCCCTTCTTCTCCAGAAGAACTATCTTTACCTCCCTGGATGGAAACCAACCAAAACAAACCAACCAAAACCACCTTAAAAAACCAACCTTTAAAATCATCTAAACCGACTCTTGGCCCAATTATTGAACCATCAAATCCAACTGGCCCACCAGTTGAACAAACTAGTTTTTCAAAACCAGCTAAAAAAACAAAAATAAGCAAACCTGCGACTTTTGGTGGTTTAGCCTTAGTGGCTCTTTTTTTAGGACTTATAAGTTATTCATCATTTAATTCATCTAAAAAAGAATCTATTCCTGAGGAACAAAAAGACTCTCCTGTAATTAAAACCTCTCCTTCCTTACTTAAAAAAACTCCAGTCCAGCTTCCAGCTGAACCAATTTATGAAGAAAAAGGTGATTTTGCTCTTTCTGTTAATAAAGAACAATTAAGTTGGGAAGAATATAAAGATTTTTTAGATTATCAGCTTTACCTGGAAAGGTCAAATGTTAATAAAAATGATGTTAGAGAATCTCTAAATCAAAATTTAATTGAACGTTTAATAATTAAATCAGCTGCCAAAGAATTAAACCTTTCTTTTTCACCTGAGGATCTAAAAAAAGCCGAAAAAAGTTATTATGGTACTTCTATTAGTCCTGATCTTAAAACTTACCCAGAAGTTCAAGAAATATTAAAAGCTCAAGCTTTAAAAGAAAAAATTATTGAGAAAAAAGTAACCTGGATAACTGGCGGCTCAATGATAGTTGAAATGGCTGGTCCTGATGTTTTAAAACAAGCCTTTAAAGAACAACTTGACCCAAAACAATTAGCCCTCAGGACAATTACTCCCTACCACGACAGGGCTAAAAATGAAGAAGGAATTAAAAGACTAATTGATGATGCCTGGCAAGATAATGAACTTTTAAAAATAAATGGTAATCCCCAAGCAACGCTTTTTGAAATGTATTACCAAGATCTAGTTCAAAAAAAACCACCCCATTCAGATCCTCAATTTACTCAAATTCTTTTTTCTCTAAATTCAGGAGAAACAAGTGAGATCTTTATTATTAAGCAATCTAATGATGAAGAAAAAGATCTTTGGGTTGATTATGGTTATGCTTTTATTAAAATAGAACAGGCTTTTAAAGGCGAATTTGAAAACTTTCAGGCTTGGCTTAATCAAGAATTAGAAAAAGCAGAGATTATTTCAAACTTATGAAAAACAAATTAGTTTTAATTTTTGGTTTAATTTTAGTCCTTACCCTAAGTGGATTAGGATATTTCTTAGTTGTTAATCCAGGAAAATTAGGAGAAATATTTGTTATTGGAGACCCAGATGAAGAGCCTTATCCGAATGAATGTCCGGAAGAATGCAGTGGCTCATCAGACTGTGCTGGCTGCGGAGAAAATTGGTATTGTCGAGGCGGGATGTGTCTACCCGAACCCTCACCCTCTCCTTCATTAACCCCCGGTATGTGTGGTAGTCTTTATATTTGTAATGGAACCTACAAATATACTTGTAATGCTCCCACTGGGGTAACAGCCAAAGCGCAGGTCAGTGGCAACAGTTATAATGGCGGACCTTGTTGTATTACTTGCCGTAATGGAACTGAATGTTTAGAAAAAGCCAGTTGTGACGGTAGCTGTACCGGAGAAGGTGGTTGTACAATTAAAAAATTAGATTGTGCTTGTCTTAATACCAGTAATAGCTGTGAAAGATTATAATAAATAAGATGAAAAAAATATTTAAAATCGTTAGCTTAATATTAATCCTAATTATATTTTCTTCTTTTCTAATTACAGACTTATATTTATCAACAAATCCATCAAATGGACTGATTAGATATGCTTATTCTGATGAAAATCAAGATAATCAACAAGATGAAGTCCCTCCACCTGATGTTCCTCCCTCTGCTCCGCCTGGGAGTGATGATAAACAAAGTCCTAAGCCAAAAAGTTCACCTTCTCCAGGAACTAGCCCTAGCCCATCACCTTCGGCTCCACCCTCTGAAACCAGTTCTTGTTTTCAATTAAGTTTTTACCTTGACGGAGTAAAGGTTTCGCCAGATGAAATTAGAGCTGAGGAAGTTTATTTAATTGGCGCCTGGGGAGAAGAAGTGGATATGGCTCGTTTTAAAATTAATAACAGTGATTGGGTGACTACACCAAGTGATAATTATAAGAGTGATACGGCTGAATATTATATTTTCCACAGCTTTGACGAAGAATCAGACAATGTGGTTATTGCTCAAATCCATGCTTACGGTCAATGGTGGGACGGTAGTAATTGTGAGGCCGAATTTTATGTTCCTTCAAAAGACCAAGGTCTACTTTGCTCAAATTTAAGTCGAAGCCCTTCAGATAATTTAATTCTTGGTGATGAAGTTGTTTTTACTTGTTCTTATGAAGCTAAAGATGTTGATTTCCACCATTATGATTACCGGATAAACATTAGTCATCAATCCTGGGAATATCCCGATAATTGGCAAAACATTGCCGGCTCAACTCCAGCTTATAGAATTGAGAAAACTGGTGATTATCAAATAGAGTGCCGGACTTGTTCATCGGAAAATGAAAGTAATTGTACTCATTGGGGTCAAGCCGGTGGCTGGAACCCATAAATAAAATGGAAAAAAAAGACATTACTACTATAGTTATTCTTTTATTAATAGTCATCATTTCTATTGGAGGAATATTTTATTTTCTTAAAAAAAAGCCAAGCAAAACCCCAAACACAGAAGAAACAACTAAATCTTTGGATAAAACAAAAAAGGAAGTTTCTCCAGAACAGTTTTTAGAAGAAACTGATTATACTTGCCAACTTAGTTTTACTGTTTCTTCACCAACGCCTACACCTTCACCAACGCCTACACCTTCACCAACGCCTACACCTTCACCAACGCCTACACCTTCACCAATAGTATATTCATCACCTTTACCATCACCAATAATTATTCCCCTCCCCAGTCCTAAGTTCCAAGCAATAGCTGTATCTCCTGAAGCACCAGTTATTCCTCTACCGCCTAAAGAACCAAGTCCCGCCGAAGAATTACCAGAAGCTGGCACTTCTCTCCCAACTATTACTTTAGGATTAGGGGGAATTATTCTGGTTATTTTAGGAATTCTTCTTTAATTTATTTCCAAGAAGGCAACCAAAAAAAGAACTTAACTAAATCTTTAGGGATAAATACACCGGTGTTTAGGGGGTAAAAAAACATAAACCCCAAAACAACCAAAACCAAATAAGTTAAAATTATTTGTTTTTTTTGCTCACTCAAAAAATTGGCTAAAATTAAACACAAAAAGGGGATCGCCGAAAGATAGTGATGTAAAAACATAATCCGAGGAGAAAAAGCCCAAGGCAGCCAAAAAGAAAAATAACAGAAAATAAGAAAACTATATTTAAACTTTTTCCTTTTAAATAAATCTTTGGCGGCCTTAATAATGCTTACGGGTAAAACAGTCAGGCCCGCCCACCAGATTAAAGGATTACCCAGATTATAGATATTACCAATTTTGTCTTTGTTGTATCTTACCCAAAACCAAACTGGCCTAAACATCAATGGCCAGGTTAAAGCCAAAGATTGATAATCATGACTGGCTTTTAAATTAGTGTGGTATCCCCACATTTGTTTTTGCAATTCCCAAAATTGACTTAAACTATGACCAGTTTGGAAAAAAAAGCCGTAAGAAAGAAAATAAATTAATCCCGGAACGATTACAAAAAATAATAAATAAGTTAAAAATAATTTAAAAACTGTTTTTTGTTTTTTGTTTTTCCATAAAAAAATAAACTCTTTTAAAATCAGAATTCCCAAAACAGGATAAAGATAAAAACCAATCCATTTTGTAGCCAGGGAAAATCCTAAAAAAATTCCGCTAGAAAAATACTTACCTTTAAGAAAAAAAAGGATTGTTGTTAAGAGAAAGAAAACAAAAAAAATATCCAACATTCCTGTCCTGCTCATAACTAGTAAAAGTCCATCCAGGCTGGCCAAAAAAGCCGCTAAAAGAGCAATTTTTTCATCTTCAAATAATTGTTTACCCAAAAGGTAAATCAATAATATTACTCCTGTTCCAAAAAAAGCTGCTGGCAAACGATAGCACCAATGCTGACCACCAAAAAGAAAAACACCACCAGCCATAATAATTTTCCCTAAAGGCGGGTGAGTCCATTCATAAGCTAAACCCTGAGGCGCTGAATTCCACCACTCCCAAGCTTTAATATTTCCTTTGGCAATTTCTTGGGCAGTAAAAGCATTATAAACTTCATCAAAAACATAAGCTTTTGGATGTCCTAATCTAAAAACCCTGGTAAAAAAAGCCAAAAACAAAATTAGGGTCAAGATAGTAGTTTTGTTTAATTTTAGCTTAATCTTTTTCATGGTTTTGTTTTTAAAAATTTTATCTCCTTTTTTATTTTAGTCCTTTTAAATAAAAAAGGGTTATAAAAATATAAAAGTAGTCCAAAAAATGAAAAAATTGTTAATAGACTAATAAATTTGGGGGAAACTGAACTCATTGATAAAGTAAGGTTTTCTATATTTTTAGGATAATAATAACAATATATATAGACCATGTTTAAAAAGTGGAACAAAGAAAGAATTAAATAGTTAAAAATTAGAAAGCGGGATTTTAACAAACCAGCACTAATCAGTAAAAAAGGGAAAATGGAAAACAAGTAGCGCTCATGAATTCTAGTGGGAAAAAGAAAAAAAATAAATAAGAATATGGTCGCCGCTAAATAATAATCTTTATTCTTTGTTTTCCTCCTAAACCAAAGAATAAAACTAATAATAATTGTAAAAAACGAGTATAATAAAAGTCCCCAATTAAATCTGGAAACTCCATAAACTAATAAATTGTCTTTTTTAAAAGGCTCAAAAAGCTGCCATAAATTGAAAGCTCCCAAACCAGAATAAGGATAGTCTTTTCCCATTTGATTAATTAGTTTAAAAAGGCCAAAAACATTGGATTTAGGAAAAAATGGCCAGGAGATCAATATTCCTACTATTAAAAAAACCAATAAAAAATTAACTGTTTTTATAAGCATTTTATTAGAGGAAAAAATCTTTTTTTTTAGAAAAAAAAGAAAATATACTGGTGCTAGGAAAACTGCTTGTGGTTTAACTAAAAAAGCCAAAGCATAAAATAAACCTGAAAATTCTATTTTTTTATTTAAAAGAAAATAAATAGATACTAGTAGTAATAAAGTTAATACAGAATCTACTTGGCCCCAAACACTAGAATTAAAAATTATGACTGGATTAAAAAAATATAAGATCCCTAAATATTTCCAAGGAAAGGATTTTTTCTTAAATATTTTAAATATTAATATTGACGTTAAAAAATCACTAACATTGCTGGGCAACCTAAATAATTGTCTTAAAATAATTGGATCAGAAATATTGAATATTTTTTTAATTATTCCTAAAATCCAGAGAATATATAAATACCCTGGCGTATAGTGAGTCCAAATATTAGAACTATAAAACTTTTTTAAAGGCAGATTAACTAATCGATCAGCCCAAGCATACCAAGCATTTGTATCAGCTTTAAAACCAGGTAAACTAGAGAGTATTAACCTTATTAAAAACCCCAATAATAAAATAATTACTGTTTTTATCTCTTTCTTCATTAGTATTTTATTCCAAGTTTTTTTTAACCCCAATCAGATGAAAACTAAATATAACTAAAGTTAAAAAGGAAATATTTCTTAACAGCAACAAATAAAATATTTCTATTCCCCGACCATCTTTAAAAAATCCCTCAATCAACTGGGTATATAAAAGTGGGTATAAACATTGGGTTAGTAAAATAGTAATTAAAACCAAGAAAGATATTTTGAAAAATTCTATCTCCCTCCCTTTTTTTGTTTTTATAAAAGGCATTAGAAAAATAAACCAAAAAAAATACTGGGGGTGAAGATTTTTAGAAAAAACTAAAGAAAATAAAATAATGAGAAAAAGAATAGATCCGCTTAATTGTCTTTTTATTTTAGTCTTGAAAAATATATAGAAATATAAAAAACCTAATGGAAACAAAGAAACAAGATTTAACCACTGAGGCTTAACACTTGACCAATTTAACCCCCAAAGGCCATGGGTTCCTAAAAGAGGTGGGGGCATTCCTTTTAATGCCAAATTAAAAATAATAAAAATAGAGCCAAAAATACTCTCAATGCTAAGAGGTTTTTCTGAATGAAAACTCAAACTATAAATGAATTGTTCTATCCTACCACCAAAAACTGTAAAAATAAAAAGGGGTAATAAAGCACCTAAAAAGAAGTAAACCAATAAGAAAAATGTGGAAGTTAATTGCTTTTCTTTTTTAAAATTAATAAAACCCAGATATAAAAAATAAGGGAGAAAAAAAATTGGATAAAGTTTAATTGTAGTGGCAATACCCAATAATAAAACTGACAAAAAAAACCTTTTTTTCTGCCAAAATAAAATGCTTAAAATAACAATTAAAGAAACAAAAAGCTCAAACCGAAATAACAAAATTGGACCAGAAACTAAAAGAATCAAAAGAAAAGGAAACAACTTAAAATAACTAAGATTTTTTTCATAAACTAAAAAATGCAAAAGCAATAAAATCAAGTTCAGGACAACAAATGAATTTAAAAAATTTAAATAAGTAAAATTATTAATAGAAAGCAATAAGGGAAAAAGAAAAAATAATAATCCGCCAGGCAGGATTTCATTACCTTTGAGGCTGGCAAATGATTGGTTTTTTAGAAAAAGACTGATGGTATTATAATAGTCCCAAACATCAATTTCTAAATGACCTCTCCAAAGGGGAATTTTTGACTGTAAATACCAAACCAAAACTAAAAAAAATATAAGAAACCACTTCTTATTTCTAATTATTAATTTAAACTCAAACATTGAAATTTCTTATAAGCAGTAATTTAAAAACCCGACTAATAACCTTTATATATTTTCTCCCTAATATACTTATGAACTTCAGTCCAATCATTGAGTCGGGGAACTAAAACCCATTGATCATATTCTTCTATTGGTGGATTATATAAGAATCCAGGATTATCTTTAGAACCTGTATCTAAAGATATTGTTCTAATCTCATTTTTATTTTTAACAAAGCGGATAAATAAAGATAAAAAGGCAGTAATCTGGTCTTCTTTTAACTGGGTATCAAACTTAACATGATCGCCAAAATTTTCTTTCAATGCTTTGATTTTATTGGGACTGAAGATAGTCTTGTAAGAAAAAATCCTTTGAGCCAGAGCAAGAATTAATTTTTGCTGTCTTTGGGAGCGGGCAAAATCAGTTCCTTCCTCACCCTTAGCATTACGAGAACGAACAAATTTTAAAGATTTTTTTCCATCCATATGCTGCCAGCCTGCCTCAAAATGAATATGTTCATAGCGACAGTTAAATTCCCAATCTCCATCACACTCATCTCTTTCCTTCCCAGGAATAGGATATTTATAATCATCAAAAGAGCGATCAACCTTAACCTCAATTCCTTCAAGAAGATCAATTAAGCGAATAAAACCTTCAAAATCAATTAAAATAGCATAATTAACTGGTTGATTTAAAACCTTTTGAATAGCATCTTTGGCTAAAACAAATCCTTCACCGGGCGCTCTTTCTTCACCATAGTGGTAAACAGCATTAACTTTAGTTTTTAGAGGATCAACCCAAATATCTCTAGGAACAGAAAGCATGACTGTATCGGCCGAGTTTTTATCAATTGAGGCAAAAATAATAGTATCTGTTAAATCAATCGCTTCATGATTTTCACCTCCAATACCCAAAACTAAAAGGTTAATTCGACCATTAGATGAATTTAAAGATGAGGTATCAGCCGTTAATAAAGAAAAAGCTGTTTTAGGACCAATAAGGGTTTTTTTAAAAAAAGTAGTAATTTGGGAAAAAAAGAAGCTAAAAATAATAACAAAAATACTTAGGAAAATTAAAACTCGTCGGATTTTTAGATTGAAAAAAAAAGATAAAAATCGCTTTTTAAACCTGAAAAAATAAACCTTCAGTTCTTCATTTTTCTTTTCTTGTTGTTTCATTGTTTCTAGGTTATGATTCTAACATGGCTTTATCTCTTTTAGAAGATTTAAACCAGAAACAAATAGAAGCAGTCACCTTTTTAAATGGGCCACTTTTAATTTTAGCCGGCGCTGGTTCTGGTAAAACAAGAGTTTTAACTTATCGAACCGCTTACTTTATTCTGGAAAAAAAAATTGAGCCGGAAAATATTCTCCTGCTCACTTTTACTAATAAAGCGGCTTTGGAAATGAAAGGAAGAATTGAAAAACTACTAAGTTTTCACCAGCAGAAAAAACGCTTACCTTTTGCCGGAACTTTTCATTCCTTAACCGCCAAACTCTTAAGAATTGAAGGTAAGGAACTTGGAATTCCAGTAAACTTTCTTATTTTTGACCAAAAAGACCAAACAGAATTAGTAAAAGAAATTCTTAAAGATTTAGATTTGGAAAAAAGCTTCAAACCCTATTCTGTTTTAAACGCCATCTCCGGCGCTAAAAATGAACTAATTGGGCCAGAAGAATATCCCCGCTTTAGCCAAGGTTATTTCCAAGAAACAGTCGCTAAAGTTTATCCTGAGTATCAAAAAAGACTCAAAAAATATCAAGCGTTAGATTTTGATGATTTAATTTTTAAAACTGTTCTTCTTTTTTGGAAAAATAAAGAAATACTAAATAAATACAGAAATCGGTTTCAAAAAATCCTAATTGATGAATACCAAGACACCAACCAGGCTCAATATGAGCTAACCAAGCTTTTAAGTAAACCAAATAGCTTAACTGTTGTGGGTGATGCCAGTCAATCAATCTATGGCTGGCGGGGAGCTAACTTTAGAAATGTTTTACGCTTAGAAAATGACTTTCCTCAACTTAAAACAATTAATCTTGAACAAAATTATCGGTCAAAACAAACAATTTTAGATGCCGCTCACAGTCTTATTTCCAATAACACCAGTCACCCGGTTTTAAAACTTTGGACCAAAAATAAAAAAGGGGAAAAAATAAAAATCTTTGAAGCTCAATCGGAAAAAGATGAAGTTTCTTTTATAATAAATCAAATCCAAAATCTTCTTGTTAATGGAGGTAAGGACAAATTTTCTGACTTTGCTGTTCTTTATCGAACTAATGCCCAATCCCGGGTCCTAGAGGAATCTTTTCTTCACCTTGGCCTCCCCTATATTCTAGTTGGTGGCACCCGCTTTTATGAAAGAAAAGAAATAAAAGACTGCTTAGCTTATTTACGTTTTTTACTTAATGAAAAAGATAAAATAAGCTACAAAAGGGTCGAAAAACTGGGTAAAAGAAGACTAAGATTATTCTTAAAGTTAAAGTCTAACTTAAAAAATAATCTTAATAAATACTCCACTTTTAAGCTTTTAAATAAGGTTATAAAAGCCACCCGCTATTTAGAAAAATTTGATCCTAAAAACGAGTCAGACTTAACTCGATTAGAAAACATTAAAGAACTAACTTCTGTCGCCAGAGAATTCCCTAAATTAGTTGAGTTTTTAGAAAATGTTTCTTTGGTAGAACAAGATCATTTACCTAAAAATACCAAAAAAAATCAAAAAAAGAAGAAGAATGCGGTTACTTTCATGACCGCTCATGCCGCTAAGGGACTGGAATTTAATACTGTTTTTATGGTGGGAATGGAAGAAGGCCTGTTTCCTCATAGCAAAAGCCTTTTAAATAAGGAACAATTAGAAGAAGAAAGAAGACTAGCTTATGTGGCCATTACCAGGGCCAAAAATAATCTTTTTCTTTCTTATGCCAAGAGACGTTTATATTTTGGAATGTATTCTTCTAACCAAGTTTCTCGCTTTATTACCGAAATTCCTAGTAATTTGTTACAATTTACTTATCATGAATATCCGTAAAGTTTCTCCAAATGAAAAAGAAGCTTTTAATAAAGCTGTTAGCCACCCTTTGCAATCTTGGCAGTGGGGTGAATTTAAGGAAAAAAATGGAGCCCAGGTTTTAAGAATTGGTATGTACCAAGGAAAAACCCTTAAAAAAGGCTGGCAAATATTGTTTCATCCAATTCCTAAAACTAAATTAACTATTGGTTATGTTCCTAAAAGTCACCTTCCCAACAAGGAAGTCTTTAAAGCTCTTAAAGAAATAGGTAATAAAAATCACGCTATTTTTATTAAAATTGAACCTAATTCAACTACTGGTGAAGATTTACTTTTAAAAAATAATTGCCTTGTGGGCAAACCAATATTCACCCTATATACATTTCAAATTAACTTAAATAAAAGTGAAAAAGAACTTTTACAAAGCTTTAAATCCAAAACTAGATATAACCTCAAGTTAGCCCAAAAAAAAGGCGTTAAGGTAGAAAAAGATAACTCCTCAAAAGCTTTTAATGAATATTTAGATTTAACTCTGGAAACCACTAAAAGACAAAAATTTTATGCTCATGACAAAAAATATCACCAATTAATGTGGCAGTTTCTTCAACCCTCTGGCATAGCTCATCTTTTAAAAGCCAGTTTCAAAAACAAAATTCTCGCTACTTGGATTGTTTTTGTTTTTAACAATGTTCTGTACTATCCTTACGGCGCCTCTTCAGCTGAGCATCGGGATCTTATGGCTTCAAACTTAATGATGTGGGAAGCAATTCGCTTTGGCCAAAAAATGAATTGTCATTATTTTGATCTTTGGGGTTCTTTAGGACCAAATCCTAATCCTAAAAACCCCTGGTATGGGTTTCACCGTTTTAAGAAAGGTTACAATCCTAAGCTGATAGAATTTATTGGTTCATTTGATCTAATTCTCAACAAACCCCTATACCGACTTTATCGGCTAGCTGATTACTTTCGCTGGCAGTATTTAAACCTAAAAGCCACTCTTTTTAAATGAAGGGTCTTAATGACATTAGACAAACTTCAAACTACGGTCAATTTATGGAAAAAATGGGCTGGCAAATCATTTCTTTGGATAAGCAAAATAGGCTCTTTATTAAAAAAATTCCTTTAACCCCTTTTTATCTTGGTAAAATTTTAAGGGCTAAACTACCTATTAATATAAAAAAAATAAAAAATCTTCAAAAAAAATACCGGATTATCATTTTAAAAATTCAAATTTTTTCTTTAACCAATCCAAAGGAACTTACTGATTTTGTTAAACCAGATCTTCATCCCTTAATTCCGACTAAAACTATCTGGCTTGATCTTAAAAAAACAAAAAAACAACTTTGGAAAGAGTTAGAAAAAAGAACCCGCTCCAATATAAGATCTGCTAAAAAAAATAAAGTTAAGACCAAAATTATTTTAGGTAAAAAAATAAACAAAAATGAACTTAAAAGCTTTTACAATCTTTGGAAAAAAAACAAACCTTATAACTTTCTTTTTAAACCCAGTTTTAAGGAATTTAAAAACCTTACTCTTAGTTTTAAAAATAATTGTTTCTTTATCTTTGGAATAAACAATTCAGAAATTATTAGCGTGGTTCTAATTCTTTTCTCTGAAAATATGGCCTTTGACTGGTGGGGAGCCAATTCTAAAAAAGGAAGAAAACTTTTAGCCAAACCTTATATTTTATGGGAAGCAATTAAGTTTTCTAAAAAAAGAAATTTTCAAGTCTTTGATTTTGAAGGTATTTATGATAAGCGTTTTCCCAAAGCCCAAAAAAACTGGCAGGGATTTTCTAAATTTAAAAAGGGTTTTGGAGGAATTGAAATTCAACTAGCTAAACCAATAGCAACAACCATATTTACTTAAGTTATTGCCAAGCCGAACACAAAAGTTTGTATTCACAAAAGTTACAAAAAAAGCTTGGTTTAGGTAAATATTTGGAGGCTTCCATTTCTTTGACTTTTTTAATGATGTCTTTTTTACTCTTTTCCAAATCCTCTTTTGTTCTTTGAGATGATATTTTCTTCTGAGTTTCTAAAAAGTAAAAAGATAGAATAATATTCTGGGGAGGCTTATTATACATTTCCGGATCTGTTACTCCTAAGGCATAAAAATTCATTTGAAAGTCTTTAACAATCTCTTTTTCCGAAGGTACTTTACCGGTCTTATAATCAATAATTTCTATCTGGCCATTTTTAAGCTTATCAACTCTATCTATCCGACCGCCAATTTTTAACTGAGGAGTAATTTTTATCACAAAACTCTGCTCTAAAGCAATTGGTTTATCTTCTTTCTTAAAACCTTTTTGATAGTAGTCTTTAATAAATCTTTTAGCTCTGTTTTTCATTTTTTCTTCATGCTTCTTTGAACTATAACCCTCCTTTATCCAAGTTTGCTTTAAGATTTCTAAAATCCTTTTTTGGCTGGGTTTTCCACCTTTTAATATTTCATAATAAAAATCATTTAGAGTTTTGTGAATTGAAGTTCCAAAAGAGGCAGCCGCAAAAGCTGGGGTAGGAATTTTAACAATGTATTTGAATTTATATTGTAAAGGACAACGCTTAAAACATTCTAGCTGGGAATAAGATAAATAAGTAACTAAGTTAGGGGTTGTTTTGAAAAAACAGGCTGCTTCTTCTTTGGGTTTTTTGAAATCAAATATTGCCAATTGGTCTTTATGGATTTTTTGTTCTAGGATTGGGAATTTTTCTCCCAAGGCTTCAAAAACAAAAGGAGAAATTTTTTTAATTCTTTTTCCTTCGCCATAAAATTTGGCCGCCGTAAAATAAAGCTTTTCTTTAGCTCTTGTCATGCCTACATAAAACAACCGTCTTTCTTCTTGTTCGTGAAAATCTCCCTCAGGCAAGATTTCTTTCACTAATTCATCAGGAATAGGAATTGGTTCTCTTCTTCTTTGGGTGGGAAAACGCTGACTAACTAAGTTAATTAAAAAGACAACCGGAAATTCTAAACCCTTAGCACTATGAACAGTCAAAATATTTACCTTATTCTCTTTATTCCAGTCAGTATCTGAAGCCAAGGGTGATTCTCCCATTTCCATTTTTAAATTCAGCCACTCTACTACTGCTTCTATCCCAATATCTTCATGTTGGGACTCATAAGTTTTTAATTTATCAAAAAAATTAGCAATGTTATTAGCTTCTTTTTCTTGCTTCTCCGTTTTAAAATCAACCATTGTCTTTAAAATTCCTGTTTCTTCTAAAAAATAGTAAAGGATCTGACCAGCGCTTTCTTTAGAAATTAAATCTAAATGGCGGTGAATCATTTTAATAATTCTTTCTATTTTCTCCTTGCTTTTTAAAGATAATCGAAGCTCCTTTGTCTTTTCAGCGGCTTCAAAAAGAGAAAGATTATATTTTTTAGCCCTATTTCTAATGGCCGCAATTTCCCTTCCAGTTAAAGAAAAATATCCCAAAGAAAGGACTCTAAAAAAAGCAATATCATCTTCAAAATTGTATAAAACTTTTAAATAGGCAATTAGATCCTTAACTTCTTCTTGGCGAAAAAGTTTACCTGGTCCTAAAAACTGAAAAGGAATATTTAAACGAACAAAAGTTCTCACTAGAGAATCAGCATGATTATTAGCCCTAACTAAAACTGCAATATCACCATAATTAAATTTAGATTTTTTTTCTTTAACTAGCTTTTTAATTTCCTTGGCCACCATTTCAACCTCATTTTCAACCCGGTTAGCTTGAAAAAATTCAATTTTATCTCCCAATTTCTTTTCTACAGAAATTAGCTTTTTATTAATTTTTTCTTTAACTTCTAGCCTATCAGGATTATTAAACTGAATTAAATCATAGGCCCGATTAAGGATTTCTTGAGTTGAACGGTAATTTTTAGTTAGAGTAATAAGTTTAGCCCGAGGATAAGCTTTTTTAAATTGTAAAACATTGCTAATGGCCGCTCCCCGCCAGCGGTAAATTGATTGATCATCATCAGCCACAACATTCAAATTAGATTTTTTTCCCGCCAAAAGCATCACTAATTTATTCTGAGCTAAATTAGTATCCTGATACTCATCCACTAAAATATATTTAAAAAATTGGTGATATTTTTCCAAAACATTTTTTCTTTTTTTTAAAAGCTCCAAAGTCTTACTAATTAAATCAGCAAAATCCATCTTTCCTTCTTTAACTTTTAACTCTTCATATTTTTGAAAAGCTAAGGCTGGCTCTAAATTTTTTTTAAGCTCTTCTTTATCTTTTGTTTTTTTATGGTTTTGTTTTTTAACCCAGACAAGATAGTCTAGGGGACCAATATCTTCATCTTTAAGACGGCTAAAGTGACTTAAAAGACCATGTAAAAACTTTTCTGGATTGCCGGCCGGCCGAAAATAGTCTAGTTTAAATTCAAATAAGTGTTTTCTTAAAAAAAGGAGGCTTTCTGCCTCAGTCATCAAAATATAGTCGGGATTAAGACCAATCTGTAAAGCTTCATCTCTTAAAACCCGGTCGCAAAATGAATGAAAAGTAGAAATCCACATTTGAAAAAAACCTAAAGGCATAATTTCATCCACTCTTTCTTCCATTTCTAAAGAGGCTTTTTCCGTAAAAGTTAAAGCTAATATTTCTGAGGATTTGGCCTTTTTAGAAAGAATTAAATGTTTTATTCTTTCGGTTATAACCGTTGTCTTGCCAGTACCTGCCCCAGCAATTATTAAAAGTGGTCCCTTTCCATATTTAATTGCTGCTAGTTGTTCTTTATTTAGGATTTTTTTGTCTTTAATCATTTGGTTATTTTTCTCCACTCCATTCTTGAAAAAATCTTTTTAAAAAGGCTTTCATGAATTTTTCTCTATTAATGGCTATTTTTTTAGCTGTCTTAGTATACATAAGGTTTTTCAATTTAAAAAGCTTTTCATAAAAATGATTAATAGCAGTTCTACTTACTCCATGTTTTAAATAATAATTAAAATCCGGCTTTACATTAGGATCATAAGTTTTCCTCTTTTTTGCCGCTGAAACTGAAAAAACCCGGACAATTTCGATTGCCCCCAAAGCATCTAGTTTATCTGCATCCTGAATGATTTTTGCTTCCAAAGTCTTAGGAATCACTCCTTTACTAAAACGGTGATTTTTAACACAATAGGTGACTTGTTTTATTATTCTTTCATTGACTTTAAGCTTAGTTAAAAAACCCTGGGAAATTTTTGCTCCTTTTATTTCATGATCATTATCTTTATCATTACCAATGTCATGAAGAAAACCAGCTAGTTCCAAAACCTTAAGATCAGCTTTTTCCTTTTGACCAATAAATATAGCCATTTGAGCCACTCTATAAGCATGCCAATAACCATGGCCAGAGGATTTATGTTTTAATTTTTTTCTAACGAAGATTTTAACTTTAAAAACTATCTTTTCATTCTGATTCATCAGAATTTGCCTCAATCTCTTCTGTTTCTTCCGGGTCAGCTAGGGTTTGGGTAGAATTAATTTTTTGACCTAAAAGAGAAAAGCTTTGCAAAGCATTTGAAAATTGATTATAGGTATTATTAATATGTTTCCCTAAAACATGTAAAACAGACTCTGTTTTCTCATAATCTTTCTGGGTGGCCCTTAAGAGGCGGAATACTTCCCGAGATCGAACTTCAATTTTCTTGCCTTCAAATGATAAAAGAATCATTTGTAAATGAGCATAAAGCGTGGTTGGTGAAACCGGATAAACCCGATGCTTTCTCGCATATTCAGTTAAATCAACAATATTGGCCACCTCATAATAAACTGGTTCGGAAGGAACATACATGAGAGCAAAATCCATTGTTCCTTCTTCGGGTAAAATATATTTTTTAGAAATATCTCTGATGTGTTTTTTAACATCAATCGTAAGGGCTCTTCTGGCCTTATCTCTGTCTCTTTTTGTTTCTGCTTTAACTAACCGCTGAAAATTTTCCATTGGAAATTTTGAATCAATCGGCAAAATCCCCCCATCAGTTTTTAAAGCGGCATCAACTTTTTCTCCGCTTTTAAAACTGTATTGTAAATGAAAGCTATTTTTAGGAAACATCTGGGAAATCAAATCTTTTAGAACTTCTTCACCAATATTCCCTCTAAGTTTTGGGCTTTTTAAAAATTCCTGTAAGTCTTTCATTGACCGGCCAATTTCACTCATCTGGCCTACTTCTTTACTCACTTGAGCAATAAAATGAGCCGCATTATCTAGTCTTTCATTTAAAGTCTTGGTTGATTTATGAAGGGTGTCAGCAATGCTTTTGGATTGGTTCTGAAGCCCCTGCTGTAAATCTGAAGTTCCTTTTTGTAAAGTTTCAATTACTTTTAAAAGGTTTTCATCTACTTTAGTATTTTTACTTAACTTACTAAGCTTATAGTTTATATAAAAACCTATTAAACCCAAGCCTCCAATAATTAAGGCGGCTAAAAGATAGATTTCACTTGCCATAACAATTATTATACAATTAAGCTGATGCCAAAAAGAAGACGGAAAAACTTTTTTCCCACTTTAATTCTAATCTTTTTTTTCTGGACAACCTTAATTCTAATGGTTTTTTTCCTTGATCCAGAAACCATTAAAGATATCTTAATTCCCAATTTTTATCTGCCTTTTTTTGTTAGTCTTTTTTTGGCTCTTTTTTTTACCCTCTCTATTATTTTTATAAATACTAAAAAGGGGTTAATTTTTAGCCTAGGTATTATTTGTTTTTTTATTCTAAGACTTTTTGGCTTAGGTAATGTTCTTAATGTTTTTCTAATATTGGGCCTTTTACTTGCTTTTAACTACTACTTTACACACCACCCCTAGTATGATATTAATGATTCAATTAATTAAATTCCAGCTTCTGCCCAAAGGAAAATAACCATGCAGGTCTCCAAAAACAAACTCAATAAACAAGTAGAAAAACAAATTTATGAAATTTTTTTCCAGACTCTGGCTGATTTAAAAAGAAAAGAAGATGTTAAAATTTTTATTAGAGACTTTTTTACTCCGACTGAACAATCAGTTCTTGTAAAGCGCTTAGCCGTCGCCATGTACTTAGAAAAAGGACGTTCTTATGAACAAATAAAAGAAGCTCTAAAGGTTTCTTCAGCCACGATTGCTAATGTTGATAAAATGATGAATAAAAGCAGCGAGGGCTTTATTTTAGCCCTAAGAAGAATTGAAGCTGAAGAATGGGCTGGAAAACTGGCTAAAAAAGTGACTAATTTTTTTAAATAAAAAGCTTTTTTAATACCCCTTTTATAAGTAACTTTTCTAAGATAAAATATTCTTGTTATGGAAAAGTTTTATATTACCACCGCTATTCCTTATGTTAATGCTAGTCCTCATGCTGGTTTTGCCCTGGAAATTATTCAGGCTGACCTTATAGCCCGTTACTACCGACTTCTAGGAAAAAAGGTTTATTTTTTGACGGGAACAGACGAAAATGCCCTTAAAAACGTCCAAGCCGCAGAAGCAGAAGGAATTAAAACTGAAAAATTAGTTAATAAATATGCAATTCAGTTCAAGGCCTTAAAAGAAGCTCTTAATCTTGCATTTGATGATTTTATTAGAACAACTGAAAAAAGACATATTAAAGGGGCTCAGAAACTTTGGCTCGCTTGCAAAAAAGATATTTATAAAAAAAATTATCAAGGTTGGTACTGTGTCGGCTGTGAGGAATTTAAAACAAAAAAAGACCTTGAAAAAGGAAAATGCCCTGAGCATCCCAATAGAAAATTAGAACTAGTTAAAGAAGAAAACTATTTTTTTAAGCTTTCTCAATATCAAGATAAACTTTATCAGTTAATTAAAAATGATAGGTTAAAAATTACCCCCCAGGAAAGAAAAAATGAAGTTTTGAGTTTTATTAAAAGCGGCCTAAAAGATTTTTCAATTTCCCGCTCAATTAAAAGAGCTAAAGGCTGGGGTATTCCTGTTCCTAATGATTCTTCGCAGATAATTTATGTTTGGTTTGACGCTCTAATTAACTATATCACCGCTCTTGGCTATGCTAATAATAAAGAATTATTTCAAGAATTCTGGCTAAAAAACAAAAATATTCTTCATTGTATTGGCAAGGGCATTATTCGTTTTCACGCTGTTTACTGGCCAGCCATGCTCCTTTCCGCCAATTTACCTTTACCCAGTCAAGAATTAGTTCATGGCTATCTTACTTCTGAGGGCCAAAAAATGTCTAAATCTCTGGGAAATATTGTTAATCCTATAAAACTAGTCAAAAAATATGGAACTGATGCTTTAAGATACTACTTATTAAAAGAAATTCCTCCCACTAAAGACGGTGATTTTAATATTAAACATTTTGAGGAAGTATATAATGCTGATTTAGCTAATGGTTTGGGAAATTTAGTTTCTCGGATATTAGCCATGGTTAAAAAATATTGTCATTCCCAAATACCAAAAATTGATTCTGACCCTGAAAAACACCCTCTTAGAATAAGCACTAAAATTTACAATTGGAAAAATGCTTATAAAAACAGAGATAAGGCTTTGAAAAATTATAAATTTAATGAGGCTTTAATTTCTATATGGAAGTATATTACGACCGCTGATAAATATATTGACGAAAATAAGCCTTGGGAGCTGGCTAAAAAAGACAAAAACAAATTAAACTATATTCTTTATGGTCTTTTAGATAGTCTTCATCAATTAGCCTGGATGCTTTATCCATTTTTACCAGACACATCTTTAAAAATTGCTAAAACTCTCCAGATAAAAGAATTACTAGTTAAAAATCCTAATAGTAAAAACAGTTGGATTAATATAAAGCCCGGAACAAAAATAAAAATACCAACTAAACCTCTTTTCCCACGAGTTTAGAAAATTTCTTTTTAAAACCTATGCTTATTGACACTCACTGCCACTTAAACTTCAAAACCTTTAAGGGAATGGTTAAAAAAACAATTCAAGAAGCTAAAAAAGCGGGAATTAATAAAATAATTGTTCCGGGTACTGATTTAGAAAGCAGCCAGAAAGCAGTTGAACTAGCTTCAAGATATAGGAAAGTTTATGCTAGCGTTGGTATTCATCCTCATCATGCTTTAGAAACTAAAAAATTGTTAACTTCAAATCTACTATCCTCTTTGGAAAAATTATCTAAAAATAAAAAAGTCGTGGCCATTGGTGAATGTGGCCTTGATTATTATCATTATCAAAAAACCAAATACCAAAAATATAAAATTGATATGGGTTTTAAAAAGATCCAAAAGAAAATCTTTTCCTTGCAAATAGACTTAGCTTTAAAATTAAACTTGCCTTTAATTATTCATAATCGAGAATCTTCCTTAAATCTTCTAGAAATTGTTTCTAAAAAAAACAAAGACAGCGGAAATAGATTAAAAGGTGTTTTTCACTCTTTCCAGGGCAGTTCTAAACTATTAGCTTGGGCTTTGAAAAATGGTTTTTTTATTGGCATAAATGGAATTGTCACTTTTAGTAAAAACATCGAGTCAGTTTGTAAAAAGGTTTCTTTGAATAATTTAGTTTTAGAAACAGATTCTCCTTTTTTAATGCCTAGACCTGTTAAAAACCAAAAAAAATGGCCAAATACACCAGAAAATGTTAAAATAATAGCTCAAAGGATCGCTAATATAAAAGGCGATTCTTTTTTAAGAATAGCCCAACAAACTAGTAAAAACGCAGTTCAATTATTTAAATTAAATCATGATTAGAAATCTTTTGAAAAAACACGATCGAAAAGTTCACCGCTTTTTAGAAATCTTTCCTGGTTTTGTTTCCTGGTCTTTAATTCTTTTTCCTTTTTGGGGTTCTTTTTTAGTCCCTACTTTAGTCGCCTATTACATTCTTGCTTTTGATGTTTATTGGCTCTATCGCTCAGGCTCAATGACAATTTTTGCTTTTATCTCTTTTTTTAAAATTAAGGCTTATCAAAAATATGATTGGATGAGAGACGTTAAGGGTTTTGGTGATTGGAAAAAAATTCATCATATTATTATTATTCCTACTTATAAAGAGCCTTTATATATTCTTCGCCGAACTTTGAGTGCTTTAAAAAAACAAACCTTTCCCAATAGAAAGATTTCTTGTGTTTTAGCTTTTGAAGAAAGAGAAGGTGAGGCAGCTTCGAAAAAATCCAATATTTTAAAAAAAGAGTTTAGTAAAAGTTTTGCCAATCTTTTTATCACTCTTCACCCTGATCTACCTGGAGAGGTTAAAGGCAAATCCTCTAACATGGCTTATGGAGCCAAATTTGCTAAAAAAGAAATTATTGATAAGCAAAAAAAAGACATTAATTTTACTTTAATCACTTCTGCTGATGCAGATGCCTGTCTCCATGAAAAACATTTAGCTTGTCTAACTTACAAATTCCTGGATAAACCAAACCGTTATAACTTAATATTTCAGCCAGCGATTATGTATTACAACAATATCTGGGAAGCTCCAGCTCCGATTCGAGTTTTTTCCAGTACCAGTAGTTTAGTCCAAATAGGTCTTTTAAGCCGGCGGGATCGCTTAATTAATTTTTCTACTTATTCCACCAGCTTAAAAATGGTTGACCAAATTGGTTACTGGGATGTTGATGTTATTCCCGAAGACTATCGCCTCTTCTTTAAGGCTTTTTATGCTTTAAAGGGGAAGCTGGAAGTTGAACCAATATTTTTACCAGTTTACGCTGACGCTGCTTTATCATCTTCATTTTGGAAATCCATGAAAAACCAATACGAACAAGTAAAACGCTGGGCCTGGGGTGTTTCTGATGATGTTTATATTATTAAAAAATGGCTAACTATTCCTGGACTGCCTTTTTGGGAAAAAACAATGAGAGCTCTAAAAGTAATTGAAGACCATTTCTTATGGCCGGTTAACTGGTTTGCGATTACCTTAGGGGCTACTTTACCACCTTTGCTTAACGAAGATTTTGCCAGAACCATTATTGGTAAAAGACTGCCCCAAACAGCTTCAATAATCTTAAGCTTTTCCTTAATCTTTCTTATTCTAGCTTTATACATTGACTTTAAACAAAGACCAAAAATGAAAGAAATACCTTTTTGGCGTAAAGCTATTATTCCTTTTGAGTATTTTCTCTTACCCATAGTTGGCTTCTTTTTCTCCGCTCTTCCAGGCTTAGACGCTCACACTCGATTAATGCTGGGAAAATACATTGAGTATAAGGTAACAGAAAAGGTGTAAAAGAAATTAATTTTCTTATATAATAATTGTTGTGAGACAATCAGCAAAAAAAATAAGAAACATTAAACTAATTCTTCTTGGAATTATTATTCTCAATCTTATTTTGAGAACTCCCTCTCTTTTTGATCCGGTTTCCTATGGCGATGAGTGTATTTATTTAACTCTGGGTCAAGCTTTTAATAAGGGATTTTCTTTTTACCGCGATATTCACGATAATAAGCCCCCTTTTTTATATTTTATGGCCGCCCTTGCTGGGGGAAAACTCTTTTGGCTTAGATTAATTACAATTATTTGGAATAGTCTTAATATAATTCTTATTTACAAATTAGGAAAAAAACTATTTAAAAAAAAAGAGCCTGGTCTTTTAGGAGCGTTTCTTTTCTTTATTTTCACCTTCCTTCCCGAAGGCAGGATTGCCAACGGTGAAATTTTTATGGTTTTACCCGCCTCTTTGGGGCTATATTTTAGCCTGAAAGCCACTGATTTTAAAACAAGAGTTAAAAAAATAGTCCCGGAAAAAAAGAAAAACATTTATTGGTTTTTAACCGGTTTTTTCTTTAGCCTGGCTTTTTTATTTAAAGTTCCTATAGCTTTTGATTTTATTGGTTTAATCCTGGGATTTTTTGTTTTCCTTAAGAAAAAGCCAAAAAATATTCTCTCTAGCTTTAAGGAAAAACCACTTTATTTGGCCATTTTTGGCTTTAGCTTACCAATTGTCTTAAGTATTTTTTATTACACTCTTAAAGGCGCTTTTGTTCCGTATTTTAGATCGGCCCTCCTTCAAAATATCGGCTATTTATCTTCTTGGGGAGGTTCTAATATCGGTTTATATATTAGGGCCTTGCTGATTTTAATTTTAACTGTTTTTCTGTTTAGATGGCGACAAAAACTAAGCTTTGTTTTTTGTCTTCTTTTTTTAATGACTCTTTATGGTCTTTTTGGCGTTTTTTTATCAGAAAGACCCTATCCTCATTATCTAATTGAAATTGCCCCTTGGTTAGCTTTACTTTTAGTTCAAGTCTTAAAGGATAAAAACAAAAAAGAGATCCTTTTAAGCCTTGTTTTATTTCTTCTAACTATTTTTGGAGTTTTTAACTATAAATATTGGTGGTATCCTAATCTACCTTATTATAAAAATTTTATTAAATTTGGCCTAAAAATTAGTCAGAAAGATGATTTTTTCCGCTTTTTTGGAGAAAAAACTTTAAATGATTATAGGGTGGCTAAGTATTTAAAAATTAGAAGTCAAAAGCAAGACAATCTTTTTGTTTGGGGAGATGGGGCCTGTATTTATGCTTTATCAGAAAGGTTGCCTCCAGGCAGATACACGGTCAATTACCATATTTATGATTTTAATGGTTACAGTGAAACTCTAGGGGCTATTAAAGAGAAAAAACCTAAGTTTATTGTTCTTTTAGACTCAGCTAAAAAGGACTTTCCTGAACTTAGAACTCATCTTGCCTTACATTATTTTAAGGTTAATCAAATTGGTGAAGCAATAATTTATAAAAAAATAGTTAATAATTAGCTCCTATGGCAAAGATTAAACAACTGGGATTTTTTCCCAAAGGTAACCCCTTTCTAAAATTATTTAAAGATCTTCAGTTCTTTTTAAGTGACAAAAAAATTGGCTTAGGTCTAAAAATTAGTTTTTTTACTCTAATTATAATTTTTATAACTAGCCTTATCCTCCTGACTAAGCTTCCCCCTCAATTACCCCTTTTATATTCAAGGCCTTGGGGAAAAGACCAATTAGTGGGAAAAGCGATGCTTCCGATTCTATCCCTAGGATCAATTCTTATTATTCTTATCAATCTTAGACTAGCCAGCCTTTTTTCCAAAAAAGAGCTTTTTTTATCAAGAATTCTTATTTGGACAGCAATTATTCTCAGTCTATTATTTAGCATCACTCTTATAAGAATTATATTTATTGTCCTTTAAAGATGGATTTTTTACTATTATTAAAGATTTTCCTTTTTACCTCTTTTGTTTCAGTTCTAACTACCCCCTTAGTAATTTGGGTTTATAAAAAATTTTCTTGGTTAGATGATCCTAAACTTAAAACTAAAGCTAATGTAATTCATAAATACCCTGTTCCCCGGGGTGGCGGCATTGCTGTTTATATCGCTGTTTTTTTAAGCAGTCTTATTTTTCTTCCTTTTGATAAACATTTAATTGGAATTCTTTTAGGAGGCTTTCTAATTTTAATCATTGGGGTTCTTGATGATCGATTTGATCTCAATCCCTACTTAAGATTAGGGGTTGGCCTGTTGGCAGCTTCCTTAGTGGTAGTAGCTGGGATTGGAATTCCTTTTATTAGTAATCCTTTTGGGAAAATTATTCAACTTAATCAGCCTCAAATTCCCATCTATGTTTTTGGGAAATTAAGGACAATCTGGGTTTTAGCCGATATTTTCGCTATTCTATGGATTACCTGGTGGATGAATTTTGTTAATTGGTCTAAGGGAATTGATGGCCAGCTTCCAGGTATAGTGGTTATTGCCGGTCTTACGATTGCTATTTTTAGCCTTCGTTTTAGTGCTGATATCACTCAATGGCCAGTAATTATTCTGGCTTTAATTACTGCTGGTGCTTATTTTGGTTTTTTACCTTGGAATTTTTATCCCCAAAAAATCATGCCTGGCTATAGCGGCGGCGCTTTAGCTGGTTATCTTTTGGCAGTTCTAACTATTCTTTCCACCACTAAAGTAGGGACAGGAATGGTTGTTTTAGCTATCCCCCTAATTGATGCTTTTTACACCATTCTTAGAAGACTTAAGGCTAAAAAATCACCGGTCTGGGCTGATGCTGGTCACCTTCACCACCGGTTAATGAAATTGGGATGGGGCAAAAGAAGAGTGGCTATTTTTTATTGGTTGGTTTCCGCTTTTTTTGGTTTTTTAGCTATCAGATTGAATAGTCAAGCAAAATTCTATACAATCTTACTACTAGGAGTTTTTTTTGCTGGAATATTATTATGGTTCAAATACTTTTCCTCATCATTAGATCGGCCCGACCGATCCAATGGATAAAAAATCTAGCCTTATTTACCGGACTTATCTTTACTGGTTGGCTGTTTTATCCAGATAAATTTATAAGAGTCTTTATTGCTGCCATTATCTTTTCTATCCTTACTTCAGCCGTTTATATTTTTAATGATCTTTTAGATATTGAACAAGATAAGCTTCACCCTTTAAAAAAAAATCGACCCCTTGCCTCCGGTAAACTCCCTATTCCCTTAGCAGTTTTTGTCACCATTGGCAGTGCTTTTCTAGCTCTGTTTTTAGCAGCTAATCTTTCATTTTTCTTTTTTTTAGTTTGTTTAGCTTATATTCTTCTCCATTTTCTTTATACTTCAAAAATTAAACATATTCCTATTTTGGATGTTTTAGCCCTAGCTTCAGGTTTTATCTTAAGGGTCTATGCGGGAGCAGTGGTTATTGACACCCATATTAATATCTGGCTCCTTTTGTGTATTATTTCCTTTTCCTTGTTTTTGGCAGTCGGTAAAAGAAGGTCTGAATTAACTCTTTTATCAGGTAAAGAAGTTTTGGGAAAAACTAGAAAAGTCCTTTTTTCTTATCCTGAAAAACTCTTGGACCTTTATATTTCCATGTTTGCCACTACTACCTGGTTAACTTATGCTTGGTACACTTTTGTTCATCCCAGTTTAAAAATATCGCCTCGATTAATTATTATTTGGGCTGATATTCCCCAAACTTTTCGAAGTCAAAAATGGCTGATGGCCACTATTCCTTTAGTTATTTATGGAGTAATGAGATACCTTCAGTTGATTTATGAAAAAAATGAAGGGGAGTCACCAGCTAAAGTATTAGTGACTGACAAACCTTTGCTAGGAACTGTTATTATTTGGGGATTAATGGTAATTGGAATTACCTATGGTCTAAACTAATCTATTGGAAAAGCTTAGCGTATGTTCCGGAAATCCAACCCTGCTTATCTTCTTCATACTCAATCTTATACCAACCATCTTCATTAGCTTCAATAAACTTAAAAACATCGCCCGTATCAATTTTAACAAGAATTGTTTCATCTCCACCAGCAGTTGAGGCTTCACTTCTAACATTAAGCCATCCTGTTGGCGTAGTTTTTATCTCCACATAGGGCAATGCCATTGTTTTTGATGAACTTTCTTCAGTTTCATCTTCTTCCTCATTATTCTTATCAACCACTGTTTCTTCATCAGCATCTTCTAAAGAATCTTCCTCTTCTAAATTAGCTGAATCAGTCGCTTCTTCGTCTTCCTTTTCATCAGCTTTTTCAAGGTTTTCTTCAGCTAATTGAGCATTAATAACCAATTTATGGCCTTTAGCTGTTTTAGCCTGAATAATCTCTTCTCTAAATCCAGGCGAAGAAATTATTAAAGTATGCTCTCCTTCAGATATATTATCTAAGGATAAAGGTGTAAAACCCCTTGGTTCACCATCCAAGGTAACCACCACATTATCGGGAGTGCTAATAATAGAAATTATCACCTGATCTTTTTCTGCAATTGGCTCTAAGCTTAAAACATAGCCACTGGAATCACTGGCTGTTTTTCCCAGGGTTCGGTTGACTACTGTCATAATACCTGGACTAAGTTTAACCATTCCCTGCCATGGCAAAAGAGACCCTTCTGAAGAATCGGGCACTAATTTTAAAGCATATTCTCCTGGTTTTAGATTTTCATCAAAATATGGAGTTTGACTTAAATGCTCATCATTTAAAAAAACTGTTGCTTTAGGATCAGCAGTAACCTGAAGAGCAGCTTTTTTCCTTTTTCCTAAAAAAGGCAAAGTACAACTGGATAGAAAAAAAGATAAGAAAAGAATTAGTAAAACATTCGTAAGCTTTGATATTTTCATCAGCCAAATAATATCATAAGAAACAGGGAAAATCAAAAACCTTTTAAAGACTTTCTTTCCTTTTTTTGATAAAATAGCTTATGGCCTGGTAGCCAAGTGGTAAGGCGGAAGTCTGCAAAACTTCTATACGGGGGTTCGACTCCCCCCCAGGCCTCAAAACTATCTTTCTAATAATATTTATATTAAGATTATTTATATAAGTATTATTTATATAAATTTGCCTTCAGGGCAGGGTTAAATTCCCGACCGGTGGTGAAAGCCCACGAACCTGGTTTCAGGTTGACTTAAAAAAAGGCCGACGGTAAAGTCCGGATGAAGGGGAGGCTAAAAATGCTTAAAAAAATTAATTCTGGTGTTCTTCTGGTTATTTTGGCCGCTTTTCTATGGAGTTTAGATGGTATTTTAAGACGCCACCTCTATATTATTCCGGCTCCAGTAATCATTTTCTGGGAGCATATATTTGGCTCTTTGTTTTTAATTCCTCTTTTTATTCCTAAAAGAAAAGAAATTAAGAAATTAAGAAAACTAGATTGGTTGAGTTTTATTTCAATTTCTTTTTTTAGCAGTGTTTTAGCGACAATTTTATACACTAGTGCTTTAGCTAAAATTCACTACATTCAATATTCTGTCGTAGTTTTACTCCAGCAGTTACAACCAATCTTCGTAATTACGGCTGCCGCTATTTTTCTTAAAGAAAAAGTTAAACCCAAATTTATTGCTTATGCTCTCCTGGCTATTATTGGCGCTTATTTAGTTACTTTTAAAGATCTTCGGGTAAACCTTTCCACTGGCCAGGGAACAATTACGGCGGCGTTTTTAGCTTTAGGAGCCGCTTTTTTCTGGGGAACGTCTACCATTTTTAGCAAATATGTTTTAAATAAAGTTCATCATATTACCGCTAACTCTTTGAGGTTTTTCTTGGCTGTTCCCTGCGCTCTGGGAATAGTTTTTTTAACTAAGACTCAATCCCAGCTTTTTTTATTAACTAAAATCCAATGGTTAATGCTTTTAGCCATTACCTTATCAAGCGGCATGGTGGCCATGCTTATCTATTATCAAGGGCTTAAAAAGATTGAGGCTAGGGTTTCCTCAATTTGTGAGCTTTTCTGGCCTGTTTCCGCCCTAATTATTGGCTTTTTATATTTAAAAGAAAGTTTAACTTTTACTCAGCTTTTGGGTTCTTTTATGATTCTTTTTGGAATATATAGAATTGCCGTCCAAAAAGGGATAAAAAAGGCTTAAAATATCTTTTCACGATAGTTTTTACAAGATAATTGTATATTTTATACTGATATAGTAAAATACCTCCATTAAATATTTGTCTGCCAAGAAAGGTAAAAATGAGTGAAAGTGAAATGACTGCAGGTGCCCTAATGGATGAAAACGGACCATATTATGTTGAGGGCCACTCAGATTGCGGATGTTTTCAAGCTAAAAGAGGACCTAAGGGGGTTTATCCAAATTCATATTTCTGGCATGTTAGAAAACACTCTTTTCTTCCTCAGGAAGCTGTAGACGCGGCAATGAGAGAAGCTGGAACAACAAGAATGGAATTAGAAGAACCAAATTCTCCTCAAGAAGGACGAATTTTTTCTGGTTTGGGAAATAGATATAATGGAATTAACTGGGGTCCTTCTTTAAGCTAAACAAAAATTGTCTTTTTCCCTATAAAACAAGCTTAAAAACAGTAAAATTATAGGCTACTTGACAAATATCCTTATCCTGCTATAATCACTTCGTTCTCTTCAGAAAGTAATTGAAGAGAATTTTTTTATGGGCCTAAATAAGCCCGCTTATGACTTATAAAAACATTCTTTCTTTTCTTAAAAATTTTGTTTGGGAAATTCTTGGTTTTGGTTTGGGAGGGGTATATTTAGTTTATCGCTTTCTTTTTCCTAATAAAGAAGGTAGCCACCCATTAAGCCAATTTTTAAGAAAAGTATTTGAACATCAACAGGCAAGAGCCAGCTGGGGTTTAGTCTTTTTAACCCTAATTTTACTGGCTAACCTGTATCTTTTACCCCCTTCTACTAGGCCTAAGTTAGAACCAAGGGTGGTTTTGGCGGCTCCAGAAGCAGTTTTATTAACAGAAACTACCTTTAGAAAACCAGTTAAAGGCTTTCTATCTCAAGGTTTTTACTGGTATCATCAGGCAATAGATATTGCTACTAATGAAGGGGAAGCGGTTTACCCAATTGCAGATGGTCAGGTAAAAACAGTCGAATACAGTTTATGGGGTTATGGCCACTTTGTGATGATTAATCATCCTAATAACTACCAAGCCTTATACGCTCATTTAGGTAATATTTTGATCAAACCAGGTCAAGAAGTTAATAAAGATACTGTTTTAGGATATGTGGGGATGACTGGTAGAACTACTGGTCCCCACCTTCATTTAGAAATTTATGAAGATGGTAAAAATGTTAACCCAATGGAGCTTATTCCCGGAGTTAATCCTCTAATCGCCCAAAATCAATAAAAATAGATTAGTTAAATCGTTTATAAATATTTTCATAAATAATTAATCAAATAAAAAAGCCCTTTTAAAAAAGGGCTTTTTATATATAAACTTTTTTGTTACATTCCCATACCCATACCAGGCATTCCGCCACCTGGCATAGCTGGAGTTTTGTCTTCTTTTTCAGGGAGATCAGTTACCAAACATTCTGTGGTTAAAATCATGGTCGCCACTGAAACCGCATTTTGCAAAGCTAAACGAGTCACTTTAACTGGATCAACAATTCCGGATTTAATCATATCCTCATATTGACCAGTCATTACATTTAGACCTATTCCTGAAGTCTTTTTAAGAACTTCACCAATAACCACATTACCATCTTTACCGGCATTAACCGCTAAATACCACATTGGCTTTTCTAAAGCTTTCTTTAGAATTTTTACTCCAGTAGCTTCATCACTATCTGTCTTAACTCCCTTTATTTTATTTGGAGTGCTAAGAATTTTGCTGGCTTCCAGTAATGCCACTCCGCCACCAGGAACAATCCCTTCTTCAACGGCCGCTTTAGTGGCTCCAACAGCATCTTTAACTCTTTCTTTTCTTTCATTCATCTCAATTTCAGTGGCCGCACCTACATTAATAACCGCTACTCCACCAGAAAGCTTAGCTAATCGTTCCTGGAGTTTTTCCTGATCAAACTCTGAATCACTAGCTTCAATTTCTTTTCTTATTGATTTAATTCTAGCCTGAATGTTTTTTTCTTTTCCCTTACCGCCAATAATCCGGCAATTTTCTTTATCAGCCCAGATTTTTTCAGCTTGACCGCAGTCTTCAGGTTGAATTGAATCTAATTTCCGACCAGCATCTTCAGAGATAACTGTCCCACCAGTTAAGATAGCAATATCTCCCAACATCTCTTTTCTCCGGTCCCCAAACCCAGGCGCTTTAATGGCTAAAACATTAAAAGAACCTCGAAGTTTATTAACTACTAAAGTGGCTAAAGCTTCACCTTCTATCTCATCAGCAATAATTACCAAATTTTTGCTAACCTTTACTAGGTTTTCCAAAAAAGGTAAAAAATCAGCCACTGAAGAAATCTTTTGATCAGTAATCAAAATGTATGGGTCTTCAATTTCTGCCTCCATACTATCAGGATTAGTGACAAAATAGGGAGAGGCATAACCCTTATCAAATTCCATTCCCTCTTTATAATCAATAGCTACATCTAGTCCTTGACCTTCTTCAACTGTTACCACCCCATCTTTACCCACCTTTTCCAAAGCTTCGGCAATTAAGTTGCCAATGGTTGGATCAGCTGAAGCGACGGTGGCCACCTGAGCTATTTCTTCTTGCCCTTTAACTGGTCGGGCTTTTTTCTTAATTTCTTCTATCACTGCTTGAGCGGCTTTCTCCACCCCTTTGTTTAAAACCATCGGGTTAGCTCCAGCAGTAATATTTTTAATTCCTTCTTCAACAATAGCTTTAGTTAAAACAGTAGCAGTAGTAGTTCCGTCCCCAGTATCATCATTAGTTTTAGAGGCGGCTTCCTTAACTAGTTGAGCACCCATATTTTCAAACGGATCTTCTAACTCTATTTCTTTAGCGACGGTAACCCCATCATGAACTACATTAGGAGCCCCCCATTTTTTGTCTAAAGCGACATTCCTGCCTTTGGGTCCCAAAGTAGTAGCCACTGCTTGAGCGACACTATCAACTCCAATTTTTAGTTTGTTTCTTGCTTCCTCAGCATATTTTAATTGTTTTGCCATTTTTAATTCCTCCTTATTTAATAATCGCTAAAATATCTTCGAATTTAACAAATAAATATTCTTTTTCTCCAATCCCCAGTTTAACCTCGTCACCACCCCATTTTTTATAAACTACCAAATCATTCTTTTTACAGGGAGCATTGGTTTTTTTAGTATCAGGCCCAACCGCTAAAACTTTAGCTTGCTGGGGTTTTTCATCATGAGAGTCGGGTAAGTAAATACCGGAGTTAGTTTTCCGCTGAGCCTTGACTGGCTCAAGTAAGATATAGCCGGCTGTCGGCTGAAGTTTTTGGACTGCTTGAGTAACCATTTTTAATTCCTCCTTAAAAAAATATTGTTTTAATTATTTTAAAATAATAAATATTATTAACAACAAAAACGCTATCACTCTAAGATAGCAAGTGCTATTTTAAATAACAACCCACTACTTTGTCAAGAGGCTGGTAGTTGAATACTCAGGATTATAGGGGAAAACAAAAAGCTTTATCTTTAAATCTTTTAAAATCTTTTTTTTCTTTTTTAAGAAAGGGGTATTCTCTGAAAGAGCCAATACATCTGGTTTAATTAATAAAAGCAAATCAATTTGTTTTCTTTTACTCTTAAAATTTTCTGGTAAAAGAAAAACATAATCAACTGCTTTAAGTTTTAGTAAATTATTAGCTCTTATATTAAAAGAATTTATTGGTCTATTTTCCCCTTTAAGCTGATTAACTCTTTTATCTTGCTCCAGCCCAACTATTAAAATTAAAGCTTGTTTTTTAGCCTTTTCTAAAAAATCTTTATGAGCTTTATGAAGAACATCAAAACAGCCAGTCACTAAAACTCTGCTTTTATTTTTTTTAAAAGATAAGTCGTTTAAGTTAACAATTTTCCCCATTATTTAGATTTACTTATTTTTGTTTACTTTTTAATTATTTGGTTCCTGTCTGGACCAACCCCAATAAGCTCAACTGGAAGACCCGTATTTTGCTCAATAAATTTAAGGTAGTTTTTAGCGTTTTTGGGCAACTTAGAAAACTCTCTTATTTTGGTAATATCTTCTTCCCAACCAGGCAGATTTTTATAAATAACTTCAGCTTTGGAAAGTCTTCTAAGATTAATATCAAAATATTTTGTCTTTTTATTCTCAATTCTGTAAGCGACCGCCACTTTTAAAGGATTAATGCCGGTTAAAACATCTAGTTTGGGAATGGCTAAAGCATCAAGACCATTAATTACCTTAGCATAATTAATAATTGTTAGATCCAGCCAACCGCATCTTCTTGGCCTGCCAGTCGTGGTCCCAAATTCATGGCCCACTTTTCTTAATCTTTTTCCTACTTTATCAAAAAGCTCTGTTGGAAATGGACCATGACCGACTCTAGTGGTATAAGCCTTGGCCACTCCAATCACTTTAAGTTTTTTAGGCCTAAACCCGGTGCCAGTATAAAGACCTCCTAGGGTTGGATTTGAAGAAGTTACAAACGGATAGGTTCCATGAGCAATATCCAATAAAGTTGCCTGAGCGCCTTCAAAAACAGTTTGGTAGCCTTTTTTAGCTTGACTTAATAAAAACAAAGACACATCGGTCACTTCAATCAAACTATTTTTTTTCAATGTCGTTAATAAACGCCAATACTTATTGGTAATAACTTTGGGATTCAAAAGCTTTCCTAATTTGAATTGGCCTCTTTGTTTTAAGGGTACTTTATTAAAGTCCAACATTAACTTGATTAACTTTTTATTCCACTTAACTTCTTCAATAATTCTTTCTTTAAAAACTTTCTTATCATCAGCGTCAAGAACCCTAATCCCACAGCGGGAAATCGCATCAGAATAGGTTGGTCCTATTCCCCGACTGGTAGTTCCAATTTTACCTCCGGCAATCCCATCTCGAATTATATGCCAAGGCATGATTAAATGAGCTTTCTGGCTGATTAAAAGCCGGGCATGATTTTTTTTGACTCGTGATTCTAAAAGCTTAACTTCTTTTAATAAAACCCGGGGGTCAATTATTACTCCATTACCAATAAGACAGGTTTTATCTTTGTATAAAATACCTGAGGGTAAAAGATGAAAAGCATGTTTTTCTCCCTTAACTACAATTGTGTGGCCGGCATTATTTCCTCCCTGAAAACGAACAATACTTTTAAATTCCTTTTTCTGGGCCACTGTGTCCACCATTTTACCCTTGCCTTCATCACCCCACTGAGTCCCTAAAATAACAACATCAGCCATCTTGCCTCCTTTTAAATCTTTAATTTATTTTTAATGTTTTTAATTTCTTTTATTGTTAAAAAACTAGCTAAGCCAGTATATTTACTCACTTGCCACGAAGATAAAACTTTTTTATCTTTAGGAGAAGAGCTTTTAATTAAATCCTTCCAACTAATCTTTTTTCCCCTTGTCTGAAGTTTTACTTTTTCATAGGCTTTTTTCCTGCCTTTTGTTTTGAAAAACAACTGTAAAGCTTCGCTTAAAACCTCAGGATGAGAATTAAGGTCTTTTTTTATTTGTTCTTGATTTGGCTTTATTTTATTAAGACCTTTAATCAAACTTTTTACCCCCAAAAGGCTATAGCTAAAAACAATTCCTAAATTACGTTTAATGGTGCTATCCGACAAATCTCTTTGCAGCCGAGAAAGAGGCAACTTATTGGCCATAAAACTTAAAAGGCTGTTGCTCAGTTCGAAATTACCTTCAGCATTCTCAAAATTAATCGGGTTTATTTTATGAGGCATGGTTGAAGAACCAATTTCTTTTCTAACTCTTTTTTGAAAAAAATAATTAAAGCTAATATATAGCCAGCTGTCTTTGGCTAAATCCAACCAAACATTATTCAACTGCCGCAAAAGATCAAGATAATAAACTAAACTGGAATTAGGCTCTATTTGGGTGGTGATTAAATTAGGATTTAGAGAAAAACTTTTAATAAAGTCTTGGCTAAATTTAAGCCAATTTTTATCAGGATATATTTGGTAAAAAGAATTGTAATTCCCAACCGCCCCATTAAGTTTCGCTTCTATTTTTAAAGCCATTATTTTTTTTAGAAAATAACTGCCTCGAGAAGC
>PEZT01000011.1:18782-21842 GCA_002773945.1 Candidatus Beckwithbacteria bacterium CG10_big_fil_rev_8_21_14_0_10_34_10 | reverse complement strand
AACACCCAATGAGTACTATCAAAATTACTTAAAGAATCATGGAGGCAATGTGTCACTAAGGTAGTGAACGAGTACATTTACTTGACAAAGGCTTAGATTTAAGTTTAAGGTTAAATTTATGAAACTTATAATTGTTGAATCACCTACCAAGGCCAAGACTTTATCCCGCTACCTGGGGAAAGACTATGAAATTATGGCTTCTATGGGTCATTTAAGAGATTTACCCAAAAAAAAACTGGGAGTAGAGCTTGATAATAATTTTAAACCTGATTATGTTCAGGTTGAGGGTAAGGAAGAGGCAATTTCTAAGTTAAAAAAAGCCGCTTTGAAAAGCAAGGAGATAATCTTAGCCACTGATCCAGATAGAGAAGGAGAAGCGATTGCCTACCACATTAAAAAGATTTTGGATAAAAAGCTTGAAGACAAAGTTTCCCGGATCAGTTTTCATGAAATTACCAAAGAAGCAATTACTAAAGCTTTGGCAAAACCCGGAAAAATAAATCGGTCTTTAGTTGACTCCCAGCAGGCTCGCCGAGTTTTAGACCGTTTAGTCGGCTATAAATTGTCACCTCTTTTATGGCAGAAAATAAGGAGGGGTTTGTCAGCTGGCCGGGTTCAATCAGTCGCCGTCAGGCTTATTGTAGAAAGAGAAAAAGAAATTGATAAATTTGAGGAAAAAAAACACTGGCAAATTGAAGTTTTATTAGGAAAGACTAAAAAAGACAGTTTTAAATCTTTGTTAGACTCTAAAAATAGTCAAAAATATGAAAAAAGCCACAAAATTGATTTATTTACTGGTCCCTATATTTATACTCAGGGAACGATTGATTCTTTAGCTAAAGCCAAAAATATTATTACTGACTTAAAAAAACAAGCCTTTATTGTTCTAGAAGTCAAAGAAAATGAGAGTGAGCGCCAACCTCAGCCGCCTTTTATTACCAGTACCCTCCAACAGTCAGCCAGCCATAGATTTTCCTATTCAGCCAAAAGAACAATGAGTTTAGCCCAAAAGCTTTATGAAAAAGGTTTAATTACTTATCACCGAACTGATTCAACCGTTTTAGCCTCTAGTGCTCTTGCTAAAATCAGAGCTTTTATTAAGGAAAAATACGGGGATAAATATTTACCTTCTACTTCCAGAGTGTTTAAGGGTAAATCAAAATTAGCTCAGGAAGCTCATGAGGCCATAAGACCAACTAAGATTGAAAGATCAGAGGAAAATCTGAAAAATAAATTAGGAGGGGGGGAATCAAATATTTATAATTTAATTTATAAAAGGACTTTAGCTAGTCAAATGGCGTCCGCTAAGTTAAAACAAAGCCGAGTGACGGTTAAGGCCGGTCCCTATCTTCTTAAAGCTATTGGAGTCAGAAACCTTTTTGACGGTTTTTTAAAGCTTTACCCCAGCCTTTTGAAAGATAAGTATTTACCAGAGTTAAAGGAAGGCGATAAGCTTGAAGATTTTCAATATAATACTTTGGAAAAGGAAAGCCAGGCCCCACCCCGCTATACTGAAGCCTCTTTGATAAGAATTTTAGAAAATAAAGGGATTGGTCGGCCCAGTACTTATGCTCCAATTGTTTCGGTTATTCAATTAAGGCAATATGTTGAAAAGAAAGAAGCTCATTTTCACCCTACCATTGTCGGCACAACAGTTAATAGCTTTATTGTTAAACATTTTGAAGAAATTGTGGAAATTCCTTTTACCGCCGAAATGGAAGATGAATTAGATGATGTTTCCCATGGAGAGAAAAAGTGGCAGGCAGTAATTAAAAAATTTTATACCCCCTTTGCTAAAAAACTTGTCAAAGTATCTAAAACTGCTAAAAGAGAAAAAATACCGACAGAGAAAATAGGGAAAAAATGTCCGGATTGTAAAAAAGGTGAGCAAGTGATTAGAATAGGCAGGTTTGGTAAGTTTTTATCCTGTTCCAGGTTTCCAGACTGTAAATGGAAAGACCATTATCTTGAAAAAATAGAGGGGGTAAAATGCCCGGAATGCGGTAAAGAAATAACTATCAGAAGAACTAGAACCGGCAGAAGATTTTTTGGCTGTGTTGGCTGGCCAAAGTGTAAATGGGCTTCCTGGAGAAAACCGGTTAAAACTGAAAAAACTTCTACTTGACAAGTGTTTCACAAATTGTATTAAATAGAAATAAGTGATTTCGTGAAAGGGGACAGTTAGCTGTCTTTCTTTTATTAAAAAATCTACTTTTTTATTTAAATATTGTTAGTTCTTATGAAACAAGATGAGTTAGCTTTTGCTCCAGATATCTCAATTGAAAGAATAGATAATCATAAGCTGGATATTGAAAAAACAGTTTCTGATTATTTAATGCAAAATGGCTGGAAGGCTAATGTTAATTCTAATTCTAATTATTCTTTTTCAGGCTTAGTATTGCATACCGCGGGTTCAGTGATTGCCAATTATGTTTTAAATACTATTTATTCTGATGAAATCAGAGAAGCTCATGAAAAAGGGTTTTTTCATATTCATGACCTGACTCATGGTTTAATTGGTTATTGTGCTGGGTGGAGCCTAGAAAATCTTTTGCTTCAGGGCTTTGGCAACCTGCCTTTTCAAGTTGATTCTAGGCCAGCTTATCACCTGGACACTGCTATTCTTCACATGATTAATTTTTTGCGCTGTTCTTATCAAGAATTTGCTGGCGCTCAAGCTTTTTCTTCAGTGGACACATATTTAGCTCCTTTTATTAGGGAAGACAAACTTAGTTTTGAAGAAGTTAAACAGGAAATGCAGCGTCTGGTGTTTTCTTTAAATGTCCCTTCCAGATGGGGTTTTGAAATGCCATTTGTTAACTTTACTTTTGATATTAAGCCGCCTAAGGACTTAGCTAAAAAAAGGGTAATTTTAGGCGGTAAAGAGCAAAAAACCACTTATTCAGACTATCAAAAAGAAATGGCCATGATAAATAAGGCTTTTTTAGAAGTTATGCTGGAGGGCGATGATTCAGGCAGAATTTTTACTTTTCCCATTCCCACTTACAATTTAACTAAGGATTTTGATTGGGATTCTTCCCTGGCTAAACTTCTTTTTAA
>PEZT01000011.1:0-18769 GCA_002773945.1 Candidatus Beckwithbacteria bacterium CG10_big_fil_rev_8_21_14_0_10_34_10 | reverse complement strand
ATTAGAGCGATGTGTTGTCGCTTAAACCTTAATTTAAACCAGTTAATGAATCAGCCTGGGAGTATGTGGGGCAAGGGAGATAGTACTGGTTCAATCGGAGTGGTGACAATTAATGTTAATCGCTTAGCCTATTTGGCCTCCAAAAAAAACGGGAAGCAGGATTTTTTTAAACTTTTAGAAAAATATATGGAGCTGGCCAAAAAATCTTTAGAAATCAAAAGAAAAGAAGCAAACAAAAATTTAAAAGATGGCTTAATGCCTTATACTCGGGTCTATTTGGGTAGTTTTAGAAACTATTTTTCTACCATTGGGCTTTGTGGGGCCAATGAGGCCTGTTTAAACCTTTTGGAGGTTCCAATTTCTGAACCTGAAGGCAAGCTTTTTTCCATAGAAATTCTTCAATTTATGAGAAAAAAACTAGTGAAATTTCAAAAAGAAACCGGTTACTTGTATAACCTAGAAGCTACTCCGGCGGAAAGCACCGCCTACAGGTTTGCCCTTCTAGATAGAAAATATTATCCTAAAGTCAAAGTCTCAGGCACGAGGAAAACCCCATATTTAACTAATTCAACTCAACTGGCAGTCGAAAAGACTGATGATATTGCTGAGGCTTTGCTTCATCAAGATGATCTTCAATCTTTGTACACCGGGGGATCAATCTTTCATACATTTTTAGGTGAAGAAATTAGCTGGCAGGAAGCCCGGGGTTTAATAAAAAAAATAGCTTTCGAGACTAAACTGCCTTATTTTACTTTAACCCCGACCTTTTCCATCTGCCAGAAGCACGGCCGGATTAAAGGAAAGCGCTTTACTTGTCCGACCTGTGGCAGCCAAACTGAAGTTTACTCAAGAATAGTCGGTTATTTTAGATCCGTTAAACTTTGGAACAAAGGTAAAAGACAGGAATTTTTAGACCGCAAGGTTTTCAATCCCCAAAGTTTTTAAAATTTTTATATTTTAAGAAAACTAAAAAATACTAGAGTATAAAAATTTAAAATTAATCCTTTAAAGATATTTTAATTTAATCTTTTTCTTGCTATATTAATAGTATATGATATTAGCCTTCCTGTCCTGGCATTATATTAAAGGTTGCAAAGAAGTGTTGAGAGCTTGGTTTAACCTCATTTCTTTTGGGCTCCATCTTTTCTCGGTTAAGCTTCTTTTTAAAACTCTTTTTTCGCCTTGGAGAAGAATAGCGATAGTTAAAAATACACCAGGATTTTCTTTAAAAGAATTTTTTTACCGCTTAAGTTTTAATTTAATTTCCATTGTGATTGGTTTTGTAATCCGAATCCTTTTAATTATCTGGGGAATTTTATTCAGCCTCTTCTTTTTTATTCTTTTTTTGCCCTTGGTTTTGCTTTGGCCCTTTTTAAGCCCTTTAACTCTTTTTATTTACCTTTTTACTAAAAAAAGATCTTATTCTCAGGAAGACCTAATTAAAAAATATGGTAAAAAGTTCATTTTTCCCCGTTTGGGAATAGCTACCAAAGAAGAACTTTTAAAAATTCCTGAAGATGATTTAAAAAAAGTAATTAAGTGGTGTTTTGGTTTACAAGAAATTAAACGGACTAAGCTTCAGTTTTGGAGAAAAGAAAACCTATTTAAAATTTCTTCCTTTGGAACCAATTTAGCTTTTGGTTATACCCCTTCTCTTGATAAATACAGTCAGGATTTATTTTTTCCTTCATCTTTTTCCCATCATTTAGTTGGTCGAGAAAAAGAAATTTCTCAGCTGGAAGCGGTTTTGGTAAGGAAAGCTCAAAACAACTGCTTTTTAGTTGGTGAACCAGGAGTGGGGAAGAAAACTATAATTTTAGGCTTAGCCAAGGCAATTAAAGAACAGCGAATTGATTCCCATCTTTTTTACAAAAGAGTTTTGCTTTTAGATATGAACCTAATTTTAGGAAGAGCGGTTTTTTCCATGGAAGCCAAGGCCCGCTTTTCTCTGATTTTAAAGGAAGCAGAAAAAGCTGGCAATATAATTTTGGTTATTCCTCAAATTGATAAATATCTTTCTTCCCAGGAGGGAATTGATTTAACCTCAGTTATTGCTCAGATGGCGGAGTCTACAAAAATTCAGCTTATTGGAATTACTACTCCCAGAGCCTATGAAGAAAAAATATTTCCCAATGAAAGAATTTTAAAATATTTTGAAAGAGTAGAAGTTTTTCCACCTTCAAAAGAGGAAGCTTTAAATATTTTAGAAAAAATTCTGCCTGATTTTGAACGAGGTCGGAAAACAATGATGACTTATGAAGCTTTAAAAGAAATTATCGATCAGTCAGATCGGTTTATGAGTCACATTCCTTTTCCTGAAAAAGCAATTGATCTTTTAGACCAAGTGATAGCGGAAAGTGTTCATCTTAAAAAGAAAGTAGTCAGAAAAAGTGATGTTGATCAACTAATTTCTCAAAAAACCAAAGTTCCAGTCGGCGCTTTGGTTGAAAAAGAAATAGAGCGTTTAAAAAACCTGGAGCATAATTTCCATCAGCGTTTAGTTAATCAAAATCAAGCTGTTCAAGCTTTAGTTAAAGCGATGAAAAGAACCAGAACCGGAGTGAGCGAAGAACAAAAACCAGTTGGTTCATTTTTGTTTTTAGGTCCGACGGGGGTAGGTAAAACAGAAACCGCTAAAACTTTAGCCCAAACCTTTTTTGGAGACATTAAGAAAATGGTTCGTTTTGACATGTCCCAGCCTTTAAAACTTGAGCTTTTTTTCAAAGAATGCCGGGAAAATCCCTATACGGTTTTGCTACTCGATGAATTTGAAAAAGCTGACAGTCAAACATTAAACCTTTTTTTGCCAGTATTTGATGAAGGCTATATTAAAGACAATTATGGCCGGAAAATCTCTTTTAAAAACATGATTATTGTTTGCACTTCAAATGCCGGGGCTGAATTTATAAGAGAAAAAGTTAAACAGGGGATTACGGAAAAAGAAATTGTTGAATATATTCTTAAAAAAAATATTTTCTCACCCGAGCTTTTAAACCGTTTTGATTCCGTGGTTGTTTTTAAGCCTTTGCAAAAAGACCATGTTGTTAAGATTGTTAAACTTCAACTTAATAAATTAAGCCAAAGGCTTTTAAAAAAAGACATTTATCTTTATTTTGATCCAATTGTTTATCCTCTTTTAGCCCAGGAGGGCTACAGTTTAGAGTTTGGCGCCCGGCCTTTAAAAAGACTTCTGGCTGATAAGATTGAATCTTTAATTGCTGATGATATTTTAAAGGGGAAAATAAAAAAGCATGATAAGATAAAACTAACAGTTGACAGCCTAACTAAAGAATATAAAATAGGAGGGTATGGCTAGACCAAAACATCCAGAATATCAGTACCTTGAACTACTTCAGGATATTCTAAAAAACGGAGTTTGGAAAAAATCACACAGCACCGGCGTCGGTTTAAAAAGCGTTTTTGGCCGTCAGCTTCGATGGGATCTTTCCCGGGGTTTTCCTTTACTGACTACCAAAAAAACATATTTTAGGGGAATTGTTCATGAGTTGATATGGTTTCTTTCAGGCAGTTCTAATGTTAAATATTTAATTGATAACAATGTTCATATTTGGGATGACTATCCTTATAAAAATTACAAATATCAAATGGAGCGGGGAAAAGTAAAAAAAATGGAGTTTATAGACTTTATGGATAAAATGAAAACCGATAGCAAGTTTTGTAAAAAATGGGGAGATATTGGACCGGTTTACGGGGTTCAATGGCGCCGCTGGCCAGCCGGAGACGGGAGAGAAATTGATCAGTTGGGGTGGGTAATTAATAAAATGAAAAAACTTCCTCAAAAAAAACATTTTCTTGTTTCTTCCTGGAATGCCGGCCATATTTATGAAATGGCCAAAGAAAGAAATGAGTCAGTGGCAATTGCTCCCTGCCACACTCTTTTTCACATTGTTTTACATGGTGGTAAGCTTAACTTACAGCTTTACCAGCGATCTGCCGATGTATTTTTAGGAGTCCCTTTTAATATTGCCAGCTATGCTTTATTGACTTGTATGCTGGCTCAGGTAATAGGTTATGAACCAGGCACTTTTGTCCATACATTTGGAGATGTTCATATTTATGAAGACCATTTTAAACAAGTGAGAGAGCAGCTTAAAAGAAAACCTTATCCTTTTCCAAAATTAAAACTCAATCCTAAAATAAAAAACATTGATGATTTCAAGTTTGACGATGTTAAAATAGAAAATTATCGTTTTCATCCATCAATTAAAGCTTCCTTAACCCCCGTTGGAGGATTTTAGAATTTTTAAATGACTCAATTTACAACCCCAAAAAAACCAATTATTAGTTTAATTGCGGCTATTGGTGAAAACAGGGAATTAGGTTATCAAGGTAAAATTCCCTGGCATATTAAAGAAGATTTTATCTATTTTAAAAAAAAGACTCTAGGTCATGTAATAATAATGGGCCGGAAGACTTTTGATTCCCTTTTGAAATTTTATAAAAAAGGGGATCAGCCATTGCCAAAAAGAATTATTATTATTATTACCAGGAATAAAGATTATCAAGTTATCTATAAAGATTGTTTTGTGGTTCATTCAATTAAGCAGGCAATTCAATTGGCAAAAGAAAAAGAGAAGACGGAAATTTTTATTAGCGGCGGGGGTCAGATTTATGAAAAAGGAATAAAACTAGCCGACAAATTATATCTAACAATAGTCAAGGGAAAATTTAAGGCTGACACTTTTTTCCCCGACTATTCAAGATTTAAAAAAGCTATTAAAGAAGACAAAAAAGAATCAGGGGGATATAGATATAGTTTTTTGGAGCTTAAAAAATAAAAGCCCATTTTTAAAAATTAAGCCTTGACAAGAATAATTTTTTTTTCTAATATTTATATTTGTAACTTAAAAATTTAACTTATCCAGAGTATCTGATAAAGCTTTTATCAGATCGGCAACCTTTCAATTTTTAAGGTGCCATTTCTTAAAATTTAATTAAGAAGATAAGCCTCAATGAGGAAAAAGTTTTAAAACTTCCTTTTGAGGGAGTTTTTTTGTTTTTATAATATTAATTATTTTATTTAAGGAGATTTTAATGAACTATAAGTATTTTACTTCTGAATCTGTTTGTGCTGGCCATCCGGATAAAATCTGCGATCAAATTTCAGACGCGGTTTTAGATGCATGTTTAAGGGTAGATAAATATTCTCATACTGGAGTCGAGTGTTTGGTGACTACAAACAGGATAATAGTTTCCGGAGAAGTAAAAACCAAAGCTCGGCCAAACTTCGAAAAAATAGCTAGAAAAGTAGTTAAAGACTTAGGTTACACCAGAAAAATCTATAACTTTGATTACAAAACCGCTAAAGTAGATGTTTTAGTTCACCAGCAGTCAGCTGACATCTCAAAGGGAGTAGATATTGGCGGCGCCGGAGATCAGGGAATGATGTTTGGCTATGCTTGCAAGGAGACTAAAGAATTAATGCCTTTACCCATAATGTTGGCCCATGATTTAACTAGAAAAATGGATGAAGTTAAAACCAAAGCTTTACCATATTTGCGGCCGGATGGGAAAAGCCAGGTCGTGGTTAGTTATAACAAAGGTCGGCCAGTGGCAGTTGAATCAGTTGTTTTAGCCGTCCCTCATGACCCTAAAATAAAGAAAGATCAGTTAAAAAATGATCTTTTCAAAAAAGTAGTGACGCCGGTTTTAAAAAAATACAGCCAAAAAAATATTAAATTAAGTAAATTAATTGTTAATGGAACTGGTGATTGGGAGATTGGAGGACCCTATTCAGATATGGGAGAGACAGGTAGGAAAATTGTGGTTGATTCTTATGGGGGAATGGCCAGAGTTGGGGGCGGTTGTTTTTCCGGCAAGTGCCCGACTAAAGTGGACCGAACCGGTGCTTATGGAGCCAGATTTATTGCTAAAAATATAGTGGCTGCTAACTTAGCCGACCGATGTGAAGTCCAAGTTTCTTATGTAATTGGTCATAAGGATCCGATTGCTAAAGCAGTGGAAACTTTTGGGACAGGGAAAAAGAGCCAAAAACAAATTGAGGATTTTGCCTGGTCAGTCTTAGACTTGTCAGTCCTGGGAATAGTTAAGGGTTTAAATCTTTTAAAACCAATTTACCAGAAAACAGCTGCTTATGGTCATTTTGGGAGAAAAGGTTTTCCCTGGGAAAAAATAGTTTCTTAAAAGTTTTAAATGCTATTTTTGAAATAGATATTGACAATATAGGGGTTTTTAGGTATAAGAGTAACAAATTAGTATAATGAAGGGAGAAATATGAGTGCAATAATTGAAGCTAATTCTCAATCACCATCTCCAGGAGCAGAAATCTCTCCTAAAGTATCTGAACATGAGCTTATGGGGTATAGATTATATAGATTAAAAAGAATAAATGCTGATTATGGACGTAACTCAATTTTAGCCAAAATGGGTCTTTGGCTAGATGCTTATGAAATGGTAGATGGGATTGATTGGAATTCACAAAAAAGAGGTGTTAATTTATGGCTTGTTGACTGGTGTAAAAAAGTATTTGATGCCGTTTCTGAAATTTCCAAGATGCCAGAAGAAGAATTAGCAGATTTAGCCCTTCAGAGAAAACGAAGCGTTGAGGCTCATGATAAAATAATGGGAATTGTTCAAAATGGAATGGAAGTTGACCAGGAAGAAGCCAAAGATGTTTTAAATGGTGTTAAAAGAGCATTTGATTTTTTAAGTGGTGATTCTTCTGTTGAAATTCAGCCAGAGGATTATGAAAATACTAAAGTAGTTGTCGGTCTTATATTACATGAGTCAGCTGAATATGTTTCCAGACATTTAAATGATTGGATGGAAAATCCAAGTAGGACTGGTTATAACGAATTACAAAGTGATCATTTTGGTTTAAATTAAAATTTAAATTTTTTTAATTTTTCACTTCTTTTTTACTCCTTGAAGACAGGGATGGAATTTAATTTGAAAAGAAGTTCAAGACTTTTATTTTGGAGTCTAATAACTTTTTCCTACTTGACACAGGGGCAAGAAAACTGGTTTAAATGATATAGCTTATGGCTCTATCAGACATTGATATTAAAAAAGCACTAGCAGAAAAAAGAATTAAGATAAAACCTTCAATTAACTTATCTTCTCAACTTGGTTCATGTTCAATTGATTTAAGATTAAGCAATCATTTTTTAGTTTTTAATCATGCCCAAGTGCCTTTTATTGATCCTAAAGATAAAGAAGTTTTGAGTCAGTTGACTCATGAAATTAAAATTGCTCCCCAGAAGTCATTTATTATTCAGCCGGGTGAGTTTGTTCTGGCCTCAACTATAGAAAGTATAATTTTGGGGGATGATATTTTAGCTCGGCTAGAAGGCCGGAGCAGCTTGGGAAGATTGGGGATTGTGGTTCATTCAACCGCCTCAGTTTTTGACCCTGGTTGGGACGGGAAGGTGGTTTTAGAGCTGGGTAATTTAGGTAAAATGGCGGTCGCTTTAGCTCCGGGAATTAGAATCTGCTCTTTGACTTTTGAAAACTTAAGTTCCAAAGCCCAAGTGCCGTATAATAAAAAAAAGAACGCTAAATATCTAGGTCAACAAGGACCAATTATAAGTTAATTAGAAAATTAAATATTACCTGCCCAAACCTTTGAAGGGTAGGTTTTTTATGGCAGAGCAAGAAATTAAAAACACTTTACAAACACCAGATTTTTTAGTTCAAGAACGTCTGGAAACCTCAGTCAGCGAACTTTTATTTACTCAAAAGTTTGTTTATAAAGTCTGGCAGCTAGACCATCCTTTAATAAAAGGTCTTAATGATTCAAAAATAAGGAAAGAATATCTTTTAGAAGAGCTAAAAAAAGGTCAAGCTATGGGAGCGGGAGACATATATGAAGGGCTTATTTTAGTTTTATTACCTAATGAAGAGGGCCAAAACAAGGTTATCACCGAATTACCCATAGATTTTTCTGAACCATTTATTAAGGGAGAAAGAGTAGCTTGGGCTTTAAAAATGAAAAGGTTTAAACCTGAACAGAGAATGGATTTTATGCTGCAAAATGGTCTTTTAGAAGATATTCATGTTCAAGATGCCGCTAAAAAAATTATTGGTTGCCATCAAACTCTGCCTCATCTAAACGATGATTTTGGGAAGTTAATGACTAAGGATATTTCCGAGGAAGCTGCTTCTATTGCTGATAGTGCTTTTAGTTTTGAGTTTATGATTAACCTCCTTAATAAAGAAATTGATCCTTTTAAGGTAACGGAGATTGCCAAAAATAACCGGTTTTTTTTAGCTGAAAAAAAAGAGGAATTTTCTAAGGCAGTTTTGAATGGAGAAATTAAAAAAGGCCATGGTGACCCTAAAATATTAAATATTAATGTTGGTGACGGTCAAGTAGGAGAAGAGGGGAAAAGCTATATTTTAGATGCCATTTCTTTTAAATTAAAAGATGAAGTTGCTTATACTCTTTCTTGCGGAACCGCTCTAGAAGATGAGTGGACGATTAATGATTTATTATCCGATTTAGCCTATTTTTCTCTATATTTTGATTATTTAAAGCCTCAAAAATTTTCTACCTGGTTTCAAATAATTGATGATGTTTATCAACAAATGACTGGCAATAATAGTTTACAGAATAATCCTCGCTTTTGGTTCTATTTAAACTATCGGGCTATGGTTCAAGCGAAAGTGGCGGGAATAGAAGCCGCTAAAGCCAGGGAAAAGGGGGAAATTAATAAGGCTTTAGAAAAAAGGGCTGAAGCGGCTGAGTTTATAAGTCTGGCTGAAAAATATTTGCGTCAGACCTTTGATTTGACTGGTTTAAACTGGCAGGAGATGGAAACTGAGACTTGAAATGAAAGAATATGTTGCCTATATTTCTTATAGGACTAACATATTTTATTTTTAATATTTTATTTAATTAATATAAATTCTTTGAATGATTAGTAAAAAAGTTAAAGTAATTATTGATTATGACGGCACTCTGACTTATGAAGAAAGAGATGTGGCTAAATTAGCTAAAAAAGCCCTTAAGGATTTAGCCGAAAACATTCTTCATCTTCCGGAAGCTAAACTAGTTAAGATTTATGAGCAAACTAAGCAAAAAATCCTTGACAATCCGACTAAGTTTTCCTGGGTAGTAAATGGTTTGCCAGCTTGCTATGCGGTTGAAGGGGCTTTTCTTTTAAACACTGTTTCTACTCAAACAATGCTTCGGGATAATAGAAAATTTACTAAAGCAGTGACCAAATTTTTTCCTAAGGGAGATTATGGTCCAATAGTAGATTGTACTAACTACCTTTTTCATAAACATACTTTTGGGATTGTCCCTCAATTTAGAGAAAAAACCAAGGAAATTTTAATTCAATTTATTGAAGACAAAGGAATTGAACCCTATATTCTCACTTGTTCTAAAGGGGATAAAGTGGCTAAAAACTTAGCCCGGTTAAATATTGGGACTGATGTTAAACCTAATAGTTTTAAGCATCAGATTAGTATTTTTGGTGATACGCGGCAATATGAAATGGATCCTAACTGGAAATATTTTTTTAACCACTCTAAACATGGTCAGATTCAGACAATTCCTATTAACAAGAAATATTCAATTGATCTTCGTCGGTCTGACTATTTTAAAAAACTTAAAAAAGAACAGGCTGATGGGTCAAGAATAATTGTGGTGGCGGATATGGTTTCTTTACCGGGTATTCTGCCCTTAATGATGGGAATGGATTTTGTGATGATTAAAGCCCAATATGTGCCTCAGTGGTCGATTGATTTTGTCAAGTCCTGGAAAAACGGCTGGACGATAAATAACTTTTTAGAATTACCCAAAATGGTTGATAAAATTATGAATCAGTGGTTTTTGGACAACAAATTATGAGAGAAAAAATTATTGATTTTTTTGTCGGTCCATTTTCCGGGGGAAAAACAGAAGCAGCCAATTATGCTGAAAATCTTATTTCAAAGATGAGAACAACAGTTAGGATAGCAGATGTAGTTTATTTTGTTCCTTTAGTAACAACTGATTCTCATGGAGAAGAAGGTCTTAGAGAGGCGGGTAATCATTTTCATGAGTGGAATCAAAAAAGTTTTTTTAACCCCCATAACCATGCTCATGGAGAAAACCACTTTCCTTTTACTGTTATTGAAAGAGAACCTGATATTGGTCCTCGACTGTTTGAAGCCACGGGCAGGGCGATTGTAGAAGCAACTCAGAAAATTGAAGCCGCTAGTCTGGAGAGCGGTGAACCCGTTGGTCGGGTAATAGTGGAGGCAGGGATGGGATTAAATATAGATTGTCAAATAAGTCAGGCTGATTGGTCAACTAATGCTTGGATTGAAGCCTGGAAAAGAGCCGGTCTATGGGAGGAAATTTTACCTAGAATTGGTCGGGTATTTGCTGTTAATGCTTTATGGGAAGTCCGTTTAGGAAGAAATGATTTACGTCCAGATGAGTTTGGTGGCGAGCGCCAATCTTTTGCTGTTGGCAAAGAGTGTTTGCATGTTACCCGTCAACCAGATTTTAAAAGTTGGCTAGAACATGGTTTAGGAGAAAATCAGCTGATTATAACAGAAAATAACGGGAGCAGGAGTGATTTTCATACCTCTATCAGCGGTCCTTTTATGGAAGGCCTTTTTTAAGCTATACTATAACTATAATAACTATAGTTAAAATTAGTCAGTAATTTTTTTAACAAAATAAATTAGATAATGAAAATATACTTTGCCGCTTCAATATCTTTAAGTCGGGACTATTTACCTCAGTATCAGCAGATTGTTGGGCTGACAAAAAAACTTGGCCATCAGGTTTTGTCAGAACACGTGGTTGATTCTAAACTAAAACCAAAGGATATTTCTCAGCCAGAAAAGATTTTTCAGGCAGAAACTAAAAAAATTGAAGCCGCTGATTTAATCATCGCTGAAGTAACCGCTCCTTCCTGGGGAACAGCTTTTTTAATGGAGCATGCTTTAAAGCATCAAAAGCCGGTCTTGGCTTTATTTTACAAAGATAATGGTGATCATTTGCCCCCGATGATTAAAGGCCACCCTGAACTTTATGTAGAAAGCTATGATGAGGATAATTTAAAAACAGTTTTAAAGTTTAATTTAGACCATTTTAAACAAAGAATAAAAAGAAAGGGGAAGTTAATTGTGATTGATGGCGCTAATGGGTCAGGCAAAGCCACCCAAACAGATTTACTGGTTAAATACTTAAAAAAACATAAATATAAAACTAGTAAGATTAGTTTTCCCCGTTATTACACTTCTTTTCATGGCAAGACAGTCGCTCGGTTTTTAAACGGTGAATTTGGGGGCTTAAAAGACGTTAGCCCTTATTTATCTTCTTTAGCTTATGCTTTAGACAGACTAACCTCTAAAAATCAGATTTTAGACTGGTTAAAAGCCGGTCACTTGGTTATTTGTGACCGTTATGTTACCTCAAGCTTGGTTCATCAGGGAGTTAAATTAAGTCTTAAGGAAAGAAAAAAATTTATTGATTGGCTTTATACAATGGAGTACAAAGAACACCGTTTGCCTAAAGAGAATTTAGTTATTTATCTTTATATGCCGGCAGAAATAAGTGATAAGTTAATAATAAAAAAAACCAAGAAATACAAAAAAGGAAAGCAAAAAGACATTGAAGAAGATTTAGACTATCAAAGAAAAGTATCCAAACTCTACCAGGAATTTGGGAAAAAATACAAACACTGGGAAATAATAAATTGTCTAGATAAGGAAGGTAAGCTTAAAAGCCGTCAGGATATTCACAAGGAAATTATAAATATTCTTAAAAAAAGAAAAATTCTACTATAGTAATTAAGAGTAAAATTCGTTTAAAACTTCAGTCTTACCAGAGAATAATCTTTCTTGTTATTTTAAAATAAAATGATATAATAAATAAAAATATTATAGGTTAATAAGGAAAAATTATTAATAAGATAAAAAGAGGGAGATTAAAATGAATGAACAAGATGTTTTAAAAATACTAGAAATTAAATTAGGAGCGAAAGCGACCTTGATTGATCATCAAAGAGTTGAAGGTAGATTAGTAGATGGTAAGATGCAGAGTTTGCACCCTAGTCAAGTGGGGGTGCTGGTAAAAACCCCTTCCAAAGAGGAGAGGGCTGATTTTACAGTTGCCTATAAAACAGATAATGCTCCTCCCTTTAGAGTGGCAAGCTTTAATGTTTACCCAGATTCTGTAAGAAAAATAGTAATAACGGATGAGGAGTTAGTCATTGATTCTGGCTGGCCGTATGGTGGCTGTTTTTTTAGTATTAAAGAAGAGGAAGAAATTTTGGCCAGCTTAGCTGAACTTGGATTATAACTAATCTTGTTTTTCCCTTGAGGTTATGTTAAGATAGTTTTTAAAATACACACTTTAAGCAGTTCTCCTGATGGCTTCTGCTTAAAGGAGGAATAAGGAGAAATATTTTATGAAAAAGACTGATTCTAATTATGATATTCCATTAAAAGACCTTTTAGAGGCTGGTTGTCATTTTGGCCACCAAAAAAGACGTTGGAATCCTAAAATGGATTCATTTATTTGGAAAGAAAAAGAAGGGGTTCATATTTTTGATTTAGCTATTACAGCCGCTAAACTAAAAGAAGCTTGTATTGCCTTAAGAGATTTAGTTAAAGAGGGCGGGGAAGTTATTTTTATCGGCACTAAACGTCAAGCTGAGGCAGTTATTAAAGAGGAAGCTAAAAAAACCGGCGCCTTTTACATTTGTTCCCGTTGGCTGGGAGGAACAATTACCAATTGGGACCAGATAAAGAAAAGCTTAGATAAGCTTGTGGAGATGAAGGAAAAAAAGGAAAAGGGAGAATATGAAAAATATACTAAAAAAGAAAATGTTTTAATTGACCGGGATATAAATCGGTTAAGCCGTTTTTTTGAAGGTTTAATTGGTTTAAAAGGCAATCCTCAAGCCTTGTTTGTCATTGATCAAAAAAGAGAAATAGCAGCCGTTAAAGAAGCCAAATCAAAAGGCATTAAAGTTTTTGCCATGCTTGATTCTAATGGGGATCCGGATTTGGTTGATTATCCTATTCCGGCCAATGATGATGCGGTCCGGTCTATTAAACTAATAGTTGAAAAGATGGCTCAAGCGGTCGCTGATGGTAAAGCTTTAAGAGGAAAAACACCAATGAAAGATAAACAGGAGAAAAAATGAGCCAAGATCTTTTAAAAAATATTAAAAAACTAAGGCTAGAAACTAAGGCTGGGATTATAGATTGCCGACAAGCATTAGAAGAAAGCCAGGGAGATATGAAAAAAGCCAAACTTCTTTTAAAGCAAAAAGGAGAAAAATTGGCTGATAAGAGAAAAGATAGAGAGACTAAAGCCGGTTTGGTTGATGCTTATGTTCACTTAGGCGGCACAATTGCTTCTTTGGTTTCTTTAAGCTGCGAAACTGATTTTGTCGCTCATACAAAAGAAATTAAAACTTTGGCTCATGAAGTAGCGATGCAGACGGCAGCCATGGATCCTAAAACTGTTAAAAACCTTTTAGAACAAGAATACATAAGAGACAGCTCTAAAAAAATTAAAGATTTGGTTAAAGAGGTAATTGCTAAAACCGGTGAAAATGTTAAGATAGAGGAGATAAAAAGACTGGAAGTTTAAAAATGATAGAGGAGATCCAAAAAAAAGCTGAAACTCAATTTAGAGATTTGATAAAGCTTTTGGAGGATGATTTAAAAGGGGTAAAAACCGGCCGAGCCAAACCCAGTTTAATTGAAGATCTTCAAGTTGAAGCCTACCAAAGCAAGATGGCTTTAAAAGAATTAGCTTCCATTTCTGCACCTGACCCTCACTCACTTATTATTTCTCCCTGGGATAAAACAATTTTAGAAAGTATTGCCAAGGGGATTGCCAAAGCAGGTATTAATCTTAATCCAATCATTGATAATGAGCTTATTAGAATTCAAATTCCTTCCTTAAGTGAAGAAACCAGAAAAGATTTGGTTAAACTGGTTAATCAAAAACTAGAATCATGCCGAAAAATGTTAAGGCAAATAAGGAATGAGCTTAAAAGGGAAATAGAGGGTCTTAAAGGAGAAGCTAATATATCTGAAGATGATCTTAAAATATGGTTAGACGAACTTCAAAAAATGATTGATGAAACTTTGGATAAAATAGAAGATTTAGGGGAAGTAAAAGAAAAAGAACTAATGACAATTTAAACAGATTCGATAGCGGACTGGGAGGTTGGTTATTTTTTTTATTTTTTGATTATTATTTTTAGCAATATTTATTCTATAATTCATTAATGGTACCTTCATTTATTATTGTTTTAATTGTTATTTCTCTTTTAATCTTTGTTCATGAATTGGGTCATTTTTTAGCGGCGAAAAAAGCGGGAATTAAAGTGGAGGAATTTGGTTTTGGCTATCCGCCCCGGCTATTGGGTAAAAAGATTGGTGAGACAATCTATTCTATCAATCTAATTCCTTTTGGTGGGTTTGTTCGTCTTTTAGGCCAAGAACTTAGCGAAAGGAAAAAGCTTGATAAAAACCAAGCTAAAAAAGCCTTTTTTTCTAAATCTAAAAAAAAGCGAGCCCTGGTTTTGTTGGCCGGGATTATTGGCAACCTTCTTTTAGGTATTTTAGCCTTTAGTATTATTTATACTAAATTGGGTATTCCTCAAAAAACCGGTCAGATTAAAATTATTGAAGTAGCGGAAAATAGTCCAGCCAAGGAAAGCGGCTTAAAATCAAATGACATCATTCTTTCTTTGGACGGAGAAAAAGTTAACCGGGTTGATAAATTTATTTTTCTTTTAGAAGAAAAAGAAGTAAAAGAAAGTGAGTCAGGTAATGAAGTCTTAACTAATGAAGAAGTGGTGATCGAAACCGAAAAAGACTTTTATGTTTTAAAACCCAGAAGCAATCCACCGGAGGGAAAAGGACGACTAGGGGTAATTGTTTCTGACACAGAAAATGTTTTTTATCCTTGGTGGAAAATGCCTTTTTTAGCAGCTTTCCACGGGACTAAAGAAGCTTTAGTCTGGAGTCTAATGATTCTTCAGGGAATTTTCATTATGTTTGGTCAGCTTTTTTCCGGGATTACCCCTCAAGTGGCTGGGCCGGTCGGAATAATCCAGTTAACCTCTCAAGCGGCTCAAAGAGGAATATTAGATTTAATTCAATTTACCGGTATTCTTTCTATTAATTTAGCCGTTTTAAACCTCCTTCCTTTTCCAGCCTTAGATGGGGGCCATTTAGTTTTTCTTTTCTTAAGTCGGATTATTAAAGAGGAAAAGAGAGAGAAAATAGAACAGAAAATAAACCTGGTTGGTTTTATTCTTCTTCTTGGTTTAATGGTTTTAGTGACAATTGGAGATTTTTCTAGGATTTTTAAAGAATTTACTCCTTTTACTTTTTTAAAAGGAGTATTTAAAGTAAAATAAATCTATGTTATATTCAAACCTTTTTACCAGAACCCGGAAACAAGCTCCTAAAGATGAAGTGACTGTTAATGCCAAGCTTTTAGTTCAAGCGGGCTTTGTTTCCAAACTCATGGCCGGAGTATATAGTTTTTTACCTTTAGGTTTAAGAGTTTTAAGAAAAATTGAAAATATTATTAGGGAAGAAATGGACGTTATTGGCGGCCAAGAAGTTTATTTGCCTGCCTTGCATCCGGCAGAGAATTGGAAGACTACTTCTGGCTGGGACAAGATTGACGTTTTATTTAAAATAAAAAGTCGGACTGGTAAAGATTATGCTTTAGGCCAAAGCCATGAAGAAGTAATTACTCCTTTAGTTAAAGAATATGTTCGGTCATACAAAGATTTACCCATTTATGTTTACCAAATCCAATCAAAATATCGGGATGAGTTGAGAGCTAAGTCCGGTATTTTAAGAGGTAAAGAATTTGGGATGAAAGACATGTATAGTTTTGATTTGAACCAAGCAGACTTTTTAAAGTTTTATAAGCAAGCTAAAAAAGCTTATCTTAAGGTTTTTCAGCGTTGCGGGTTAACGGCTAAAGTAACTGAAGCCTCAGGGGGAGATTTTTCCCAAAAAATTTCCTATGAGTTTATGGTGTTAACTAAGGCCGGTGAAGATGATATTCTTTACTGCGATAAATGCGAATACTGTATTAATTTGGATATTGCCAAAACAAAGGCCGGCGACAAATGTCCTAAATGCCAGATTGGAAGACTAATCAAAGCCAGGGCTTCAGAAGTTGGCAATGTTTTTGACTTAGGTAGTAAATATTCAAAAGATTTTAACTTTTATGTTTTAGATGAAAAGGGAAAAAAAGTTTATCCTATTATGGGTTGTTATGGTATTGGGGTGACTCGGCTTTTAGGAGTTATTGTCGAAAAATATCATGATGAAAAGGGAATTGTCTGGCCTAAAACTGTTTCTCCTTTTCAAATCCACTTGGTCAGTTTAGGAGATGATAATAAAGTTAAAAATAAAGCTTTGAGAGTATATCAAGAGCTTTTGGGTAAAGGAATAGAAGTTATTTGGGATGATAGGGAAAAAGTTTCTGCCGGTGAAAAACTAGCGGAAGCTGATTTGCTTGGAGTTCCAATAAGACTAGTTATATCAGATAAAACCAAGGACAAAATTGAATACAGAGAAAGAGAAAGTAAAAAAATAAAACTTTTATCTTCGGCGGAAATTCTAGCCTCTTTATAAGTAAAAAAGCCTTAGTTTTCCTCTTGTTTAAAGCCTAAAAAGACAATATAATCTTTTTGATGAATAAAATTATCGTCACTCATTTTAATCCAGATATGGATGCCATTACTTCAGTTTGGCTTTTAAAAAAATTTGATCCTGATTTTACTGAGGCTGAAGTTATATTTGTCCCGGCTGGCCAGACATACAAAAATTACAAGGTAGATGAAGATGAAAATATTATTCATGTGGATACGGGGATGGGTAAATTTGATCACCATCAAAGGAAAGAAAAGACTTGTGCAGCTAAACTTGTCTTTAATTGGCTAAAGAAGAAAAGAAAAGACCTTGTTTGTGATCAACCCTTAATTCAATTAATTGAAGTAGTGAGGCAGATTGACCATTTTAACGAAGTTTTGTGGCCTGAACCAAGTGCTAACCAGTATAATTTTCTTCTTCATGAGCTTCTAGATGGTTTAAAGAATAGCGGTCAAGTTAATGATGATGGATTAATTGATTTTGGTTTAAAAGGTTTAGAAGGAATTTATAGTAGTTTAAAAATCAAAGATAAAGCCGCCAAAGATTTGGAAAAAGGCTATCAGTTCAAAACCTCTTGGGGAAGAGCAATTGGCTGTCTTTCCCGCAACAATGAAATTTTAAAGCTGGGTCAAAAACAGGGCTACATTTTAGTAGTTCAAAAAGATAGTCAAACTGAACACGTTCGGATTAAAGCCCGGCCTGACAGTCAGGTGGACTTAACTAAAGCTCAAGTTGAACTGAAAAAGCTTGACCCTCAAGCCACTTGGTTTTTACACATTTCTAAAAAAATGCTTTTAAATGGCTCAACTAAAAACCCCAAAATGAAACCATCAACTTTAAGTTTAACCAAAGTGATTGAAATTTTAGAAAAACTTTAATTTTAATAAATTATATTTATTATTACTTTAATTAAATAAAGGAAGACAAAATGAGTTTTAAAACAATTAAAATAAAAAACCCCCAAAACTTAAACCTTATTTTTGGCCAAAGCCATTTTATTAAAACTGTTGAAGATTTACATGAAGTTTTAGTATCTTGCGTTCCCGGGGTTAAGTTTGGTTTAGCTTTTGCCGAAGCTTCAGGTCCAAGGATGATTAGAACTTCAGGGACGGATAAAGCCTTGGAAAAACTGGCCGCTGAAAATTTAAAAGTAATTTCTGCTGGCCACAGCTTTTTAATATTTTTGAAAGACAGTTTTCCGATTAATTTCTTGCCTCGGATTAAGCAGGTAGAAGAAGTCTGTCAAATTTTTTGCGCCACTGCTAATCCAGTCGAAGTGATTCTTTTTGAGGGAGAAAAAGGAAAGGCCGTGTTAGGAGTAATTGATGGTTTTTCCCCTTTAGGAGTGGAAAAAAAGTCCGAGACTAAGAAAAGAAAGGACTTTTTAAGAAAAATCGGCTACAAACTATAAATTATCTAAAAATAGGGTATAATATAAATAGAAAATTTATTAATTAAAATTTTTTATTCAACCTAGGAGAGGGGGTGTAGGCTTTTTTAAAACAATGGCAACAATTGTTAAGGCCCAACCCGGTGATAACGCAGGACAAGTAATTAGAAAATTTAAAAAAAAAGTCCAGCAAGATCAAATTTTAACCACTATTAGAGAAAGAGAATTCTACAAAAAACCTTCTGTCTTAAAAAAAGAAAAATTGACTGAGATGAGAAGAAAGAATAAGAGAAGACCCAGATGATTAAAATATTAATTCAGGCTGATTCTCGCTATCCAGTTAATCGAAAAAGAATAAGACAAAAAATAAGACAGGTTTTAAGAAATAAAGGGATTAAAAAACAAGCAGAATTAAGTGTTTTAATAGTTGGTGACCGGAAAATGGCCAGTTTAAACTCTAAATATTTAAAAAGAAAAGGGACGACTGATGTTTTATCTTTTTCTCTTTTGGAAGGCAAAAAGATTTTTCCCAAAGAGGAAACCTTAAGATTGGGAGATATTGTGATATCTTACCCTCAAGCCAGGAAACAAGCTGGTCAATATAATATTCTAGTTGATAAAGAGATTGACCGTTTAGTAGAGCATGGACTATTACATTTATTGGGAGTCCATCACTAGAAAATCACCATGTCTGATTCAGTCTTCTATCTGAAGTATCGTCCCCAGAAAATTAGCCAGCTGGACTTA
>PEZT01000020.1 GCA_002773945.1 Candidatus Beckwithbacteria bacterium CG10_big_fil_rev_8_21_14_0_10_34_10 | reverse complement strand
AGTTCTTCTAAAATTCCCCATGCTTTCCTTTTTTCCGGTCCTAAAGGTTTGGGAAAAACCAGCGCTGGAAGAATTATGGCGAAATCCCTAAATTGTCTTGGGAAAACAAAAAAAGAATTTGAACCCTGTAATAAATGTTCTCTTTGCCAGAGTATCTCTCAAGGGACGTGCTTGGATTTAATTGAAATTGATGCCGCTTCTAACAGGGGGATTGATGATATTAGGGGGTTAAAAGAGCGGATAAAGCTGATTCCCGCTAAAGCCCTAAAAAAGGTATATGTGATTGATGAAGTTCATATGTTAACTAAGGAAGCCTTTAATGCTTTATTAAAGACCTTAGAAGAGCCGCCAGAGCACGCTTTTTTCATTCTCTGCACTACGGAACCAGAAAAACTGCCGGACACAATTATTTCTCGTTGTCAGCAAATTAACTTCCAAAAAGCCTTAGGAGAAGAAATAATTAGGTCTTTAAAAAGAGTTTGTCAGGGAGAGAAGATAAAAATAAGTGAAGATGGGTTGGACTTAATTGCCCGCCATTCAGGCGGTAGTTTTAGAGATGGGGTTAAAATCCTTCAAGAACTGAGCTTGGAAAGCAAAAATATTAGTTTTAAAAAAATAGCTGATTTTCTAGAAAAAGAAACATTTTTAGCCAATGACTTTTTAATTTTATTAAGTCAGAAAGACACCAAAAAAGCCCTTTTAGAACTTCAAAAAGCCGTCAATCAAGGTTTGGATTTAAAAGCGATCACCCAAAATATTTTAGAGCTTTTAAGACAAGCAATTTTTTTTAAATATAATATTTTAGAAAAAGTAACTGATTTTAATCTGACCATTGAGGAAATAAAAATCTTAGTTGACTTATTTGATCAAGCGGGAAGACAATTAAAAGGAGCGGTTATTCCCGAGCTACCTTTAGAATTAGCCATTTTAGAATGGGGTAGTTTAAAAGAGGATAAGATTATTAGTAAAATAACTTCCAAAAAGCCAATTGGAAAGGAAACTGTTAAAAAAGCCAGCTTGGCTAATAAAGAAGATTCAGTTTCAGACTTTTCTCTTGAATCTAAGTGGAGGAGAGTCTTAGATGAAATTAAAAAAGAAAATAAAGGCATAGAAGCTTTATTAAAATCAACTAAGCTTAAAGGTATTAGGGGAAAAAAATTGGAAATAGAAGTTTTTTATAAATTTCATCGGGATAAATTAAATGAACCTAGAACCGTAAATTTGGTCCAAAAAAAAGTTAAAGAAGCATTTTCTTTACCTTTAAAAATAGAATATGTGTAAAAAATTAAATAGAGATATATAAATTGACAAATATATTTAAAAAGAATATTTTTAAAAAGGAGGTGAATAAAAAATGCTGGATAAATTTAAACAACTAGGTGAGCTAAATAAAATGAGAGCTCAAGCAGTTAAAATTCAAAAAGCCTTAAAAGGTGAAGAAATTGCTGTTGATGAAAGAGGGATTAAGGTTGTCATTACCGGTGACCAAAAGCTTAAAAGTGTTAGCATTGATGGTGAAGAAAACAAAAGAGTGGTGGAAGTAGTTAACACCGCCATTAAAAAATCACAAAAAGTAGCCGCTAAAAAACTTCAAGAAATGAGTGGTGGTTTAACAGGGATGTTAAAAGGAATGGCAGGCTAAGCCATGAAAATAGCCAGAGCCATTAGAGACTTGGTAGAGTCATTTGAAAAGCTGCCTGGAATTGGTCCAAAAACAGCCCAAAGAATGACCTTTTATCTCCTTCATGTGCCTCAAAAAGATTTAGAAAGTTTTTCTAAGTCTTTAATTAATTTGAAAAAAAATACTAAAATCTGTTCTTTGTGTTTTAATATATCAGAAACTGACCCTTGTCCAATTTGTTCTGATCCAAGTAGAGATAAAGGTAAAATTTGTCTTCTTGAACAACCCTTAGACATTCTAGCGATTGAGAAAGGGTGTTTTTACAAAGGGGTTTATCACGTTTTAGGGGGAGTAATAGATCCTTTAAACAATATTGGACCAGAAGAATTACATATTTATGATTTACTTCCAAGGCTAAAAAGTGGTAAAATCAACGAACTAATTATTGCTACTAATCCAACTATAGAGGGAGAAGCAACCGCGATGTATATTTTAAATCTAGTTAAAAAATATAAGGATTTAAAGATTAGTCGAATTGGAAGAGGTTTACCAACAGGAGCCGCTTTAGAATATGCTGATGAGTTAACTTTATCAAAATCTTTTGAGGGTAGAAGGGAATATTAGTGTTAAGAAAAACAGGGGCGAATGTTAAGTTCTCTGGCTTTAATGTTAAAACAATAAACTGTTCGTCTAAGAGGAAGAAAAAAGTTAATCTCATTGCGGCTAAACACTATTGTGGTCCAAAAGAATTTAATCATTGTTTGATATTTTTCAACGATATTTTCCTTCGTCTAATTGATTCAACTGTTCCCGAGAAAAAAAGAACTAGATTGTCGACAGAACCAATGAAGATTGTTTCCTATTCTTCTGATAAAGCTTTAAAAGCCCTTGATGAATTGATAGAAATAGTTAATTTCACATCACGTCCTATAATTACTCAGGATTTAAGGAAAAAATACAAAAAAAATGTAGATATTATTGCGGCGGAGATTAATAAAAGAAGAAGCTTGAAAAATGAAAATGTTATTTTAGTTCCCCTAAGAGGAGGAGCTTATTTATTAGATTCTTTAAATGTTAATCATAAAAAAGTAATCGCTATTGATTGTAAAAGATTGCCCTTAAAAAAGAAAGGATATTTTGCTTTAGGAATGAGTTTGGATAAAAAAACAGCAGCCAAGATGAAATGGAGATCAGAATTTAATGCCGCTGACTTTCATAAAAAACACGTCAGAATTGTTGAGGCTTGTATTGTTTCTGGAATGACAACTTTAGGGTTTTTAATTAATTTTATAAGTAACGGAATAAAACCATCTTTAATTGAAATAAATACAATTGCTGCTTCTCAACAGGGAGTAAACTTAATTTTGAAATTAGCCAAAAAATATAATTACAAAGTAAAATTTGTTACTGGTGGATTATTTTACCGCCTAGGAGATTATTATCAATCTCAGCTAGATGAGCTTTTAACCCTAGACGGTAAATTAGTAATAGGAGATATTAAAAAATACTTGGGTTTGAGTTTAGGGCAAGAGGTTGTTAAAATAAATAAAAAGGAGTAATTTTATGAAAATATTTTTTGTAGCTTCGATTTATGGCAGAGAAAAAAATAAAATTAACTATGAGGGGATTGTTAATATTTTAAAAAAAACAGGGAATAAAGTTGAAGCTGATCATGTTTTAAAAACAAGGAAGGAAAAATTGGCTGCCCTAGATAATGAAGGGAAAGTAGACTTTCATAAAAAAGTGATTGATGGAGTTAAGGCTTCTGATGTAGTTGTGTCAGAGATATCCACTCCCAGTATGAGCGTGGGATATTTAATCTCATTGGCCCTTGATTGTAATAAACCAACAGTTGTTTTATATTCTGGAGAAAAAGAACCCCATATTTTAAGTACGATAGAAAAGTCAGAAAAACTTTTAGTGTTAAAGTATAGAGGAATAGATGATTTAAAAGATTCGTTAACTGATTTAGTTGATGATGCCTCTGATCAAATGGATGTTAGGTTTAACTTTTTTATCTCTCCTAAGATAGGGGCTTATCTCGATTGGATAAGCAAGCAAAAAAAACTTCCCCGAGCGGTTTACTTAAGAAGATTAATTGAAGAAGACATGAAAAAAAGGAAAGAATTTAAAGCTTAATATTCTTTTTGTTTTAAGCTTAATTCTTGATTTAAAAAAAACCTCAGGTTAAAATAGCCAAGGTATGAAAATATATTTTTCTTCCTCTTTAAGAGCTAAAAAATTCTATCAGAAAAACTTTGAGAAAATTTCAAGCTTAATAGAGAAGTTAGGCCACCAGCACACCAGCAACTTTATCATTAAAGCTAACCCTGATGATTTCTATAATAGGAAAAATCAGAATTTTGACAGCTTTTACAGTAATCTTTTAAGTCAAATTAAAAAAGCAGATGTTTGTGTTTTTGAGGTTTCAGCTCATTCACTCGGAATAGGCTATTGCGTTAATCTAGCTTTAGATTTAGGCAAACCGGTAATTGCCCTTCATTTCAAAGATAAAGAACCAGCCTTTTTTAAAGGAATTAAAAATGATAGATTCCAACTTCATGAGTATACTCTTGGGAATCTAGAAGAAGTTTTAAAAGATTCCCTAGATTATGTTAAAGGGCTTTTAGATATTAGGTTTACTTTTTTTGTAACCCCTAAAATAAATAACTTTTTAACCTGGATAGCAAAGCAGAAAAAAACTCCCCGGGCAGTTTATTTGCGAACTCTTTTAGAAAAAGAAATAGTTAGAAAAGGCTATAAAGAATAGCTATAATCTATTTCCTGGCTAATTATTATTCTTCTTTAAAATTGGTTTATCTTCTGATAAGATTTCCTTATGATAAATAAATTTGCTTCTCAAATTGGGAGTAGCCTTTGGGAAGCAGGTAAAGCCGTTAAAAAACAAGCTTCCCAAATTAGCCCAGGAAAGATTTTAGGGACTGCCTCAAACCAGCTGGGAATAACTAAACCCGTAAAAAGCCAAGGGTTGGGAAAAGGCCCCTTAGGCCAGGCAAGAGAAGGAGAAGTAGAAACTTTGGATAAGTCAGCTGGTGATAGGGGTTTAAGCACGGAAAGTTTAAAAGGCTCCGGTCTGAATCCTGAACAACTAACTAATTTAAAATATAAAGAGGCCAGAAAAACAGAAGAAGGTTTGGCAACAACCAGGGCTAAATTAGAAAGAGTTAAAATCCAGCGCTACCAAGAGCTTGAGCAAAAAATTCTGGCGGAACATCATAAAAAGGCACAGGAAATTCCCGCTTATGAAGCTGGTAAGCCAGGAGCAGCCAGAACTCAAGAGGAAAAAATAAAGCAGATAGGGGAGGAAAAAGAAAAAAGAGAAAAAGAAGAAAAAGAAAGGGAGAAAATTATGCCTACCTCTAAAAAATCCGGAGGTTTGAGCATTTTTGCTAAACAAAAAAAAGGTAGCCGGGAAATGATCAAAACTAAAGCCGGTTAAGTTAAGAAGATAAAATAAATGAAAATATATAACAGTTTAACTAAAGAAATAGAACAATTTAAGCCGATTAACAAAAGAGAAGTCAAGATATATACCTGTGGTCCAACAGTTTATGACTATGCTCACGTCGGTAATTTTAGGACCTATCTTTTATCTGATATTGTGATAAGAACTCTTAAATACTTAAATTTTAAAGTTAAATCAGTTATGAATATTACTGATGTTGGCCACTTAACTTCAGATGCTGATGAGGGGGAGGATAAGCTTTTAAAAGGCGCTAAAAGAGAAGGTAAGACCGCCTGGGAAATAGCTAAAATTTATGAAGATATATTTAAAAAAGAAATTAAAAAAATGAACTTTTTGGAGGTTGATTATTTACCTAGAGTGACCGATCACATTAAAGAACAAATAAACCTTATTAAGGAGCTAGAAAGAAAATCCTATACTTATAAAACTTCAGATGGGATATATTTTGATACCAGCAAATTTAAAAACTACCAAAAATTGGCTCAACTAGATTTAAAAGGTTTAAGAGAAGGAGCTAGGGTTAAAGTAAATCCGGAGAAAAAAAACAAGCATGACTTTGCTTTATGGAAATTTTCCCCTAAAAATATTAAAAGAGATATGGAATGGAATTCTCCTTGGGGTAAAGGTTTTCCTGGTTGGCATATAGAATGTAGTGCCATGAGTATGAAATATTTAGGAGAAACAATTGATCTTCATCTTGGAGGAGTAGATTTAAAACCAGTTCATCACACTAATGAAATCGCTCAATCAGAAGCAGCCACTGGAAAAAAGTTTGTTAATTACTGGGTCCATGGCGAATTCTTACTTATTGAAGGGAAAAAAATGAGCAAATCAAAAGGTAATTACTACGCTTTGGGTCAAATAGAAGAAAAAGGAATAGAGCCTTTAGCTTTAAGATATCTTTTTTTAACCACTCATTACCGTCAGTCTATGAATTTGACCTTAGAAGCTTTAAAGGGCTGTCAAACAGCTTTAAATAAACTGAGGGAAAAAGTAATTAGTTTAAAAAAAGAAAAAGATATTAAGGGAGTAGGAAACATTGCCAAAACAAAAGCCTTAAGAAAAGAGTTTATCAAGTTTATTTCCAATGATTTTAATCTCCCTGAAGCCCTGGCCTTAATGTGGCAGGTTTTAAGAAGTAATCTTGGGGCATCAGAAAAACTAAATTTAGTGTTGGATTTTGATAAAGTTTTTGGTTTTAACTTAAGTCAAGTTAAAGCTAAAAAAAACTTAGTTAAAAAAGAAATCCAAGCCTTAGCTTTAAAAAGACAAGCCTTAAGACAAAAAGGGGAGTTTTCTAAAGCGGACAGATTAAGAAAAGAAATTGAGGATAAAGGTTATTTGATTGAAGATACTTCTAGGGGGCCAGCGATTAAGAAAAAGTAAACAAAATAGTTTTAAAATTTAAAACCTTGTTTTCCTTAATTTTAACTCCTTCTTTTTTTAATAGACTAATTTTTTTTAAAATTTCTTTCCCCTTTGTTTTCCCATTAAAACCACCAATTAAACCATTGGTTTTAATAACTCTGTGGCAGGGAACTTTAGGAGCATAAGGGTTATTTCTTAGGGCTTGTCCAACTTCCTGGTATGCTTTCGTATTTAATGCTTTAGCTATTTGTTTATATGTAGTTACTTTTCCTTTGGGAACTTGTTTTGTTAATTGATAGACTTTTTTAGAGAAAGGACTAATTTTTATCATGGTTAGTATTATGGCATAGTTGATGAAAGAAAAAAAAGAACTGTTTAAAAATTTTATGATATCATTAATTGATGGGATATCAAAAGAGTTTAAAATCATTCTTTGATGAAAATAAGACACAAATAATGATAATATTGTTTGCGGTGTTTTCAATTTATGTTTGGACTGTATTTTTTGGTTATGTGAATTATGATGATGCGGTATTAGTTGATCAAGCGGCCGCTTTTCTAAAAAATCCTAATCTAGACTACTTTAAATTAGGATTAAACTCTCAGATTGTAGTTGAGGCAAGGTACTTTCGTCCCATTCTTCTTATTGTTTATCTTATTGAAGTAAGTCTGTTTGGGAGTAGAGCCTTCTTTCCTCATTTTATGAATATTATTCTTCACCTGGGTGTGAGTTTTGTATTATATATTCTATTAAAAAAGAATATTAAAAAAGAAACAGCCTGTGTATTAACAACGTTGTTCGCAGTTCACCCCGCTCTAGTACATGCTGTTGCCTGGGTTCCTGGGAGAAACGATATCCTTCTTGGTTTATTTTCGATTCTGTGTTTATACTTTTTTACGAGATTGTTGACAAGTAATCAATTAAGAAATATTTTGTACTTCTCGCTCTTTTTATTTCTTTCAATTTTCACAAAAGAAACCGCTGTAGTTCTTCCTATCTTGATTTTATTTTACTATTTATTATTTGATGAGGAAAAGAATAAAAAAGTAGTTTATAAGCTAATCGCAGTGGCTATAATTCCTGCCATTATGTTGGGATTTTGGTTTATCTTGAGATCAGCTTTATATTCATTAAATTCTGATTTTTTCTCCATTCAATTTTCTATAAAAGATTTACCGGCTCTTTTATCGTATTGGGGAAAGTCAGTGATACCTTTTCATCTATCGTATTATCCATCTATTAGAAGGATTGACTATGGTATTGGTGCTTTCGCAATAGTGTTAATGACATTAGCGCTTGTTTTTTTAAAAAAGAATAATCTGAAGAGGAATAATCTGAAGTGGACGATGTATGGAATTCTTTGGTTTTTAATTTTTTTGCTTCCGACATTCTTTCAATTTGGTAATCAATACTTTGCGGGACACGTAGAAAACAGACTATATACTCCACTGATTGGTGTTATTTTTATGATTTCAATATTGGAATTTCCGCTTATCAAAGGGACGAAGCACTCAATGCTTTACGCGTTTATAATCATTTTTTGGTTTATCTCTATTGGGCGAATTATGCCATACCGAAATGCTTTAGCTTTTTGGACTGCAGCGGCAAAATCATCTGCAGAAGAATCCTCGGTTCATTCAAGCTTGGGCAAGCAATATTTAAATGACAGTCAGTTCGAAAACGCAGAAAGTGAATTCAAAAAAGCCCTAGAAATAAATAAAAATGAAAATCATATGCACAACAATTTAGCAATAGTTTATATGGCTCAAGGTAGGTACGATGAGGCTGAAAAAGAACTTCAAGCAGAGTTTGATATAAATCCGGACAGCATAGAAGCTTTAATAAATTATGGATTTATCAAGTACATGAAAAAAGATTTTGAAAAAGCAGAAGAGTTTTGGATGAAGGCTTACGAAGTCGCTCCACAAAACCCAAAGATTTTTAAAGTATTGTCAGAGTTTTATTTAAGAACTAAACAGGATGATAAGAATAACTCTTTAAAACCTCCATCAGAGAATTAGTTTTGATTATCCGGGACAGGGAAGTTGAAGAGTATAAGGATTTTTTTAAAGGCAAGGATTATATTGCTAAAAATAATTAGGTTTTGGAATTCAAACTTTCATCTTAAAAAAGCTAATTTTATCCTTGTTAAATTTTAAATTTTTTGATATACTTTATTCTTATGCCAGACTATGATTTGGTTTTAATTTTAAAGCCGAGCTTGAAACCAGAAGAAGAAAAAAAGGAACTTGCCAAAGTAAAGAAAATGACCCTAGATCTTGAAGGTAAATTAGGGAAAAATGAAAGCTGGGGCAAAAGAGATTTAGCTTACCCAATTTTAAAAAATAAAGAAGCTATTTACCATAAGTTCAAAATTAACTTGCCAACCAAGGCAATTTTATCTTGGCGGGCAAAAATTAAGCTTAATGAGAATATTATCCGTTATTTATTAATAAGAGTCTAAAGCGAGGAGGAAAGCTTATGGCTACAAGATCATTAAATAAGGTTCAGTTAATTGGAAATCTTACCCGAGATCCAGAACTTCGTTATACTCCCCAGGGAACAGCTGTTTGTACCTTTGGTTTAGCGACCAACCGTTCATGGCAGCCAACCGGTGGAGGCGAAAGGCAGGAAGAAGCTGAGTTTCACCGTCTAGTCGCCTGGCAAAAATTAGCTGAATTATGTGCCCAGCTTTTGTTTAAAGGAAGAAAAATCTATGTTGAGGGTAGATTGCAAACCAGAAACTGGACTTCTAAAGACGGGCAGGATAGAACTACAACAGAGGTAGTAATTGATAATATGATTGTTTTGGATTCAAAAAGAAAAGATGGTGAAGAAGGCACTCCTTATGTTGCTAGTCCAACAAACGTCCCTAAAGAAGCAGATAAAGAAAAATTGGAAAAAGAGGTTAAAGTTACTCCGGCAGGTAAAACCAAATCAAAAAAGGTTGAAGAACCAGCCGTAAAGGAAGAAAAAGAAGAAGTTAAAGCTGATGACATTCCTTTTTAACTACTAAAGAAAACAAACTTACAAACTTTTTTAAAAGTTTAAATTAAAGTAGTTAAAGATGGTGGGCGAGTAAAGCTTATTTTAAAAACCCTAGGACAGTGAATGATTGTTATGAAATTGACCTTAAAGCAGATTAGAAAAACTGTTTTCTCCTTAATTCTTGTTGTTCTTGGTTTTGGAGCTGGTTTTTTTTGGGGAACTCATAAAGTTAATTTAACCCAGGAAAAGTTTAGTTTAAAATCTTTTAAAATTGTAAACAAAACCACTCCAATTGATAAAGATCTAAATTTTGATCTTTTCTGGGATGTTTGGAACAGACTAGAAGAAAAATATCTGATTAAAGAAGATATTGATAGGCAAAAGATGTTTTACGGCGCTATTCAAGGAATGACGGCCGCCTTAGGTGATCCTTACACGGCTTTTTTACCCCCAGTCCAAAACAAAAAATTAAAGGAAGATTTAAATGGTGCATTTGAAGGTGTGGGGATAAGACTAGGATTTAATAAAGACAAGCGTTTGACAGTGATTGCTCCTTTAAAGGGGATGCCGGCTGAGAAAGCGGGGGTAAAAGCAGGAGATATAATTATTCACTTAAAAGATGAGGTTAAAGAGCTTGATGAAGATACTTTGGGAATGAGTTTACCAGAAGCAGTTGAAAAGATAAGAGGGGAAAGCGGCGCTGAAATTGTTTTAACCCTGATTCATGAAAATGAGAGTCAGTCTTATGAAGCAAAAATCAAAAGAGAGACAATTATTGTTCCTAGTGTTACAGTAGAATTCTTAGAAAACAATACTATTGCCCATCTTAAGTTAACTAGGTTTGGGGAATTAACTTCTGAGCAGTGGGATAAATCAGTTGATGAAATCCTTAATAAGGAAGATACTATTAAAGGAATAATTTTAGATGTTCGGGGTAACCCCGGCGGCTATCTTAAGGGTTCAGTTAATCTGGCCTCAGAGTTTTTAGAAAAAGGAGTGATCGTTAAACAAGAAGATTACCGGGGTGAAGTCGAAACCTACAGTGTTAACCGCAAAGGCAGAATTCTTACTCTGCCTTTAATAGTTTTAATTGATAAGGGTAGTGCTTCAGCTTCGGAAATATTAGCTGGGGCTTTAAAAGACCATGGCCGGGCAAAATTAATTGGCACCCAGACTTTTGGTAAGGGTACAATTCAGGAATCAGAAGAAATAAATGGGGGAATGGCCCTTCATATTACTACCGCCAAATGGTTAACCCCTAATAATAAGTGGGTGAATGAGGAAAGCCTTATTCCTGACATTGAAGTAGAAAACAATTCCGATAATCCGGATGAGGACCTCCAGTTAAATAAAGCCATAGAAGAATTAAACTAAAAAAATATGAAAGTAATTATTAAAAAAACCAGAGAAATTAAAGAAGTTAGTTTTGGCTATGGAGTTAATTATTTGATTCCGCAAGGCCTAGCTTTAAAAGCCACTCCTGAAAATATGGCTAAGATTGAAGCAGAAAAATTGATTGTCACTGAAAAACAGGTCGCTAAAAAACAAAGTCAGGAAAATCTTTCCCAAAAACTTAAAGGTAAAAAAATTGTTCTTAAGCTTAAAAAAGCCAAAGGTAAAAAAACCTACGGGAGTGTTAATAAAAAAGATATTCTTAGAGCTTTAGGATTAAATAAAACTCAGGCCAAAGTAATTTTAGATAAACCTATAAAAGAAATTGGTCAAACCAAGGTCGAGTTAAAAATTGGTTCGGAAAAAACCTTTATTAAGGTAGAAGTTGACAAGAGTGAAAAAAAGTAATCAGCTAATAAAGAAAACTTAAAGCTGGCTTAAAAGTAAAGTTAGCTTTTCCAATTTTCCTTCGACAATATCTTCCAGTCTAAATTTTTTTCCCAAGCGGTGATCAGTAACTTTATTGTTAGGGTAATTATAGGTTCTTATTTTTTCTGATCTTTCTCCTTGACCGACTTGATCTTTTCTTTGACTCGTAATCTGGCCCTGTTTTTTATTCTGTTCCATCTCCCAGAGCTTGGTTTTTAAGATTTGGATGGCTATTTTCCGGTTTTGTTCCTGATATCGTTCAGAGGAAGATTCAATTACAATTCCAGTCGGTTTGTGGGTCAGCCTAACAGCAGTACTTACTTTATTAACATTTTGGCCGCCATGGCCAGAAGAACGGATAAATTGATATTCAAGATCAGAAGGGTTAATGGTAATTTTCTCATCTGAAATTTCTGGTAAAACTGCCACGGTTGCGGTTGAAGTGTGGATTCTGCCATAGCGTTCTGTTTGGGGGACTCTTTGGACTCGATGGACTCCGCCTTCATGTTTTAACCTCTCCCAAACTTCAAGACCTTTAATTCTTAAAGTCCGGTCAGCAATTTCTTCTACCTGCCAGCCTTTAAGATTAGCAAATCGGCTATACATTCTTTGTAAATCACTAGCCCAGATTTTAGCTTCTTCACCACCAGCGGCTGGCCTTATTTCCAGAGTACAGCTAAAATTATTATTCATTTTATAAAAATATTTTTTTATAAGTTTAACTAAAAAGATTATAAAAACTCTTATAAGTTTTTTTATGTATTTAAAGATCTAAAGAGTTTATTTTTTTTCTTTTTTAAGTTCTCTTTGAAGCATTTCTTTAAGGCTTTTAGGTCTGTTTAAAGCTTTTTTATCTTCAATCTTTTCCTTAATCCTTTTTCTCTCAGATTTCTTAATAAATTTTTTCCCTTTGAGCTTATCTTGTTTATTTTTAAACTTTTCCACCCGGCCTAAAGTATCAACATATTTCATCTCTCCGGTAAAAAAAGGATGACAAGCGGAGCAAATTTCCACTTTAATTTCTTTCAAAGTTGAACCAGTAACAAAAGTATTACCGCAAGCACAGATAACTTTAGCATCATTGTAATATATGGGGTGGATTTTCTTTTTCATGATAAGGTATTTTTGTTAAAATTTTGATTTATATAATTTCTTATATTAACTCAAGTATTCTATCACTTTTCTCTAATTTTTGCCAACCCTTTTCGGGTTTTGTACTCAGTCAAAAAGACACCTAGGGCAATTAGAAGCGCCCCAATTAAAAAGGGGAGGGTAATTATTTCCTTAAGCCATAAGACCGCAATGGGAGCGGCAATAACAGGCTTTAGATAATCAAAAACCGTTGCTTCTGAAGCTTCAATTAAAGAAAATCCCATGTTATAGGCAAAAAAAGCAATTATTGTGGAAAATAAGGACATGTAAATAATGCCGGGAACAGCTCTTAAATCTAGAGAAAATAGCGGCTGGGCATTTAAAAAGACAGATTTTAAATAGTCATTTTTTAAATAGTTCTCCAGGAGAAATAGGGGAATAATAGTAATAAAAGCGACAATAAAACTAATACTAGTTAAAACAAATGGCTTGCCATTATTTTGAGATCCAAACTTTCTGACTAAAAGACAATATAATGCCCAGGTAGCGGCTGACAAAAAAACCAGAATATTGCCTTTAACATTGCTTTGGGTAAAAGCCTGGCCTTCTAAAAGAGGTTGAATAATGGTCACTAAGCTACCAATAAAAGCTAACCCCGCTCCTAACTTTTCCCAATTAGTAACCTCTTCTTTCAAAAATAAAGCCCCGCCAATAACAACTAATATTGGAGCGACAGAATAGAGAAGAACTCCATCAATAGCAGTCGTATATTTATAACCAATAAACAAAAAACTTAAAGAAAAAGTGGTTCCTAAAAAACCCAAAAGACTAATTTTTATGAGTCTTTTTAACCTGAGCTTAATTTTATTTTTTTTAAGATAAATTATAAAAAGAGGGAGGATAATAATACTGGTTAGAAGAAACCGCCAAAACAAAAAAGAAAAAGGCTCAACAAATGATAAAGTATATTTGATTACTGGTGAGGCGATTCCCCAGATAAAACTGGCCAGGAGCAAATAAAGACAGGCTTTTAAACGTTTGCCCATTAACTTAACTATCCTTTAAAATTCTAATTATTTCTTCTAACTTTAATTTTTTCTGTTCTTTTTTGTTCATACCCTTTAAGGTTAAAACCTTTGCCTTAATTTCATCTGGACCTTGGATAATAACCCAAGAAACACCTTTTTTATCAGCATATTTTAATTGGGTTTTAAAAGAACTATCTTTAAGGTAAATTTCACCTAAAATTCCATTTTTTCTTAATTGAGTTAAGGTTTTAATATTTTCTTTAAGCAAGTCAGAAAAAGTTAAAACTAAAACATTTTTTTTAGTTTTTAAATTTCCGGCTAATTGTTTTTTTTCTTTAAGAAGATTAATAATCCTGTCTAAACCAAAGCTTAGTCCTGTTCCAGAAATATCAGGTCCACCTAAACTTGGAATCAACTCATCATATCGCCCCCCGCCTGCCAAAGAACTAATCTTTTCATTTTTTAAAACCACTTCAAAGATGGGTCCAGTGTAATAATCCAAACCCCGAACTAAGGTGGGTGAGAAAGAATAGTTTTTCTCATTTATCCCATAATAAGAGAGGAGGTCAAAAATCTTTTTTAGATTTTCATCTGGTTTAATTGTTTTTAATTCAGTAAAAAGCTTATTAATAATCTTTTCCCTAAAACCCTTTTCCAAAAGTTCAGCCTTAACTTTATCCGGGCCCATTTTTTCCAATTTATCTAAAGTTTGTAAAAAAGACATTTGTTGTTTTTTTTCTTTAATGTTTAACTCATTTAAAAGAGAAAAAAGAACCTGGCGGGAATTGATCTTAACCTCAAAGTTTTCTAAGCCCAGCTTTTTAAAACAGTTAACTGTTAAAGCAATAATTTCTGCTTCAGCTAAGGGAGAATTGGTCCCCACAATATCAACATCGCATTGAAGAAATTCTCTGAATCGACCAGCCTGGGGTTTTTCTGCCCGCCAGACATTTTGAATTTGATATCGTTTAAAGGGGAGGGGAATCTGTCCTGAATTTTGACTTAAGACCTTAGCCAAAGGAACAGTTAAATCATAGCGTAAGCCAACCAAGCGATCACCCTTATCCTTAAAAGTATAAACTAATTTGTCAGCTTCATTACCATATTTACCCAGTAGAGTAGAGGCATATTCTATTGCTGGGGTTTCTAAGGGTTCAAAACCATAGGCTTCAAAGACCTGTTTTAAGGTCCTAACAAGGTAATTTTTTAGGGTTTGATCTTCTGGTAAAAAATTTCTAAAACCCTTAAGATTATTCACTTTTTTAGTTCTCATATAGCATTCCTTTTAATAAACTAATTAAAAGCCAGTTATTTTACCATGATACTATAATTTAGCCAAGCAAAAAAGGAGAAAAATTGAGTTTAAGAGAAGTAAGGATTAGTCTTCTGTTTTTTCGACTGAAGGAGTCGCTTCAGTTTCTGGTTCTTTGATTTCATTAACTTCTGCTTGAGGATTGCTTTCCCCGGGAACAACTAAAACTGCTTTAACTTCATCTATTTGACCGTCCTTATTAAGGGTAATAACGGCGTTTAAAAAATCATCAATTTGAATGTCTTCGGCTGTCGGCTTTTTAATCCCATTAATTTTAAGCTTAGTATTTTTGCTGATTTTAATCTTTTCCCTATCACCATTTTTTTTAAGAGTAATCGTTTCTTCATCAACTTCAGTTACTTTACCCATAATAATTTCTCTTTTTTCGGTTACTGGTGCTTCATCTAAAACAATAATTCTTTTTCCTAAAATTAAATTATCAGTTTCTTTAATCCCCATAGAAATAATAAATTGGTCTACTTCAATATCTTTAAAATCAATTTCTTTTTTACTTTTACCAGGAGTCAGTTCAAAAATATCAGCTTCTGGATTAGCCTTGGTTTCTTTTATTCCTCCCAAAGTATTTATTTTTATTGTTTTCCCATCTGTTTCTCCAACTGTTCCTACCCAGGCAAAAAGTTGATTCTTCTTTTCTGCCTCAATTTCATCTTTAACTTCATTTAAATCTTTATCACTAACTTCTTCTAATCTCTCTTTGATTTTTTCTTTAACCTCATCGTCAGAAATAGCCCCTGGAGTCGCTTCCTCAGCTAAAACTGGAGTAGAGAGGAGGCTAATAATAATAATAATTTTTAAAATAATTCTTAGAATTTTTTTCATTCGATTTTGGCTGTTGTATAAACAATATTTAAAACTTTTTCTTCTTTTTCACCGCTTTTTCTTAAAGCGACAACTTTGATTTCGTTAGCCCCACTTAGGAGAGAGACTTCAACTGAAAAAAGACCCCCTTCATCGCTTAATACCATATCTTCAAAACCTTCTCCTAAAACAGCGACTGCAATTTTAGCATCAGTTTTGCCTGATAAAGTAACCTTATTTTTTTTAACGACTAAATTATTTTCTGGTTCAGTAATTTCTAAGTTTGGAGTTGAAGCTGGACTTGGAGTTGGGGCTGAAGCCCCATTAGTAGGTAAAGGGGTGGGGTCAGTGGCCCGATTCTTAATCGCTTTGTTAGCCGTGTAAATGCCAAAGGTAACTATAAGACCAACAACAAAACCTATGGAAATAGCAATAGTTAACTCTTTTTTCATGATTGAGATGACAATTTAGCAGATTAGTCCCTTAATGTCAAATAAGTCAAATTTAGTAGTTTAACCCATAGATATCTTTATTTAAAAAAATCCTAGTTGATTAGTTTTTTCAAGAATTGTAGAATTAAATGGTTAAACTGATTAATTGTTAATATAAAACTATATGCAAATTAACTATCTAGGTCATTCTTGTTTTAAAATTAAGACTCAAAACGCTGTCCTTATTTGTGATCCTTATGATTCTTACATCGGTTTTAAAATGCCTAAAGTTGAAGCTCAGATTGTCACTATTTCTCATGAACACAAAGATCATAATTGTTTAAAAGAAATTTCTGGTAATCCTTTTGTTATTCGGGCTCCTGGAGAATATGAGATTGCTGATGTTTCTATTCATGGGCTTTCATCTTATCATGATGAAGTTAAAGGGAAAAAAAGAGGTAAAAACACTATTTATACGATTAGAGCAGAAGATATCTCCTTATGTCACTTAGGAGACTTAGGCGAAAAACTTAATGATAAACAACTGGAAGAGATTAATGGAATTGATGTTCTTTTTATTCCTGTTGGAGGGACTTACACTTTGGGGCCAAAAAGAGCAATTGAAGTCATTAATCAAGTTGAGCCAAGAATAGTCATTCCAATGCATTTTAAAGCTCCAAGCTTAGACAAGAAAATATTTGATCAGTTATCTACCCTAGATGACTTCTTAAAAGAAGCTGGCGCTCTTGAGGCTAGAAAAGAAGAGAGATTAACCCTTACTAAAACTAGCCTACCCGAAGAAAGAGAGATTACTGTCCTTCTAAAAAAATGAAAGACCCGACAATTAAAGTACCACCTCATAGTTTTGAGGCAGAAGAGAGTGTTTTAGGATCAATCTTAATTGATAAAGACGCTATTTTTAATGTGGCTCCGCTTTTAAGACCTGAATATTTTTATAAAAAAGACAATGCCTATATATATGAAGCCATGCTTGATCTCTATGAAGAAAGAGAAGCAATTGATTTAGTCACTATTGCTGATCAGTTAAAAAAGAAAAAGAGGTTGAAAAAGATTGGAGGATCAAGCTTTTTAGCCACTCTAGCGGAAAAAGTCCCTACCAGTGCCCATGTAGAGTCTTATGCTAAGATTATTAAAGATACGGCGACCAAAAGAGAATTAATTAGCGCCGCCGCTAGGCTTTCTGAAGCCGCCTTTGATGAGGGAAAAACTGCTCAGGAGATTTTAGATCAAGGTGAGCAAGCCATTTTTTCTCTTTCCCAAAAACACTTAAAACAAAACTTTATTTCTATTAAAGATGTTTTGGCCGAAAGTTTTGATCGTTTAGATGAACTTCAAAAAAATGCCGGGGGTATTAGAGGGGTGCCGACCGGCTTTAATGAAATTGATGATACATTAGCTGGGATGCAGGCCAGCAACCTTTTGATATTAGCGGCTCGGCCCTCAATTGGTAAAACATCTTTGGCTTTAAATATTGCCCAATATGCGGCTGTTAAAGAAAAAATTCCCGTTGGTTTCTTTTCTTTAGAAATGAGCCAGGAGGAATTAGTTGACCGGCTCCTGATTGCTCAAGGAGACATTGATGCCTGGAGGCTTAAAACTGGCCGACTAAGTGAAAAAGATTTTAGTTCTCTTTCTGATGCCATGGGAGAACTAGCTGAAGCACCCCTATTTATTGATGATACTCCAGGAATATCAGTTTTAGAAATGAGAACAAAGGCTAGAAGACTTCAAGTAGAGCACGGTTTAAAACTTTTAATAGTTGATTATATTCAGCTGGCAAGAGCTTCTAGAAGATGGGATTCAAGAGTTCAAGAAGTTTCCGAAATATCCCAGGGTTTAAAAAACCTTGCTAGAGAATTAAAAATCCCAGTTCTAGCCTTAAGCCAGCTGTCCAGGGCAGTAGAAGCGAGAGGAACAAAGATACCCCAGCTAGCAGATTTAAGAGAATCAGGCGCTCTAGAGCAAGATGCTGACGTTGTTATGTTCTTATATAGAGAAGATGATGAAGATTTGGAAAACATATCTTTAAAAGTAGCCAAACATAGAAATGGACCTTTAAAAAATTTAAAACTATTCTTTAAGGGTGATAGAATAAGCTTTTTTAGTTCAGAAACAAAAAGAGATAAATAAATTATTTTAATTAAAAAGGGGGTGAATGATAAATGGCAGGAATAAATGGAGGTATAGGTGGAATTTTTGTAACAGAGGATGGTGTAAACTTTACACCAGCACCAATTGATCCTGAGAAGGTTGAGGGATCAGCTAGATTCAATAGATTAGATGGTTCAGTTGAAGGTGTTGTTTTTAAGGGCGGAAATGTTTTAGAATACCTAGAAATTGATGGAGAAGTAGTTTTAAGAAGAGAAAGAGTTGATCATGCAATTGAACCTCAAGCGGAAAAACCTAGCCCTGGAAGAGGGATAGAAAGATAATAGTAAAAATAATTAGAAATTATTCACTTTTTTATTTAATAGAGATACTTTTAAGAAAAATTATTAAGTTTTAAAATGTGCCAAGGGAGGGAATTGAACCCTCATGAGGTATTATCCTCACAGGTTTTTGAGACCTGCGCGTCTGCCAGTTCCGCCACCTTGGCTTAAATCAATTTTATCTTTTTTCCCCTTGAGATGCAAACCCATACCTGTTAGAATTTCATAATGTTAAATGCCACTCAGCTAAAAAATAACACTTGCTTTCTTTATCAAGGGAAACCTTTTAAGGTTTTAGATTACAAGCATACCCATTTATCCAGAAGAGGAGCTGATATTAAGGTGAAAGCTAAAAACCTAATATTTGGCAATGTTTTAAATTTAAACTTTGGTTCTAATGACCGCTTCGAGGAAGCTTTAATAGAAAAGAGAAAACTTCAATATCTTTACTGTGATCAGGAAAGCTATTTTTTTATGGACCCAAAAACTTATGACCAGGTAGAAATTTCTCTAAAGATTATTGGTAGTCAAGGTAAGTTTTTAAATGAAGGTGATCAGGTTAATCTGTTTTTCTTTGAGGGTAAAGCAATTGACCTTGATTTACCCCTCTCAATTATTGTTGAAATTAGCTCTTGTGATCCTGGAGTTAAGGGTAACTCAGCGGCTAATCTTTTGAAAAATGCTGAAACAAAGAATGGTTTGAAAATAAAAGTGCCTTTATTTATTAAAGTAGGGGATAAAGTAAAAGTTGATACTAGAACTTCTGAATATCATGAAAGAGTTAAATAAATAAAATTAGACTTAGAAAGTAAGAAGAGATTTTAAAGCTGCTAAACCTATAAGAATTTGAATTAATCCCCCCCAGAAAACTCCCGCTCCAGCCTGATATTTATGTTCAAAATAAACATATTTTTTCAAAAGCACACTTTTTGATCTAAAAAAGTAATAAGGAATCTCCACAAAATCAGGTAAAATTGCCATAAAAGAAGCTAAACCGTAAAGTAAAGCTAGACTAAGGTTAGGCAGTTTTAGACTCATAAAATATAAAGTAGCGCCGATGGCTGTAATAATATCTAGAATAATTATTTTAAGTGATGTTTTTGAAATTTTACCTTGCTTTTTAAACTCAGTATAAAGATGAGGATTCCAATGAGGGATACAAAAGTCTAAAAGGAAATGGCTTAAAAGGGCTAAAACAAGACCGCAGATATTAGGAAATCTGTCTATTAGGAAAATTCCAACCAAGACATGCGGAGTACTTAACATAAACGATATTGAGTATAACAAACACATCTAAACCTGTCAAACGGTGTAGAGTATCAAGGTTTCGTTTACCTCCCTGCTAAACTCAATTGGTGTTTTGTTGTTTAAAATCCAATTTTCAATTTTTCTCTGC
>PEZT01000004.1 GCA_002773945.1 Candidatus Beckwithbacteria bacterium CG10_big_fil_rev_8_21_14_0_10_34_10 | reverse complement strand
GACACCTAGAAGGAGAAGTCATTCTATATGCCAATACTAAAAGCCCAGCTATGATACAAGCTATAAAAGAAGTAGAAAGAAGAAGAAGAAAACAATTCAATTACAACAAAAAACATAAAATAACTCCTAAATCAATTAAAAAAAATATCAGGCCCAAACTAATAATAGAAGAAGAACAAAAAGAAGAAAAAGAAATTGACTACCATCAACTAACCCCCCAAGATAAAAAGAAACTAATAAAAAAACTAGAAAAAGAAATGAGAACTCAAGCTAGAGAACTTAACTTTGAAAAAGCAGCTAACTTAAGAGATAAAATAAAAAAGATTGAAAAAAATTTTTAGGGTTTATTAATAGCTATTTTTTTAATATGTTTATTAATTTTCCTTGAATCTTAAAACCTTTTGTAATTGGTTCATATTTTAAATTAGCAGGAAGTAACATAGAACGCCCCTCAACTATTCTATATTTTTTCAAAGTAACACCATTTTCAGTTTTTGCAGCCACAATTTCTCCATCATTGGCTACAAGTTGAGGGAAGATTATTGCAGTATCTCCATCATTAATATTTTCTCCAATCATACTGTCGCCGCACACTTTAACTGCAAAAACATTTTTTAGTCCTTTAGTTTGAGACAAATTAACTTTTATTTGTTCGTCTGAGTAATCGTTAATATCAGTTGCATGTCCTGCTGGAATTGAACAAGCCATCAAAGGAATTGATATTTTTTTATTACTTTCTATAAGTAAGGATGAAGGCACAATAATTCCTCTGGCAGTTGATTTTCTTTGAATAAGACCTTCTTTTTCTAATGCTTCAAGTTGAAGTACAACACCCCTTAAAGAATTTATTTCAGAAAGTTTTTTTATTTCTCTTATAGTAGGGGGGAGGCCTTGAGTTTTAATATAACTAATGATAATGTCTAGTACTTTTTGTTGTTTTTCGGTTAAACCTTTAAGATTTACCATGTTTTTATATTAATTTGTCTACTTGACTATGTCTACTTATTAATGATATTATTTCTATATTTATTTGTCAATAGGTAATTTTTGCCTATTAGAAAGGAGAAGTAGCTATTAATGTTTAGCAAGCAAAGAAACAATTAGCGGAGAAGATTTTCACTCCTCCGCAAATGTTGACTAATTTAATATTACATTATTAATTTTTTTTCCGCAAGAGTGATGTGGGATTTGGAGGTTTTTATGAAGCTTCAATGGAGTAAAGTCTATCATTTAAGCAGCAATAATGTTAATAAACATGTTCCAGCGAGTCCTGGGGTTTACAGGATTAGCGTAGAGAAGGAAGATAATAAGCTAAGAGTAATTTATGTAGGTCAGACAAAAGATTTAAGAGATAGGTTAAATCAATATGTCAATAAAGATACAGATAATGACCCCTTATTAAATTATCTTAGGGGTACTTGTTATTTTAGAGTGGCAGAGGTTACTTATACTCATGAACGCGATGGTGTTGAAAGGGCATTATATGAGTATTTTAAACCAAGCCCAGAATGTAATGATCCTAATAGAATACCAGATGTAAAGCCAGAAAATATTAACTTTGAATAAATTTAATATTTTAAGATTAGTAAAATCGTCCTGTCTATTGGGCGGTTTTACTAATCTCTGGTTGGTGAAAAAAGTTATTATTTTTTAAGTTATTTAAACTAGTTATTTTTATCAAACTTAGCAAAATATAATATATTAATTAATTTAGATAGACTATTTAAGCAAGATGTTAGCTATAAACAACTCTTTTGTAATATAATATCTTCTAAGCCATATCCTTTTGGAGCCGGCTGATTTGTTATTGGTAAATAAAAAAGAATTTATAAAAAAAACTAGAAGGTTATTATGATGGATAAAATTACTATTAAAGGTGCTCGGGAAAATAATTTAAAGAATATAAACCTTGAGATTCCTAAAGGAAAGCTGGTTTGTTTTACTGGTGTTTCTGGTTCAGGTAAGTCTACTTTAGCTTTTGATACTTTATATGCTGAGGGTCAAAGAAGATATGTGGAAAGCTTGTCTTCTTATGCCCGTCAGTTTTTAAGGGTTTCCAACAGGCCGGATGTTGATTTAATTGAAGGGCTTTCTCCGTCCATTGCCATTGACCAAAAAAATATTTCTTCTAATCCTAGGTCCACGGTGGGAACTATAACTGAGATTTATGACTACTTAAGGCTTTTATATGCTCGGATTGGCCATCCCCATTGTTCCTCCTGCGGCCAGGAAATATCCCAGCAGTCGATTCAGGAAATTGTTAATAGGATGGAAAAAACAATTAAAGACAAAGTTTTAGAAAAAGGAGTTTTAAAAATATATATCTTATCTCCTGTTGTTAGGCAGAAAAAAGGGACTTTTGAAAAGCTTTTTGATTCTTTGAATAAAAAAGGCTATGAACTTTTAAGGGTGGATAATTTTTTAATTGACCTTTCCAAAGACATAGAGCTTTTAAAAAACAACAAACATAATATTGAAGTTGTCACCCAAAGATTAATTATCACTAAAAAAGACTTAAAAAACTTTAAAACTATAAAATCAACTCTTTTTGAGGCGAGTAGGCAGGCATTAGAATTGTCTGACGGTTTTCTAATTTTAAGTCAGGTTCAAGACAAAGGTTTTTCTTTTTCTTCAAAGCCTGAATCATGGGAAGACAAACTTTTTTCCGAAAACTATGCTTGTATGAATTGTAATTTATCAATTCCTCCGGTTCAACCCAGTAGTTTTTCTTTTAATTCACCCATTGGCGCTTGTGAAGATTGCAAAGGATTGGGAGTAAAATTTAGAATTGACCGCTTAAAATATCCGGAGTGGCGAGCCAGGAAACTGGAAAGAAGATATTACCGAACCTCCTCAGACTTTATCCGTCAAGAAATTGAAAAATTAATGATTAAAAAAACTTGCTTGACTTGTGAGGGAGCCAGACTAAAAAAAGAAGCTTTAGGAGTGACGATTGATAAGAAAAATATTTTTGTGATTACTAAATTACCTTTAGATAAACTGGAAGGTTGGTTTAAAACTCTGGAAAGCAAACTTAAATCTCTAAAAGAAAAAAAGATAAGCAATCCCATTGTAAAAGAAATAGGAACGAGGCTTAAGTTTTTACTGGCCGTTGGTTTAGACTATTTGGATTTAGCCAGGCCAGCCGGAAGCTTATCTACCGGGGAAGGTCAAAGAATCAGATTAGCTTCCCAGATTGGAACCGGTTTAACCGGAGTTTTATATATTTTAGATGAACCAACAGTTGGTCTTCATCCCCGGGATAACCAGCGGCTTATTAAAACTTTGGAAAGATTAAGAGATATTGGCAATAGCCCGATTATTATTGAGCATGACCCGGAAATTATTAACAAGGCGGATTGGATTATTGATTTTGGACCAGAAGCTGGCAAAAAAGGCGGTCAAATTGTTTTTGAAGGCACTTTAGAAGAAATTAAAAAATCAAAGACATTGACCGGTCAATATTTGGGCGGTAAAAAGAAAATCCCTGTTACCACCGAAAGACAACCCTTATTTAATTCTTTTTTAAGATTGGAAGGCTGTAAACAATATAATTTAAAGAATATTAATTTGGAAATTCCTTTAGAAAAAATAGTTTGTTTGACCGGTGTTTCCGGTTCGGGTAAATCCACTTTATTGGAAGAAACTTTATATCGGGCCTTACAAAAATATTTTAATCCTGACTACTCAAAAAAACCGGGAAAATATGAAAAAATGCTGGGAGCCGAACACCTATCCCGGGTGCTTTTAGTGGACCAAAGTTCAATTGGTCGGACTTCCAGGTCAAATCCGGCCACCTATATTTCCGTCTTTACGGAAATAAGGGAGCTTTTTGCTACTACGAAAGAAGCCAAAATTAAAGGCTTTAATAAATCATTTTTTTCCTTTAATACCAAGGGGGGAAGATGTGAAGCTTGTCAGGGACAGGGGAAAAATAAAATTGAAATGCAGTTTCTGGAAGATTTATGGGTTGAATGTGAGGTTTGTCAGGGGAAAAGGTTTATTGATGAGGTTTTAGAAATTACCTGGAATGACAAAAGCATTGATGAAATTTTACACTTAACGGTGGAAGAAGGCTTGGATTTTTTTAAATCCATTCCTAAAATTAGGGAAAAACTGGAAAAGATGAAGTTAATTGGTTTAGACTATTTATCCTTGGGTCAGCCCTCAGGTACTTTATCAGGAGGAGAATCCCAAAGATTAAAACTGGCTCGGGAGCTGGTTAAAACCAGCCAGGGGAACACAATTTATCTTTTAGATGAACCTACGGTGGGCTTACACTTTCATGACCTTAAAAAACTAATCTTAGTTTTAAGAAAACTGACCTGTAATGGTAACTCAGTGGTGGTGATTGAACACAACCTGGATCTTATTAAAAACGCTGATTGGATTATTGATGTTGGTCCTGAAGGTGGAGAAAAAGGCGGCCAGATTGTAGTTCAAGGAACAGCTCAGGATATTGCTAAAGCTAAAAACTCTTATACGGGGATGTTTTTAAAAAAATATCTTTAAACTAATTTTAATCTAAATGCCTATTACTAAAAAACAAATTTCAAACTTTCCTTTGACACCCGGGATATATTTTTTTGAAAATTTTAAAAAAGAGATTATTTATATTGGTAAAGCCGTTAATTTAAGAAAAAGACTCCAATCTTATTTAAAAGCCTCTAATCTAGGTTCTTGGACCAAAAAAATGCTTTTTGAAGCTAGAAGCGTAAGTTATAAAACCACTCCTTCAGAGTTTGAAGCTTTACTATTAGAGCCAAAACTGATTAATCAGTATCAACCCAAATACAATATTCAGTTTAAGGATGATAAAAGCTTTAATATGATTGCCATTTCCAAAGAGGATTTTCCACGAGTATATTTAAGCCGCAAAAAAGATAAAAAAGCTTGGTATTTTGGTCCTTTTCCTTCAGGATCAGAAGTCAAAAAAATCTTAAAATTTTTACGGGTAGTTTTTCCTTTTAGAACCTGTAAAAAGATTTTAAAAAAACCTTGTTTATACTATCAGCTTAAACTTTGTCCTGGCTGTCCAATTAAAGCTCAAAAACTTCAGTATCAAAAAACAATTACTCGGTTAAAAAGGCTTTTAAATGGACAGGTAAAAAACCTTTTAAAAAACCTGGAAAAAGAAATGAGAAAACAAAGTCAGTTAAAAAAGTATGAAAAGGCAGAAATTATTAAAAACCAAATTCAAAACATAAAATATATTGTTTTAAACTGGCAAAGCTTAGATCAAAAAAGCTTGTCTTTAAATTTGTCCCAAGACCAAAAAATGGAAATATTAAATAAAGCTAGGTTAGTAATTCCTAAACTTTTTAAACTTAAAAGAATTGAAGCTTATGATATTTCCAATTTACAAGGCAAGCAAGCGACTGCCTCAATGGTAGTTTTTGAAGATTTAATTCCCGAAAAATCCCAGTATCGGAGGTTTAGAATAAAACTTAAAGCTAAACCTGATGATCCAGCTATGATGAAAGAGGTTTTAAAAAGAAGGTTAAAACACCCAGAATGGGTTTATCCTAATTTAATTCTAGTTGATGGCGGCAAAACCCAAGTAAGTTCGGCCTTTAAAGCCTTAAAAGAAGCAGATTTAGAAAAGAAAATTTTTTTATTAGGTTTAGTTAAAGAAGAAGAGATAATTATTAAACCAGTAACAAAAAATAGCCGGATTTTATCTTTTAAAAGAATTTCTCCTTCTCAAAAAGATTTATTTTTAAAACTTTTAATCCGTTTAAGAAACGAAGCCCATAGGTTTGCCAAAAAATATCACCTTTTGTTAAGAAAAAAAAGACTAAAGCTGTTATGATAAACAATAAGAATCTAAAAAATGAGCTATAAAAATGACCATCAAGATAAAATAGATTTTTCAAAAATTTATTCTTATTCCAAACTTGAACTTTTTGATCAATGCCCTAAGGCTTATCATTTTACTTATCTTGATCCTGTTTACTCTAAAATGAAGGGTAAACTTAGGAAAGAACCCCAAAACATCTGGTTTTTTTATACTTTAGGAAAAGCAATTCATGATGCTTTAACTTTGTATTTCCATTTACCCAAAGATCAAAAGACGATTAAGGGTTTAAAAGAACAACTTCAAATAAGCTGGCGTTCAGAAGCCATGTTTTCAAAATTACCGCCTTTAGGAAAATGGGGCGGCTTTAAAAGTATTGAAGAGGAAAGATCAATTTATAAAGAAGCTTTACAAATGCTTTTGAATTTTAAAAAAGGTTTTAATGAAAAAGCCAAGATTTACTATTTACCCACTAATAATTTAAACCGCTCAATTGAGGATTATAAAAAACTAATTAAACCAATCAGTAAAGATTATGATATTTCCGGTAAGTTTGACTTAATTTTAAAAGAAGATTCTACCTTGGGAAATGATAAAGATTCGGATTCTTTAGTGGTCGTGGATTTTAAAACCGGTAAAAGAGAAGAAAGCAGTATTTTCCAGCTTAAGTTTTACAAACTTCTGGGAGAACTTAATTTTAAACAATTGATTAAAAAAGCCAGCTTTTATTATTTAAAAACCGGTCGGATTAAAGAATTTGATTTAAGTAAAGAAGACAAAAATGATATTAAAAACCTAGTTTTAGAAAAAATTGAGAAAATAAAAGCAGAAAAGAAATTTAAGACTAAGCCTTCAAAACTTTGTCAGTACTGTCTCTTTAGACAATTTTGTCCGGCCAAAGAAGAAATTAAAAAATATATTGGCCCCCAAGAAGATCAAGAAGATATAATTGACGACCTGCCTTTTTAAATATTTATAGAGACGGTGATATTATTCAGTTGGTTTGTCAGTTTATGGGGATCGTCAGTTTCAAGAATCTTTTTGTCTTTGCAAATTAATAAATTTTCTAAAGAGTGTCGTCTTTGAATCTGGCTCCATTGAACAGCGTTTTCAATTAAATCCTCGCCCGCTTGGGACCAGAGGATATTAAAGATATAAGGGAAAATTCTTTCACCTATTAATTCAGAATAATTTGATTGGTTTATTTCTTGACTAACAATTTCTTGACTTATTTCTTGAAAGGCTTGATTTTCTTTTTGACTAAAGAATTCGGGGATAAGATCATAATTAATTCTTTTTTTAAGAACCATGTGTTTGGATACTAATCTTTTTGTAATAAAAACCGCCAAGTCTTTAAGGTTAAAATCTTTTCCCGAGACTGTGGTTTCTGGTGTAGTTGGCTTGGACTTTAATCTTTTTATCAACGATAGTTTAGCCCATTCTTTTTGACTCTTTAGTTTAGCTTGTTCATATTTTTCAGACAATCTTTTTTTACACTGGTCTTTTGTTATTTCCATTACCTCGGCAGAGAGGCTTTTATTAACGGCAGGTTTGACTATTTCTTGAGGAATTGGAGTAGAGGCATGAGGATAAAGAGTAGGCAAAAGTGTTTTATAAGGGTAGCAAGGATTTTGTTGGGAGAGGTTTAATATTTTTTCCGCAATATTATTTTTGGTAATAAGGACGAAATAATTTATATTGCGGCCCTGATTTCTATCTCCCCAGGTAATTCTGGGTGACTGCCAGAAATAGACAAGAGCTGTATGTTCAGGATCATCAGTTGGGAAAGCAACAAGGCCATCAGTTTTACCTTTTTTTGTATCAAGAAAACGACTAACTTTTCCTAGCGCATCAGCTTCTTTAAAGAACACTGATTTTACAAAATTAATATCTTTAATTTTTATATCTCCAAAAAGGCCATGTTCTCCAAAATAAACAAAAGAATCTAGGGCAGCAGAGGCAATTTGAGATTCTAATCCAGAACGATTTTCATTTATTTCGTCTGTCCAGGCAATTAAGCGCGACGTTTTTCCTTCAAGGGTGCAAATGATTGAGTTATCTAAAATATTTTCTCTTGGAAACAAGGTCTCTTTGGGAGTTGGTTGTGGTTCTTGATCACTCATATAATCTATTATACCTAAATAATTTTTTTAGTCAGGCCTTTTATTAAAAATTTAATCTATTAAACTAAATTTTAAAATAGAATCAGCTTTAATAGTTTTTGTAGTTTTTAAATCTTGAGAAATAAAATTAATTATAAAAGGAAAAGATTCAACTCCCGGCTGTTTTTGGATTTCTAAATAATATTTATTGGCTTTATGATTAACTTTTTTTTGAAAACTAACTTCTACTTTTTTTTCAGACAAGGGATCAACTATTACAAAAAAACCAATTGATTTAACTTTCTGCTGTTGGTATTCCTTAAGATCAATATTTTCTTTAATTTGCTGATCATTAATTTTTACTATAATATTTTCACTTTCCAAAGGAATTAATATTCTTAAATAGTTTTCATAAATTCCACCCCAGGATTGAGGTGGACTGGGCTTTTTTTCAGGACTATTGTTTTTATAACCAAGAATTAGTTTTTCTTTTAAAAGACTATTTTCAAAACTTATGTTTTGTTCAACTTTTCTTTCTAAACAGCAATTAGCCTTATTAGCCCCTAAATTTGTTTCGACAAGATAAAGATAATCAGTGACAATGTTTTCTTTATCACTACATAGTCTTTTAATTTCTCCGGTCCAATTAAATTTAGAAAAATATTGATTAACAACTTTACTATTAAAGCTTAAAAGAATTTGTTTTTGATTTAAGTTTTTGAAAATTACTTTAAGTAATTGAAAAGATTCTTTATAATTTATGTCTTTAAATCTAAAAATTAACTCTTTAGTTAAAGAGGATAAAAAATCTTTTTTTTGACTGGAACCGGGAAAGAAATCTGCCTGGGCTTTTTCTTGAGCTAGATTAACAAAATTACTGCTATTAATATCTAGTTTATAATCAACTAAATTTATTGGTCCAAAAACATCTAAAAGATCTTTTAAAAAGATAAAATTTAGGGCAATTAAACCATTAATATCTTTTTCTCCGCCTTTTTCAAAAAACCAGAGAATTTGTTTTGAAGCAGTCATAAAATCAATTTCCCAGTTACTATCCCTTAGTTTCCAAAAGCCCTGTTTAAATGCTTTTTGAATTGGTTCTGGTGGGTCAACATGGCCAGGAATTTGGCCGTCAGGAACATAAATATCTTCAACTTTAATATTAGTTAGGCCGCCATTTTTAAAACTAAGTTTTCCATATGAGCCCATAAAGCCGCCGCTGGGTCTAAGTTCCCAATTATTTTGGAGTAAAACAAGATAATTAGTTTCTTTGCCAATCCCTACAAGTTGAGGCAAAAATTCATTAAATTCTTTTAAGGGTTTTATAAATTGAGCTTTATTTTTCCAGCTTAAATAGTTTTTGGAAAAATTTTCCTGTTTATTGTTAACAACGTCTAAAAAAAGGGTTTTGCCGCTTAAAGCCAGAGAAGAAAAATAGAGACAAAGAAAAACAAAGAGATAAAAGAAGCCAAATAAAAAAATAACCAGCTTTTTCTTTTTACTCATTTATTTTTAAAGAGGGGTCAGGTCTAATTTTTGCTATTAAAGCAGGTTTAAACTTAAAAAAAGTCGCCGCCGCTATAATTATGCCATTATCCTGACAAAATTCTAGCTTGGGAATAAAAAGCTTGATTTTTTCAAACTCTTTTTTAAGGCTTTTTCTTAAAAACAGGTTAGCGGCCACTCCGCCACCAATTAAAATTGATTTAACCTTATATTTGTCAGCTGCTAGCTTGGTTTTTTTAACTAAAACTTCTGAAATTGCTTTTTGAAGCTCAAAAGCATAAATGTTTTTTTGTTTTTGAGAAAGTTTTTTTCCTTTGACTTGATATAAAACGGCGGTTTTTAGGCCGGAAAAACTAAAATCAAGGGTTTTTTCATAAAATAAAGGTCGGGGTAAGCTTAATTCACTTTTTTTTAAGTCTTCAGAACTAACTTTTTGACTGGCTTTTTCAATTTCTGGGCCGCCCGGATAGGAAAAGCCCAAAAGCCTGGCACTTTTATCAAAGCATTCTCCAGCAGCATCATCTCTGGTTTGGGAAATCAACTTAAAGCTTTTTGAGTTTTTCATTAAAACAAGTTCAGTATGGCCGCCGGAAACAATTAAGCCCAAAGCTGGAAAACTAATATTATTATTTTCTACAAAATTAGCATATAAATGGGCCTGGAGATGATTAATAGGAATAAGGGGTTTTCCCCACACCAAGCTTAGAGTTTTAGCTGTTTCTAAGCCAATTAAAAGGCTACCAATTAAACCAGGTCCTTTGGTAACCGCGATGGCTGTTAATTCCTGAGGTTTAACCCCCGCCTGATTCAAGCTTTCAGAAATAATAGGGATGATAGCTTTAATTTGTTCTCTGGCGGCTTTCTCGGGAATAATGCCTCCATATTTTTTCTGGATGCTGGCTGATGAAGAAATTACTGAAGATAAGATAGTAATCTTTCCCTGATTATCCTTTTCTAAAATAGCGGCGCCAGTTTCATCGCAAGAGCTTTCAATTCCCAGAATTTTCATATTTATAAAGTTAACTTAACTTTCCAACTTAAGTTATTAAGAATTCTTTTCATTCTAGCATAGCAATCAAGTTGACCCCGACAATTATATTGAAAATCATTTTCTTTAATTGAATATCTGTCAATAAGCTCTTTATTCAAATTATTGTCTTTAAGAAAAATAATAACAAAGTCATCTAAAAAAACTATTTGCCAATCAGGATCTTTAGGAATAAAACTTAAAAAATTTATGGCCCAAGGAGTAATATCAGAATGGGAAAAAAAGATTAAATTAAAATTATAAAGATTATTTATTTCATCCCATTTTTCCTCTTTCTCCTGCATTGGAATATAGGTAGATTTAAAGAATGAAGTGGGATAAGCTTCAGGCCGGCTGTCAACAAAAACTCTTATATTTGGATAAAACCGAAAATCCAGGTAACTGCCAATATCAAAGTTATTAAACAAAGGACCGCTTAAGTTATTTTTAATAACAAAATCAGCGCCTGCTTCAGCACCTTTGAATTTACCTAAACCAAATTTTTTATAACTATATTTTCTTTTTCTGCTTTGATTAGTAATATTTCCTAAACTTAAAAATATAAGGAGAAAAATTAGTCCAAAAAAAACCCCCAGTTTTAAGTTTAAAAGGTTTTGGATGGACATTTTTTTTAAAAACCCTTGTTTTAAAATATTTAAGTTTTGGCTGACAAAAAACAAACTAGCTAAGCCAAAAAGAGGTAAATTGCGGCTGGCCTGAAAACCCAAAATAGAGAAAAATATAAAACTTACTAGGGAATAAAAACTTTGTTTTTTTAAAGTTAAAATAAAACTTAATAAAGAAATAAAGAAGACTAAGAGAAAATAAGGATCAGCTATTTTTCCAAAGTAACGGTTCATAAAGAAAAAAGATTGGTTTTCAACAATTTTATAGCCGTAATTTTTAAAAACATTAAAAGGATAAAAAGCCCCTTTTGAAAAATTAGGGTTTAAAAAGCAAGCCAGGCCAACTAAAAAAGTAGTGATGATTACTTTTTTAAATATTTTTTTAATTTTATTTCTTTTGAATAAGGAATTTAAAAAATAAAAAAAAATAAGACTTGGTCCTAAGAAAAAGTAAATATGAATATTAACCCAAGGAACCTGAATTAAAGGCAGAATAAAAAAGAATTTATTAAAATATTTTTTCCGACTTAAAATAATTAAATATAGACTTAAAAATAGAAAGCTGAATATTTCCGGCCTGACTTCAGTTCGTCGGGAAAAAAGAAAAAAACAAACTAGTCCCCATAAAAAAGCAATTAAAGAACCATTTTTTTTGTAAACTAGATATACAAGAGAAAAAAAAGATAAAAAACACAAACCCAATTTTAGAAAAATTAAGCTGTTTAAACCGATAAACTTAAAACAGATATAAAAAATAACTTCTCCTAACCAATGATGGTTTAAAAAAGGAAAGTTTGGAAAAGAAGATGAAAAAAGATTGGTTGGGGGTACTTTTTTAGTTTGAATAATGATTTCTCCAATTTTAAGATGCCGGCCCAGGTCTTGGGTAAAAGCCGTAATTTGATGAAGGAAAGTGCTTAAAAATAAGACAAAAAATAAAATAAAGATAATAATTTCAAAGACAATAAAAGTTTTTTTTAAAGAAGAGTTTTTCATTATCCGGCTGTTCCCTTTAAAAAGATAGCTTGCCAGGGCTGGTAATTGGAATAAAAAGTCCTTTCTTGTAAAACTTCATTGCCTCTAACTACTTTCCAGTCAAAAGCGGCTTTAGCCCCCCAAGCCTTCCAATCAATTTGTTTTACTACTCCAGTTGGTAAAGTGGGATCATCTTGGTAAAGGTCTGGCGGGGGTGGAGTTTGATCCCAAATTCTTGATGGGGAAATAGTTGCTTTTCGGCCGTCTGAGGTGCCATAAAGTTCAAAAGTAAGCTTCATATTGGCGGTATCAGTATAAGTTTGGATTAAAATATGGCCTGGAGTGTCATTTTTTATCTTTAAATCCGGTGAAGGAGAAAAAACAGTCGCGTCTAATCCTACCTGAGAGCGTTGTTCATAGTAAGAAACCCGGTAAGCATGAGCCCTTCTTTCAATAATCGGCAGGCCGGCATTTAAAGCGGCTCTAAATAGAGTAGTGGAAACCTGGCAAACCCCGCCGCCATCACCTAAAACAGTTTTACCTTCTTTAATTACCCAAGCCTTTTGAAAGCCAGTTTGAGCGGAAACATCTCCCAGGGCAAGATTTAAAGAAAATGTTTCTCCGGGAGCAATTAAAAGCCCATTTAAAAGACTGGCCGCCAGTTTAAGGTTATGAATTCGAGAACTAATGGAACCAAAAAACCAGGATTCTCCTTTGCTCAACCTTTCATTAATTCCTAAACTATTAACTTCTTTAGTTTTTACATCTGGTTGGCTTGTTTCTACCGGTAAATCAATGTTAGTTTTGGTATTTTCTTCTTCCTCCAAAGTTTTTAGAGTTTCTTTTATAAGTCGATTAGTTTTATCAATATTTAGGACTTGCCCGTCTTTGGCAGGCTTAAATTCAATTACCCGGCCTTGAGCAAAACTAAAAAGGGCATTTTGAGGTAGTCGGTTAACTGATCTTCCTATTTGAGCGGTAAAGCTGGCAATTTTTTCTTCATCAAAATCATTTTCAAAATCAAGAAAATCAATTAGTTCTTTATCTTCAAGTTGCCAGGAATTGTCGTTATAGCTTAAAACCATTTCTTTAGTTAAGAGTTTTTCTGCTTTTGTTTTTGTTTTTTCAGCCTGTTTTTGGGTAATATTTGATTGAAGCTTTTGAACTGGTAGATTAATATAAAGGGGTAAAAGCTTTTGGAGGCGATGATTAATATCTTTTAAGGTTTCTTTTTGGCTGAGTTTTTTTCCTTCCTTGCCGGTGGTAATTTCAATTTTTTTCTCTTTTTGATCTTTAATAATTTTTATGCTGGGAGAAATGGGAGGAACATCAATTTGAGCGGCAATACTGGCAATAGCTGTTTCCAGTAAATTTTGATTAAGTTGATACTCAAAATCTAAATTAACGTTTCCTTTTAGGGCTTGGATTTTGTCTTTGAGGTCTTTAGAAAAATTACCAGACCGGCCAAGATCAAAAGCTTGACGGCTGGTTGCTTCCGAGAGATAGTTAAAGTTAAGGAAAGAAAGATCAATTTCCCAAGTAAGATCTTGGTGTTTGAGTTTGAGAATCTTTTTTTGGATTAAACTTGCTTGCTTTAAGTTGGTGATGGCTTGGGTTTGACTCTGAGCGCTTAAATTAATGTTAGCTACCTTTACTCCTGGAAAAATCTTCTGCCGGAAAATAAAATAAAAACTTAAGGCGATTAAGGCAAAAAACAAAATAAAGCCAAAACCCAATAAAAAGATTTTTTTAAAAGGTTTAAAAACTTTAATTTTTTTTAATTTCTTTTTAATTTTTTTGACTACTTGCAACTTCCTTGCTAATTTTTGTATCATGAACTAAGAATAACATGGATGATATTCCTCCTTCAAACCAAACAGGAGTAGCTGGTCTAGCTGGAAGTGAACCAGGGTCTGATTCAGCTCCTTCTAATGAGATGGCTGATTCCCAGTCAGGTTCAGCTAGTGAACTTATTCCTCCCTGGATTGAATCTCCAGCCGAAACTGGTTCAGAAGAAGAGCCTTTTTCACAAGCAGGAGAAGGGGAAAAAGAAAGTCCTCTTCCCGAGGGAAAAATTACCAAATCCATTTTTAGTAAAATAATTCCCCTTTTAGCTATTATTTTACTTGGGTTCGGTCTTTACTATTTAATTACCAAAGTAGTTATTCCTTTTGTTAATAAACAACAAGGAAAAACCACTCAAAAACAAGAAGCAGAAGAAGAAATTAGTTTAACTTACTGGGGCCTTTGGGAATCAGAAGAATTAATGGCGGGAGTAATTGAAGAGTATTTGAAAAGCCATCCAAATATAAAAATTAATTATCTTCAGCAATCTCATCAAGATTATCGAGAAAGACTACAATCTGCTTTAGCTCGAGGTGAGGGGCCAGATATTTTTCGTTTTCACCATACTTGGGTACCAATGTTAAAAAGAGAATTGGCTCCTGCTCCAGAGGAAACTAAAGCCCAAGTTAACTTAGATGATTATTTTCCAATTATTAAAGATAGCTTAGAATCTAATTCCCAACTTATAGGTTTGCCATTAGGTTTTGACACTTTAGCCTTATATTATAACCCCAAAATTTTTGAAGAAGCTGGAAAAACATTTCCTAGTACTTGGGATGAATTAAGAAGAACGGCCATTGATTTAACTATTTATGATGAAGCTGGTCGAATCCAGCTTTCTGGAGCCGCCTTAGGTTCAGCTAATAATGTTGATCACTTTTCTGACATTTTAGGTTTAATGATGCTTCAAAATGGAGTTGATTTAAAAAATCCTAGTGGCGTATTAGCCGAAGATGCCTTAAAATTTTATACTCTTTTTCAGACGACCGACAGGGTTTGGAATGAAACCTTACCTAATTCTGTTTATGCTTTTGCGACGGAAAAAACAGCTATGATGGTTGCTCCTTCATGGCGGGCCCATGAAATCAGGCAGACTAATCCTAATCTAGAATTTAAAACTGCCCCGGTTCCCCAGCTTCCTGGTGAAAAAATTGCTTGGGCTAGTTTTTGGGCTGAAGGAGTGAGTAATAAAAGCCAAAACATAGCCGCCGCCTGGGAGTTTTTAGCCTATCTTTCTTCTAAAGATGCTTTATTGAGTCTTTATTCAAAAGCCAGTCAAACAAGAAAGTTTGGTGAACCTTATCCTAGGAAAGACTTAGCCGCTAATCTTTTAGATGATCCGGTGGTTGGGGCTTTTTTAAGCCAGGGTGAATATGCTCAAAGCTTTTATCTTTGTTCCAATACTTATGATAACGGAATTAATGATAAAATTATTAACTATTTTAAAGATGCGGTTAATAAAGTTGTCCGGGGTGAGAATCCTACTACAGCCTTGAATTCAACTGCTCAAGGAGTAGGACAAATATTAAGCCAATATGAAGAGCAATGAGAGCTTTAGAAAAAGCAGTTTTAAAAACTCTTTTTTACCATCAGCTTTTTGATTATCCCCTTAGAAAAAAAGAGATAAAAAAGCTTTTAATTTTTTCTTCTTTAAAAAAAATCAATAAAGATATTAGAAAAAACATTGATCAGAATCTTTCCGGAGTTTTAAAAAACCTAGTTAAAGATAAAAATATAAAACTTGTTTTCCCCTATTATTTTTTGACGAATAAAGATTTATCGAATAATAATAAAAAAGACTTGGTTGATTTAAGAAATAAAAGAAAAAAAATAAGCCAACAAAAGCTTATTTTAGCCAAAAAATATATAAAAATATTAAGTTTAATTTCTTCAATTAAAATGATTGGCATTACAGGGGCTTTGGCTATGGAAAACAGTGAGCTTAACGATGATATTGACCTTTTAATTATTACCCAAAAAAACCGGCTTTGGTTAACAAGGCTCTTGGTAGTTTTGACTTTAGAAATTCTTAATAAAAGAAGAAAACCCAATAATAGAAATATTAAAGATAAGTTTTGCTTAAATATATTTTTAGATGAAGAGGGACTAAAAATAGAAACCCAAAAACAAAACCTTTTTACCGCTCATGAAATTGTTCAAATGAAAGTTGTTTTAAATAAAAATAAAACCTATGAAAAATTTATCCAAAAAAACCTTTGGCTTAAAAAATATTTACCTTTTTCAATAGATAAAAAAAATATTGAAATAATTAAAAATTCTAATAACATTAAAGAAAAAGAAAAGAAAATATCCTTTTTAAATTTTTTAGAAAAGAAAGCTTTTAAATTCCAAACTTTATATATGAGAAAAAGGGTAACCAGAGAATCAATTAATCTTCATTATGCTTTTTTTCATCCTCAAAACAGAAGTAAAGAAATTTTATTGAAGTTTAAAAGAAGACAGCTTAAAATATGAAGGCTAATAATTGTTTTTAAAAATATGGTTGAATATACCTCATCTTTTGGTCAAAGACTTCCTTCGAAAAATAGAGCTAGTCGGCAAGGAGCTTTAAATTGTGTTGATGCAGCTTTAAGGCAAAACTTATTAAAATGGACGTTTCATGTTTTGGAAAAAAAGATGTTTGACCAAAGAATGTTTTTAGAAGTTGGCCATGTTGATACTAGAAAAGAACCTAAAGCAAGTGATTTGGTATTTATTAATTTAACTGGGGGTTGGGGTCGAGGTCCAGAATGTGATGCTGAGGTAGAAGTTTTAGCTCATACAATGGGAGACCAAGGGGTGGAAATTGTTAATGTTTCTTTACCAGGACACGGCCGGTCAACTAATTTACCTGGGGGTTGGGAAAATAAAGAAGGCCAAAATCCTTTTGACCAATCTGGGGAAATAATCAGCCAGTTTATTAGAGAAAACTACAGAGATAATGAAGCTTTTAAAAAAGATAAGTTGCAAAGAAAAGTAATTTTAACTGCTTGGTCAATGGGAGGAGTGACAGTTTTAAAAATGGCCGCCAAGCATCCTGAATTAATTGCTGGTGTTGTTTTAATGGATACGCCTGTTTTCCCTACTAATTTCAGGAAATTAGTATCTAGGTTTGTTAATTATGGAATCCGTCCAAAAGACATTAAACCGGAAGAAAAAGTCCCCGACAGTTTTAAAAAACCTGGGCTAAAAATATTTTTGAACAGAATAAGAGACAGAAATAAACCTGATGGTATGCCCTTTGGAATAGTAAGGGCAACCGTTGAAAGATTAAGTGAGCAGAATTTAGAGGAAGATGGAACCTTGTTAGGGATTAGTGAAAATAAGATACCAGTTTTAGTCTTGCATGGCCAAAACGATCATGTAGTGCCCAAGAAACAAATACTTGATTTGGAAAATTGTATTAGAAATATGGGCGGAAATGTTAATAGAATAGAAATTCCAGAAGCTGGTCATGGATTACCAGCTGAAAAACCAAAAGAGGTTGGTTTAACAATTAGTAACTGGTTAAAAGAAAGAAAGTTAAGTTCTTAAAAAGGATTAGTTTTTTTATGCTAAAATTAGTTTAGTGAAAAAAGCCAAGCTTTTTAAAAAACTTTCTTCTTCCGGGGTTAAGTGTTTAGCTTGTCAGCGCTATTGTTTAATTTCTGAGGGCCAGGTTGGTTTTTGTAAAACCAGACTTAATAAAAATGATAAGCTTTATACTTTAACTTATGGAATTTTAAATGGTTTTCAAATAGACCCGATTGAAAAAAAACCTCTTTATCATTTTTACCCTGGTTCTTTAGTTTTATCTTTAGGCTCCTTTGGCTGTAATTATCGTTGTAAGCAGTGTTTAAATCCTCATTGTTCCTGGGGAAAAGAAGCTAATCGGGTTTTAGGTGATTTAAAGAAAGAAGGTAAACCAAAGATTACTTCTCCCAAAGAAGTGGTTAAGTTAGCTTTAGAAAAAAATTGTCCAGGAATTGCTTTTACCTACAATGAGCCAGCTATTTGGCCAGAATATGTTTATGATGTGGCTAAGTTGGCTAAGAAAAAAGGTCTTCTGACTGTTTTTGTGACTAATGGTTCTTGGAGTAAAGAAGGCTTAAAATATTTAGCTCCAGTGATTGACGCCCTTAACATTGATATCAAGGGTTTTTACAAAGAAACTTTAGAAAAAATGGGGGCTTTTTACGGCGAGGTTTTTAAAATGACCAAAAGAGCAGTTAAAAAATATAAAATTCATACGGAATTGACTACTTTAGTGATTCCCACGATTAATGATTCTTCAAAAGAACTTAAAAAAATCACTAACTGGATTAAAAAAATAGATCCCGAAATCCCCTGGCATTTGTCCCGATTTGATCCTAGCTTAAGCCCGAGTAAAAGTTTTAAAAAACTTCCCTTTACTCCAATAAAAACTTTAGAAAAAGCCTATAAGATTGGTAAAAAGGCTGGTTTAAAACATATTTATATTTGGGCTCCAGCCAAAACCTGGAATGAATCTTTATATTCAAAAGAAGATACAATCTGTCCTCAATGTGAAGAATTAGTGATTAAAAGAGAAGCCTGGCGACCAACTTTAGTAAAAATAAAAAAGGAAGACGGGAAAATAAAATGCCGGAATTGCGGTTATAGTTTAAAGCTTTGGTTATAAGTTAAATTATAGAGAAACTGACTTAAAAATGTTACAATATTTTTAATGGAAAAACTGGTTTTAGAAATAAGAGTGCCTAAAGAAAGTGAAGAAACACCCGAGGCATCTGCGGCCTTATTTGCCAGTCTTTCTAATTTAAAAGCTTCATTTTTTTCCCGGCTCCGAGGTAAAGAAAAAAGCCTTAGTTTAGAAATTGCTCTATTTGACCAAAGAATATATTTTTATAGTGTTTTAGATCCTAGTTTTGAACCCTATTTTATTTCTCAGCTAAGCGCCCAGTATCCCAAAGCCGTAATTTCCCGAGTTAAAGATCCCTTAGCTTCTTGGCCTCTTAAAAAAGCCAGCTTTGGCCAACTAAAATTAACTAAACCCTATTATTATCCTCTTAAAATTTACAGTGATTTTCGGGACGTTGATCCTTTATCGTCCCTTTTAGGAACACTGGCTAAAGCTGGCCCAGATGATAAAGCGTTAATTCAAATTAATATTAGTTTTGCTTCTCCTTCTTATGCCAGTTCAGCCAGAAAAATCTTAGAAAAAGGGATTCCTAGTCCTGATGGAGAAAAAATAAAATCTCATCCCCAGTCAGGTTTAATTGAAAATAAGATTAGTCAGAATGCTTTTAAAGTCGGGATAAAACTTTTAGCGATTTCGGTTGATGAAAAAGCCAGTCAAGCTTTTTTAAATCATTTAGCCGGCAGCTTTGGTAGTTTAACCTTGGGAGAAGGTAACAGCCTGGGTTTAAAACAACCCAAAATGAAAAAAGCAAATTTTTTAAAGAGTATTTTAAACAGGCGGGGAAAATATATTCCCCGCTATCAATATTTAAATATTGATGAGTTAGCCACAATTTTTCACTTACCCAATGAGGGTCTATCCAAAATTAAAAATATTTCTTGGGGGGGTCAAGTTGGGGGTGAACCGCCTGATAATTTGCCGGTAGCGGTTGGTTTAACCGATAGCCAAAAAAAAGAAATTAATTTTTTTGCTAAAACAGAATACAAAAATAAAATGGTTAATTTTGGAATTAAAAGAAAAGATAGAAGAAAACATGTTTACATTATTGGTAAAACCGGGACCGGGAAATCTACTTTAATTGCTAATATGGCAATTAATGATATTAGGAATGGGGAGGGAGTAGCGGTGATTGATCCTCATGGAGATTTATGTGAAATGTTGCTTGATTATATTCCTTCGTACCGCTTAAATGATGTTTGTTATTTAGATCCGGCGGATACGAAAAACCCGTTTCGTTTAAACCCCTTGGAAGTAAAAGAAAAAGAACACGCTGAATTAATCGCTTCAGGAATTGTGGGGATTTTCCACAAACTTTACTCCTATTCTTGGGGACCGAGACTAGAATATATTCTAAGAAATACGATTTTAACTTTAGTTAACCGGCCAGGCAGTACTTTAGTTGATGTGCCTCGGATATTATCTGATGATAATTTTAGAGATAAGATTATCCAAAAGTATTCTCAAGGGGCTTTAAAAAGTTTTTGGTTAAATGAGTTTAATAAAATGTCCGATCGGCTTCGTTCAGAAGCAATTTCTCCGATTATGAATAAGGTGGGTCAGTTTGTCACCTCGCCAATGATAAGAGAAATTATTGGTTATCCTCATTCAACGATTGATTTGGAAGAGTTTATGAATCAGGGGAAGATAATGCTTTGCAACTTTTCCCAGGGAAAATTAGGGGAAGATAATGCCGCCCTTCTAGGAGCAATGTTTATTACTAAAATGCAATTAGCGGCTATGAACCGGGTGAAAGTTTCAGAAGAAAAAAGAAAAGATTTTTATCTTTATGTGGATGAGTTTCAGAATTTTGCCACCGACTCTTTTATTAAGATTCTTTCTGAAGCCAGAAAATACCGTTTAAATATTAGTGTTGCTAATCAATACACTGGTCAATTATCCGAAGATATTCAAAAAGCAATTTTTGGTAACACCGGGACTTTAGTTTCCTTTTTAGTCGGCGCTCAGGATGCATCAATTTTATCCCGGGAATTCGGCAAGGAATATGAAGAGGAAGATTTAGTTAAAATTGGTAACTACCAGATTATTATTAAACTAGCGATTGATAATTTAACTTCCACTCCTTTTTATGCTCTAACCTTGCCCTTACTAAAGTGTTTGAATAAAAATAAAAGTAAAGTTCTTCGTCTGTCCCGAGAACGCTATACCAGGCCGGCCCAGAAAAATGAACCATGACTAATTTTTCTTTAACGGCTATTTCTCCCATTGATGGTCGTTATTCAAAAAAAACTAAAGAATTAAGTCCCTATTTTTCTGAAGCCGCTTTAATAAAACATCGACTTTTAGTGGAAGCTCTTTATTTAATTAAATTATTGGATTTCTTAAAAAAAGACCAATTAAAAGAAAAACAAAAAAAAGCCTTGCTAAACTGGGTTAAAAACTTAAAGCTAGAAGATTTAGTGAAGGTGAAGAAAATAGAGGCAGAAATAAAACATGATGTTAAAGCCGTTGAATACTTTTTAAAACTTCATTTAAAAAAAATAAACTTAGATAAAGTTTCTCCCTGGGTTCATTGGGGGTTAACCAGCGAAGATGTTAATAATCTTTCTTATGGTTTGATTCTCCAAGGGTCAAAAGACAAAATTATTATCCCAATCCAATTAAAGTTAATAAAAAAACTTGTAAATCTAGCCCAAAAATACGCTGATTTAGTTATGCTTGGGCGGACTCATGGCCAAATAGCCGTCCCCACTACTTTGGGAAAAGAACTAATTGTTTTTGCTTCTCGAGGCAGTTATTTTCTAAAAAAAATA
>PEZT01000001.1:130666-130908 GCA_002773945.1 Candidatus Beckwithbacteria bacterium CG10_big_fil_rev_8_21_14_0_10_34_10 | reverse complement strand
AGTTGGTTTCTTAATGGTAAATAGGGGCAAGAGGGGCATCCTAGGGGATAGAGTAAGAACAAGAAACCCTGGTGGCAAGATCGTTAAAACAATCCTTTAACTGCTCAAAATATGAAAAAACAAGCAGAAAGACACAATAAAAACTTGATGGACGTTACTGTTGTGCTTGCAAGGGAATTTGAGTATCAAATGCAACACCCGGTAAGAGCAAAAATAAGGGCTGTGGCTTCTAAATTAAAAAG